>JAQGKC010000093.1 GCA_028290305.1 Bradyrhizobium sp.
AGGGCCGCTCGACAAATTTCGACGCCTCGGGAGTTGCTTCGGCCGGCGTTGTTTCGGCAGGCTTGGTTTCGGCAGGTTTGGTTTCAACCGATTTGGCCGGCTGGTCGCTCGAAGCCAGCGTCAGACTTCGCGGGCCGCCGGCGTGCGCCGTCGCGGACACCAGAACCATCGCCGTGATCAAAATGAATTTGCGCATGTCACCCTCCATGTTTGTTCGGACAGGAGGGTAAGCCGGCTGGACCGGTCGTTATGTGAGGTACATCACGCAAGCCTTGACGGACGGGATGCCGGGCGCTTTGGCGCTCAGAGGTATCCCTCGCCCGCTTCGGCGGCGAACCGGCCGGGGTCGCCTTCCCAGACGATGCGCGCATGTTCGAGCACATACACTCGGTCGGCATGCGGAAGCGCGAAGGTCACGTTCTGCTCGCCGAGCAAAACCGTGATCGGCGTGGTCTGGCGGAGTTTTTCCAGCGCCTTCGACAACAATTCGAGAATGACGGGCGCGAGACCCAGCGTCGGCTCATCGAGGATCAGAATTTTCGGCTGCATCATCAGCGCACGGCCGATGGCCAGCATCTGCTGTTCACCGCCGGACAGCGTCTGCGCCATCTGGCCCTGACGTTCCTTCAGGATCGGAAACAGCTCGAACAGCCAGGCCAGCTGCTTGTCCTTGTCGGAATCCGACAGATGTTGGCCGCCGAGATCGAGGTTTTCGCGCACGCTCATCTCGCCGAACAGCTCGCGCGATTCGGGGCACTGCACGATGCCGCTGCGCGCGATCCGTGCCGGGCTGGTGCCGCGCAGCTTCTCGCCGTCGCGGACGATGTCGCCGCTGTAGGGCAAAAAGCCCGAGATGGTGTTGAACAGCGTGGTCTTGCCGGCGCCGTTGAGTCCGACGACCGAGACGAATTCGCCCTGATGGACGTGGATCGAGACGTTGTCCAGCGCCTGCGCCTTGCCGTAATGGACGCTGACATTCTCGACCTGCAGCAGCGGCACCTTGTCCTTGAAGCTGGTTTCCGGGCGCGCCGATGTTTCGATGGCACCGCCGAGATAGACCCGCCGCACGGTCTCGTTCCGCATCACCTCGTCGGCGCGGCCGGTGACGATTTCCTCGCCGAGATACATCGCGAGCACGCGGTCGACCAGCGCGGCGACACTCTTGACGTTGTGATCGACCAGCATCACCGCGCGCCCCTCGTCGCGGAAGCTGCGGATCAGTTCGGAGAAGGTGCCAACTTCCGCCAGCGTCAGCCCCGCGAACGGCTCGTCGACCAGCACCACCTTGGGATCCCGGGCAATGGCCTTGGCCAGTTCAAGCCGGCGCAGGTCCGCGAACGGCAATGTCGGCGGACGCCGGTCCATCACCGTGCCCAGGCCGACGCGGTTGGCGATCCACTTCGCGCGTTCGGTCAGAGCCTTGTCCGCAAACAGCATAAACAGGCTGTCCGGCAGCAGCGCGACCATGATGTTTTCCAGCACGGTCTGCCGGTTCAGCGGACGCGAGTGCTGAAACACCATGCCGAAACCCTTCCGCGCGATCTTGTGCGCGGGAAGTCCGGCGACGTTTTCTCCTTGGAAGATGACCTCGCCGGCGGTCGGACGCTCGATACCCATGATGCTCTTCATCGCCGTGGATTTGCCTGACCCGTTCGGGCCGATCAGGCCGAAGATTTCGCCAGCGCGCAGGCCGAAGCTCAGATTTTTGACGGCAGTGAGGCCGCCGAACCGTTTGGTCAGGCCGCGAACTTCGAGAACCGGTGCGTTGTTGGGCGTGGCGTCCATTACGAGCGAGCCTCGCGTGAGAGGGCCGCTCCGAGGAAACCGCCGGGAAAGAACAAGACGACGAGCAAGGCAACGGCTGAGACGATGAACGTCGCCAGTTCACCGGTTGGCCGCAGGAATTCGCCGGCGACGATCAGGAAAATTGCCCCGAGTGCTGCGCCGAGCACAGTGCGGCGACCGCCGAGCACCGCGGCAACAATGACGTTTACCCCGACGGCAATGTCGACGACCGTGCCGACCGATGCGGTACCGAAATAGAACACCAGCAACGCGCCGGACAGGCCTGAGAAAAACGCACTCACGATAAAAGCCGCGAGTTTGTGCTTGACGATGTTGAAGCCCAGCGCGCCGGCCTGGACGGGATCCTGTCCGCTGGCCTGCAGCACGAGACCGATCGGCGACTGCGACAGCCCATAAAGGATGATGGCGCTGACGGTCATGAATCCGAGTGCAATCCAGTAATTGGCATTGGCGTCGATCGTGATGACGTCGGGAATGGTCAGACCGATTTCGCCGCCGGTGAGATCGGCGAACACCACGATGAAATTCTGCAGCATCAGCACGGCGACAAGGGTGGTGAGCCCGAAATAGGGGCCACGCACGCGCAACGCGGGGAGCGCCAGCACAAATCCAGCGATCACCGACGCCAATGCGCCGAGCACGATACACAGATACACCGACCAGCCATACTGGTTGTTGAGAATGCCCGCGGTATAGGCGCCGACGCCGATCAGGAAGGTCGGGCCGAAATTCACCTCGCCGGCGAACCCGAACAACAGGTCCCACGCCATCGCGAATACGCCGAAGTAATAGGCGACCGTGAGCAGGCCGAGAATATAGCCGGAGACATAGAGCGGCAGGGTCGAGGCGACGATCACGACGCCAAGCGAAATCCAGAACAACCGCGATTTGAAAAAATTGGCCATGCTCATCGCCTCCCGAGCAGGCCTTGCGGCCGGATGTACATCACGATGACCAGCAACAGCAGTGCCGGAATGGTCCGGTACGCGGGCGAGACCAGATAAGCGGTGAGGGTTTCGAGATAGCCGACCACAAATGCGGCGATCAGAGAGCCGGACACACTGCCGAGGCCGCCCAGCACGACGATCGAGAACGCGCTCGCGGTCAGCGGCCCGACGCTATAGGAGCTGACGCCGAGGAACATTCCAAGCAGCACGCCGGCGATGCCGGCAAGGATGCCATAGATCGCCCAGACCACGACATAGATGCTCGTGAGCTCAAGCCCGAGCAGCGTGACGCCGCGTGGATTCATCGACGCCGCCAGCACCGCCTTGCCGGTTCGGGTGCGATTGACCATCAACCAGAGCAGCCCGATCACCAGACAGCAAATCACGGCGGTGAAGATTTCGTTCCTGGGCGTTCGCACCCCGAGGATGTCGACAACTCCCTCGACGATCGGGAGCACGGTCTTGGCATTGTTGGTAAAGAAATACGCGATCAGTTCCTGAATCATGATTCCCCACAGCAACGTGCCGGTGAGAACGAAAATTTCCTTCTCTTCGTTGGGAATGCGCGTCGATTTCTGAATCGGCTGCACCACCGCGAAGTAAGTGGCGAACGCCGCGACCAGCGCAGCCGCTACGCCGATCAGCGCGCCGACATAGGTATTGACATGCAGCACGCTCGCGGCAGCCCATGCCGCCACCGCCGCCAGCACCATGATGGCGCCGTGCGACAGATTGAGCACGCCGGAGACGCCGAAGATCAGGGTGAAACCGGTCGCGCCCAGCGCATACAGCGCACTGATGGCGAAGCCGTCGATTAGAATTTGCAAGGTAAGCATTGATGATGGCCGCGGCAGCACCGCTGCCTCACTCTAGGAACTACAAATGCGAAAATGCTCCCGGGTAAGCAAGCCCCGGGAGCATGATCATTCGACGAGTTCAGTTCGCTGTGACCTTGATGAAGCTCGGGAACTTGAGTTTTCCATTCGCAACTTCCGGCGGCCACACGCTCACCTGCTTGCCATCCTGCCACTGCAGCATCAGGCCGGTGATCAGGCCCTTGCCATATTTGAGACCATGGGTGAATTCATCGTCCTTACCGTAGAACTGGATGCGGCCGATGGTGCCTTCCCAGTCGGTTTTTTCCAGAGAGTCCACAAGCTTGTCCGCTTCGGTCGAACCGGCGCGCTTGATGGCGTCGGCGATGTAGTAGACCTCTTCATTAGACGTATAGCCGGCATAGGTAGGATAGTTGCCGAACTTCTTCTTGAACGCTTCGGCGAAAGGAATCGACTTCGGCGTCACAGCCACGCCCGGACCGGAGACACCCTGATAGAGCACGCCGTCGGAGGCATTGTTGGTGTCCTTGCCGAAGGTTTCGTTGGTCGCCTGCGAACTGATGCCGAGCATCGGAATCGGCACCTGCTGGTTCTTCCACTGCACCGTGGGCTGCACACCGACATGGGAAATGCCGGTGATGATCACGTCAGGTTTCACGCCCTCGATCTTGTTGAAGATCGGCGTAAAATCGGTGGTGTCGGGCGAGAAACGGATATGGTCGAGCACCTTGAGACCAATTTTAGGCAGGCATGCCTCGTATCCGACATCGAGCGGCTTGGTCCAGGCGGCGTCCTCGCTCATGATGACGGCGGTCTTCATGTGCTTTTGATCGACCAGAAGATCCTTGGCGGCGTCGCAGACCGACAGGGCCAGCGAGGCCGAGGTCAGGTAGCCGTGAAATGTGTATTTGTTCTTCTCGTAATCCTTGTGGACGCTGAGCGGAATCTCGTTGGAGGCCGCTCCCGGAGTCACGAACGGAGTCTTCAGGCGCGAGGCCCAAGGCATCAGCGCCAGCACGACTTCGCTGATGTAGCTGGAAATCACGGCGTGGACCTTGTCTTCGTTGACCGCGCGCTGGAAGGCGCGAACCGAATCCGCCGAAGAGCTGTGATTGTCATAGGTGACGATCTCGATCATACGGCCGTCGACGCCACCTTTGGCGTTGATTTCGTCCGCGGCCAATTGTGCGGCCTGCGGAATCGATGCGCCGGCGATCGCCTGGGCTTCCGCGATCACGCCGAGCTTAATCGGGTCGGCGGCAAAGGCCTGACCGGATACCGTCGTCAACAGGCCGAGGGCAGTGGCCCCGAGAAGCCCCCGCATTGACCAAAAAACGGGCGGTCGGGATGTTTTCGTCATATCGTTTCTCTCCACTGGATCAACTTCTTGCTTTGCTTGCCGGCATTCTAACCGTGCTTGCGCACCGGGCAAGCGAAACTGCGCCGTAAATCCCCTCCCGATAGCAAAACTAAAGTAGATAGGGGGACCTCGGAGCCCCGATTGTTGGAGCCAGCCCGCTCGCCCATTCCCGGTTACGCGCTGTAACTGGATCGGCGAGTTCATCTTCGAATCTGTTTCGCGCGAGAAACGCGCTATACGCGCCAGCGGACAAGCCCATCGCGGCAATACGCTCAGGTTAAGAACCAAAGCAGGCTACGTTGCCGTCGGCCAAAGCGCCGCGCGAGACTTATAATACCTACGTTCCCGTCCTTCGCCGACGCTCGCGGCGTGTTGCGGCGACCGGACGCGCCATTGAAGACCTCGCCGCAGTCTGCCGGTCGGCAAGGGTTTCGAGCAAGTTGGCGATAGCGCGCCGCATGCGCGGATCCGACATTCGCGAAAAGGCTTCAAGAACCCGCAATGCATCCCGCCCCTCAAGCAACCGAAAGGGAGATTTCGAAGCGGCAGACTGGTCCTTGGACGACTCGAACAGTTCGCCAATCGAGATGCCCAGCACAGTCGCGATGCGCGACAGCCGGCCGGCGCCTACCCGGTTGGTTCCGTCCGTCGGGTTGCTCTCGCCTGATCGTCCGCATTCTTGCGGTGCCGAGCGTTCTCCATTCCTGCATCGGGCAGCCGTGAGGCTCTTCAAGTCTGCTGGTTGATGACAACCGGGAACATCGGATAGCCACCGAGGCAACCGGTAATAACAAGGCCAGTGCGCCCGATTCCGGGGTTTGTGCGATACCCCTGCGGCGCCAAGTGGCATGAGGCCAATCTCGACAGGCCCCGTCACTACGGGTAGGGTCCAAAAAAACCATGCCAAAAACCATTCGGAGATACGCCGTTGCAGGAGAGATTTAAGTTAAAACGCGATTATTATGCTGGCGGCCTGATGCTTCTGCTCGGGGTGGGAGCGGCTGTGACCGGCGCCGGCTACAAGTTCGGCAGCCTCGCCAGAATGGGCCCTGGCTTCATGCCGGTCATGCTGGGCATCGTCCTGGCGTTTCTCGGCATCCTGATCGCCGGCACCGCCTTGGGATCATCCGAACCTGACGACAAGAAGTTCCTGCCGGACAACCCGCAATGGTTCGGCTGGCTCTGCATTCTCGGCGGTCCTGTGCTGTTCATCATCTTGGGGCAATACGCTGGCATGATCCCCGCGGTGTTCGCCTGCGTCTTTGTCTGCGCGCTGGGAGACAAGACTGCCACTTACAAATCGTCGGCCATCCTGGCGGCAGGCGTCACGGTGTTCGGTGTGCTGCTTTTTCATTATCTGCTGAGCATTCCGTTCCCGCTACTGCGCGGGGTCAACCTGTGATCTCAACTGCGATTACCGATCTCTGGTACGGCTTCGGCGTAGCACTCGAGCCGCATAACCTGATGTACTGTTTCCTCGGCGTGCTGGTCGGCAATCTTGTCGGCGTGCTGCCGGGAATGGGACCCGTCGCGACGATTTCAATCCTGCTCCCGCTGACCTTCGGGATGCAGCCCGTGCCCGCGATCCTGATGCTGTCGGGGGTCTATTACGGCGCCCAGTACGGCGGAGCGATCTGCTCGATCCTGCTGAATCTGCCGTGTCATCCACCTCACGCGGTGACGTGTCTTGACGGGTTTCCGCTGACCAAACAGGGCAAGGGCGGCACGGCGCTCGGCATCACCATCATCGCCGCGTTCATCGGCGCGTCGTTCGGCATCACCGAGATGATTTTCCTGGCGCCGTTCCTGGTCAAGATGGCGCTCGAATTCGGCCCCGCCGAAGTATGTTCGCTGATGCTGGTGGGATTGCTCGCGGGCTCGACACTGGCGAAGGGATCGCCGCTCAAGGGCATCGCGATGACGGTTCTCGGCCTCTTGGTCGGCATCGTCGGATCGGACATCGAGACCGGACAACCGCGCTTCACCTTCGGTATCACCGAGCTGTTCGACGGCATCGAAATCATCGCGCTGGCGCTCGGGATGTTCGGCGTTGCCGAGTTCATGAACAGCATCAACAATACCGAAACCGTCGACATGAAATACGCCAAGGTTGGAATCTCCGACATGTTTCCGTCGAAGGCAGATCTCAAGCTGGCGTTCTGGCCGATGATCCGCGGCACCTTCATCGGCAGCCTTTGTGCGTTGATCCCGGGTACCGGACCGACGATCGCTTCGTTTGTGTCCTACGCCACCGAGAAGAAGATATCGAAGACGCCGGAGCGTTTCGGTCACGGCGCGATCGAGGGTGTCGCATGCCCCGAGGCCTCAACGCACTCCTCGGTGCAGGGCGACTTTATCCCGACCATGAGCCTGGGCATTCCGGGTGACACCGTGATGGCGTTGCTGTTGGGCGCGCTCATCATTCACGGCATCGTTCCCGGACCGCAGCTCATCAGCCAGCACGCCGATATCTTCTGGGGCCTGATCGCGAGCTTCTGGATCGGCAACATCCTGTTGGTCATTCTCAACGTGCCGATGATTGGCCTGTGGGTAAAGCTGCTGAGCATTCCGTACCGCTACCTCTATCCGAGCGCGATGTTCTTCGTCTGCATCGGGGTCTATGCCGCCAATAACGACATGTTCCAGGTCGGCGAAACGCTCTTCATCGGCCTTGTCGGCTACATCCTGCTGCGGCTTGATTTCCATCCCGCTCCAATTCTGCTTGGCTTCGTGCTCGGACCGCGTTTCGAGGAAAACTTCCGGCGCAGTCTGCTGATCTCCCGCGGCGATCTAATGACCTTCATCGAGCGTCCGATCAGCGCGTTCTTCCTTTTGATCTGCGTCGTGCTGATCGCGGCACAGATTTATGTCTGGCTGCGCAAGCCAAAAATACTTTCCGAGGAAAAAGCGATTGAGGCTCAGGTTCCGACGACGGCGTATTCGGAGGTGGCGGAGTAACTGGGCTTTCGTCGAGCCTCGATTCCGGCGCGCAAATCGCTTGCGCGTCCGCTGAACATAACGCCTGTCAAAAAAGGCCTCGCGAATGCGAGGCCTTTTTTACATCTTGTCGGGCTTGTTCTGCTTGTCGAGCGGCCTTACGCCTTGACTGCTATCGGGCATCTTGTCCCTGCCCTGGTCGCCATTGGCATCTCTACCGCCCGAGGTGGACGTACCGCTTCCGCTCGGGCTCGGCTTCATCGAACTTCCCGTGGTTGGCGACGTGCCGGGGGTGGCTGAACTTGCCGCCGGATCGCCTGTCGTCGAGCCTCGTCCGCTTGGCGTTCCGCTTTGTGCATGTGCGAAGGCGCCGGAGAGCGCCAGCGCGGCTGCAAAAACAATTGTGGTGAGCTTCATGGCCTTCCCTTTCGGTTGACCATGATAATCCGCCGGGAAAAGCTGGGTTCCTTCTTCGGCGCGATCGAAGCCGCCGCTGTACTGCTCGGATTTCGTAGAATTCAACCCGCCAGCAATCGGCTTCCATCGCGGGTATCGGAGAGAGACGCTGTTCGGGCGGGTTCAACGGCCGACGGGACGCTATTGCATTCGATAAAGTGGGAATCGATTTCTTCCTGCGCTCGGTGGTGCCACATCTCGGCCTCAGCGAGCAATCGCCAGCTCTCCATGGGGCGAAATACCGCGCTCTGGCGGCACAACGATTCCATTGCGCGGTAGCGAACGAGGTTATTCATCTCTCGCCTCCAACCAGCCCGCCCCAAACTACTTAAAACCGATATCGAGACAGTGTCATTATGATTCTTTACCGGATGTCTTCCAACAGACTCAGGAACCGAATTTGCCGCATTTATTAGTCCGACTTAACGACACCAATAAGACGCCTCTCGCGGTACGGCTATTTCATGCCTCATCTTCCTTTTGGAACCTGTAAACGCAGTGTCCTCGGCCCTTGGCCACAATGGCAGGCACGTCCTGTTGATCGGCGCATCCGGAACTCAGGCTTCGCGCAGGAGTTAGTGCGTTCGATTCCCGAAGAGTCTCTCTCATAGATGACTCGCGAGGCCGCTTGAGAGCGCCATGGCAAAATTCAAGGTCTACGCCCTTGTTGTTATCCTAGCGACTGCCTTGGCGGCCGTCGCTTACGCGGCCCCGCGAGGCGGCGGGGGCGGCGGCGGTCGAGGCGGCGGAGCACCGCATTTCGGCGGCGGCGGTGGCGGTCATTTCGGTGGCGGCGGGCACTTTGGTGGTGGCGGGCATTTCGGCGGCGGCCCACACTTTGGTGGCGGCGGTGGACATTTTGGCGGCGCGCGTCACGTCGGCGGCGGATTTGCGGTATCGCGGTCCGCGGCGCGACCAAGTTTCCGCGGTCCACGCTCGTTTGCGGTTCGTGGCGGTTCGAACAGGGCCGCCAGCCGCGCGGCAGCGTCGGGGCTAAATCGAAGTGCCACGTTCACCGGAAATCGGAGCGCGAACGTAAGGTCACGCGCCGTGCGGAACGTATTGAACTCGCGCGCGGTCGCCGGCGCGTTGCACAACAGGACCGCGCTACGCAATCCAAATACCCGCGCTTTAATCGCGGCGAGCGCGGCAACGGCAGGATGGCATAACGGTCGCAGCGGCAGAGACGGATGGTGGCGACACCGAAGCGGCGGCTACGGCTGGGTCGGCCCGTTGTTTTGGCCGTTCGCCTATTACGACATGTACGATTACACGATGTGGGGCGACGGTGACTACGCCGCGTTCTGGGATTACGGTTATAACGACATTTATGCCGGCCTGTTCGCGCCCTACGGCTATAGCGACCTCGCAGGCTATTTGCCGCAAAGCGCCAATGGTGCTCAACCGTCCACGTCGGGCACCCCGACTGCGGCGCCCGATCAGTTGGCGCAAATGTGCGGCGAGGACAGCCGTGACATCGCCGGCTTGCCGATCGATCAGATCCAGCAGGCTATTCAGCCAAACGACGTTCAACGGGCGGCACTCGATGATCTCGCCAACGCCTCTGTGAAGGCGGCACAGGACATCAAAGCCGCATGTCCAACCCAGATGGCGTTGACGGCACCCGCCCGGCTCGCATCCATGCAAGCGCGTATCGAGGCGATGATCGCCGCTGTCGCGACGGTTCAGCCGCCGCTGCAGAAATTCTATGATCTCCTGAGCGACGAACAAAAAGCCCGGTTGAACGCACTTGGCCAGGATCAACGTCGGGGCCAAACCGCGAAAAACACACAAAACGCAAATGGCTCGCTCGCTCAAGGCTGCGAGACCGCTCAATCCAGCGCGACGAACTGGCCGACCGCGGAGATCGAAGCGAAGCTTCATCTGACCGAGGCGCAACGCAGCAGTCTTGCGGCGCTCCAGGACACCAGTGCAAAGGCAGCGGACATGCTCAAGACCTCATGCCAGCCAAGCGAAGCCATCACGCCGCCGGCGCGGCTTGAAGCAGTCCGCAAGCGGCTGGAGACCATGCTGCAGGCGGTCAAGATCGTGCGTGCCGCATTGGACGACTTCTACGGGAAGTTAAGCGACGAACAGAAGGCGCAGTTTGAAGCGATCGGACCGCGCCGCACCGCACTGACCAATCAACCGACTACCGCGCAAACGCATGTTCGCCATCACCATGCCAGCATCGGCGGGATCATTCGGCATTTCATTTCACTTGCGTGGTGAACCGGGACGGGAACGCTCATCAAGCGGGACATCCCAATCTGGAAGAATGACGCGCCAGTTTTTAAGAGCGTTTACACCCGCGCGAGATAACCTATACATTCGGCACAAGAATAATCAGCCTGTCACCGGGGAGTTAAAGCATTGGCGCTACCGAAACATTTGTTGCCGACGACGGTCGTCGGAAGCTACCCGCAACCCGACTGGTTGGTGGATCGCCAGATGCTGTCAAAATCCGTTCCGCGAACCCGTCTGACGCAAATGTGGCGGATCCCCGAGGACCATCTCGAGCAGGCGCAGGACGATGCGACCATCGTCGCGATCCGCGACATGGAGCGTGCCGGAATCGATATCGTGACCGACGGCGAGATCAGGCGGGAGAGCTACTCCAACCGTTTTGCGACAGCGCTGGACGGTATCGACACCGAAAACCCGGCCATCATCACCTCGCGGTCCGGCCAGGCTACCCCGGTCCCCCGCGTGGTCGGGCAAATCAGCCGCAACGGCCCGGTCGAACTGAGGGATATGGAATTCCTTCGCCGCAACACCGATCGCGCCGCGAAGATCACCCTGCCTGGTCCATTCACGATGAGCCAGCAAGCCAAGAACGAATTCTACAAGGACGATGAAGAACTCGCCATGGCGCTGGCGGCGGCCGTCAACGCCGAAGCGCTGGAGTTGCAAAAGGCCGGCGCCGATGTCATCCAGCTCGACGAACCGTGGGTGCGAAACGACCCGACAGCCGCCAAGCGCTACGCGGTGAAGGCGATCAACCGGGCGCTGCAGGGCATCACGGTGCCGACGGTCGTTCACATTTGTTTCGGTTATGCCGCCGTCGTGCCCGGCGATACCAAGCCGTCAGGTTATTCTTTTCTGGGCGAACTCGCGGATTCCACCGCCGAACAAATCTCGATCGAGGCTGCCCAGCCCAAGCTCGATCTTGGCGTGCTGGCGGATCTGTCGTCCAAGAAAATCCTGCTCGGCGTGATCGATCTCGGCAATCCGGAGATCGAGACCGCGGCCGTGATCGCCGATCGCATCCGCCATGGTCTCAAATACGTCTCCGCGGATCGGCTGATCCCGGCGCCGGACTGCGGCATGAAATACATGCCGCGCCACGTCGCCTTCGGCAAGCTCAAGGCGATGAGCGACGCGGCAGCCATGGTCCGCAAGGAAATCAGCTGACCATCAGGAATTCGCTGGCTGTAGCGCTGCGGCGGGAATTTCTCGCGCCATCGCATCGCGACCGGCGCGGGTGCCGGTCTGCCAAACTGCGGCGCGTCGTTCGACGAATTTGATCAGCGCGTTGAACGCGACCGCCAGCACCAGAACCAGAAGCACCCCCGCAAATACATGCGCGCTTTCCAGGATAGTCCGGTAACGGGAAATCAGGTATCCGATGCCGGCGGACGAAATCAGCATCTCCGATACGACCACGCCGACGATGACCAGCGCGCCGCCGACCCGCAGGCCTGAAAGTACGGTGGGAATTGCAGCCGGAATAACCACGCGTGTAACACGCTGGCTCAGCGTCGCGCCCATGCTGCGGGCCGCGAGCAATAGCTGCGGATCGATGGTCTGAATGCCGGCGGCAGTCGCCAACATCGTTGGCAGAAACCCGTAGATCGAGGCGAACGCAATCTTGGACTCTGAGCCGATCCCGAGCCAGACGGTGAAAACCGGATAGAGGATCACGAGCGGGACCGCGTAAAGACTTGAAACCATAGGCATGATCATCACGCGAGGCCGCGGCAGGCTGCCGACGATTGCACCCGCGAGAATTCCACCCCCGCAAGCGAATACCATGGCGACCGCGACTTCGTACAATGTCACTATCAGCGCGCGGCCATATTCCGGAGCATCGGACCAGCCCGCCATGAGCGTCGAGGACAGCGACGGCAGGAACAACTCGGGAATGACGCCGAAGCGTGGCAACACTTCCCACAGCACGATCAGCGACACGACGATGAGGCGGCGCAGTGTTGTTGACGACATCACGATACCCTCACGCCGACTTGCGGATATGGCGCCAGATACGGTCGCGCAGGTTTCCGAATGTGTCGCCGCTTAGCATTTCATAGGTCCGTGGGCGCGGCAGCGCGACGTCCAGCCGATCCACGATGCGGCCGGGGCGCGCCGACATCACGATGACTTCGTCGGCGAGATAGACCGCCTCGGTCAGGCTGTGCGTCACGAAGACGATCGTCTTGCCGGTGGCTGCCCAGATCCGCAGCAACTCATCGCCCATGGTCATTCGCGTTTGCTCGTCAAGGGCAGCGAACGGCTCATCCATCAACAACACTGGCGGATCCTGCACGAGGCCGCGCGCGATCGAGACCCGCTGCTTCATACCGCCCGAGAGTTCATGCGGATGCCGCGTGCCGAAGCCGTCGAGACCCACCAGTTGCAACGCTTCCTGCGCCTTGGCGCGGCGCTCTTTTTTGGCAACGCCCCGCAGGGCCAGCGGGAATTCGACGTTCTCTTCGGCAGTGAGCCAGGGGAACAGGCTCGGTTCCTGGAAAACCACGCCTACTCTGTTCGGATCCGGAACGTCGATCGGCGCTCCACTGATCAGAATGGTTCCCGATGTGGGTTGGCGCAGCCCGGCCATCATCATCAACAGCGACGATTTTCCGCAGCCGCTGGGACCGACTAACACAGCAAAACGGCCCGGCCTCACCTCGAACGACACGTCGGAGACGGCCGCAACGTCCTGGCCGGAAGTCTTGTAGATCTGGCCGACACCGGTGACCTGCACCGCACCAGCGCGCGCGGCCGGCTTGAGCGGGGTTATGTTCGCCAATGGCTGCATCGTGTTTCCACCCATCTGACGAGTTCGTTAAAGGTCATGGCGATGGCGGCGATCATCAGAACGCCAGCCAGCAATTGCTTCATCTGGAAATTCTCCCCCCAGGTCGCGATCTGGTGACCTATGCCGTCGCGCGAAGCATACATCTCCGCGAGAATGACGCCGGTCAAATTGAAGATCATAGAAATTCGCAGCGCCTCCAGCAGCACCGGAAGCATGCTCGGCAGATAGACCCGAAAAGCGGTCTGCGCGGCCGTCGCGCCATACGAGCGCGCAACCGTGAGGTGTTCGACCTTCACGGATTCGACGGCCGTCGTCGTCGACATGATGACGATAAAGATCGTGGAGAAGAAACCGAAGCCGACTTTCTGGGAGAAGCCGACCCCAAATACCAGGATAAACATTGGCAGGAAGATCGACTTCGGAATGCTGAACGCAAAAAACAGCAGCGGCTTTACTACTTCGGCGAAGTAACGATTTTCCGCGATCAGAAAGCCGATCATTGTGCCGATGGGCACCGCGAGAACAAAGGCGGTCGCCACTTCGCTTGCCGTCACCACAAGATCGTTTCGCACGCTTGCACGCTGCAACAACTCACCCAGCGTGGCGAAGGTATCGGACGCCGAGGGAAGCAGGCGGGGATTGACGATCCCCATCCGCGACAAGGTTTCCCACAACGCGAACACGGCCAACACGATCGCGACGCGCGCCACCTTGACTCCAAACGTTCCGGCCATCGCGTTCGCCTCAGGGCTTGGTCGCTACCGGCTTGAACCTGGTCGAGATGATCTCAGGCGCAGGTACCAGATCTTTCATGCCGCCAAGTTTGGCCATATCCAGCGAAAGCTGGAGCGCTTCCGTGGTATTGGGCGCGCTCATGTCGCCATTGGTTTCAAGCTTCAGGATGGTGTTCTCGTACTCGGCAGCGGCGATGTCTACCGGCATCTCGTACAGTTCAGCAATCAGCTTGATCGCCGCCTCGCGGTTGTTGCGCATGAACATCACCCCGCCGTAGAGCGCGTTGAGCGCCTTCTGCAACGCCTCGGGCTTTTCCTGCGCGTATTTATCGGTGGCGATCCAGCCCGACGTCAGGTTCGGCGGGACGTCCTTGGCATAATCGAGGATGGTCCGCGCCTCGCCTGATTTGGCGATCTGAAAACTCAACGGCGAATACACCACGGCGGCGTCAACGTTGCCGGCGAGGAGATTCGGCACCAGGCCACCGCCGCCGACAGGTACGCGGGTAAAGTCGATCTTCTTTTCCTGAATGGTCCACAACGCCAGCAAGTCCGAACCCGAACCCGCCGAGGTGATGCCGACCTTCTTGCCGTTTATATCCTTGATGTCGAGCGGCGACTTCGCGAGCACCATCAACTGCCAGCCGAAGTTGCCCATCGCACCATTGGCGACGACTTTCGACATCACGCCCTTCTTGCGGCCCGCGGCCGATAGCGACGGCGCATCGAGAATGAGATCGGCTGCGCCCGCGGCCATCGCCTCGAAGGTCTCCGCTCCGCCGCGATAAATCGTGAGCTCGGCCGTAATGCCTTCTTTCTCGAACAACTTCTGAGACTTTGCCGCCTCGGCCACGGTCGTTGGCCAATAGGTCTTGGTCGGCAATCCGATCCGCACTGTCTCTGCGTGAGATATAGCCGGGGCTGCGAGCAGCATGGCTGCGGTCAGCGTCGCCAAAACATGGCGGCAGGTTAGTGTCATGATTGCGTTTCCCCTGTTTGTTTCGGCGATTGCCTGGAGTCTTGGCGCTCCTGACCTGACTTCGTAAATCCGGTCGCGACGGATTTATCTCCATCATTGCGCGCCGACAACTGGAACACAACCAACCGAGGCCATTTTTCGATGCCGCCTTGATGGGCAGCTTCGATTCATGCAGCCGGTCGAGTACGCTGATTACCGGTAGATTGAAGGTGCTGCAGCCAGGCGGTCAACACCGCGACGGATCCATTTTGGGTTGTACCGGTGGGCGCGCGCTCAAGCATTGTTTTTTCAAATCTGGTCCAACTGGTCACAGCCGATGGTTGGCAAGCACGGTCGCGTTTGCTTCAGCCCGCCCGGGGGAATTCCGGGAGGTCTCCCCGTCACGCCGAATTGTTGGATTAGTGCGCCATGCTGCATTATGCTGTATTCGCAATCCGCCACCTTCAGAGAGAACAATGACTATGTCGAGGCGACATGTCCCTGGGGCAATCGCGTGCGCTGCTATGAGCCGGACGCGGCGCGCTTCGGGCGCATCACGCTCGGCATCCCCTATGTCGAGTTCGAGGTACCGGCAGGCGCCGCGAAAGGCATTTGCGACTTCTACCCGCGGATCATGGGGATGCCCGCCGAGCTCAGGAACGGCGACGGTACGCTGGCGCGCGTGAAGATGGGCAAGGACCAGTATCTGCAATTTCGCGAGACCGACCAGCCGCAGCCGGAATATGACGGTCACCATGTGCAGATCTACATCACGAACTTCTCCGGCCCTCATCGCCAGCTGTCGGAGCGCGGCCTGATCTACAGCGAGGACAATCAATACCAATACCGCTTTCGCGACATCGTCGATCTCGAGAGCGGCAAGCCCTTGTTCACCATCGAGCACGAGGTGCGTAGCGCCACGCACCCGATGTATCTGCGGCCGCTGATCAACCGCAATCCGGCACAGACCAACACCAATTATGCATCCGGCCACGACCAATGGCTGTGGGCGATGGAGCCGGACGAGTACGACCGGCGATAGCAACGGTGCCGCACGGAGTGCGCGTCAGCCGGTAGTTTCAGTGCCGGTCTCCCGGATCGTCAGCCAGCCCACGATACCGCCGAGCGCGGCGCATGAAGCCGCGACCAGCATCACCGTGCGCACCGCACGGTCGAATGCGGACGTTGCGTCGCCAGCCACGTCAGCCTGCCCGGCCAGCACCGCATTCAATGCCTCGTTGGCATGGGCAGGCGCGACGTCTGCAAGATGGAGCGAAAAGCTCGCGAATAAAACCGCGCCGAGTGCGGCGACCGCCAGCAGGCCGGCGACCCGAGCAATGGCGTTGTTGACGCCCGAGGCCACGCCCGCGCGGGCCTCGCCGACGGAGGCCATCACGGTCGAGGTCAGCGGCGGAACGGTGATCGTCATCCCCACAGCGAGCGTGCAAATCGCTGGAAACACACTGGTCCAATAGGATCCGGCGAAATCGGCGCCCGCGAGCAGAATCAGTCCGACGGCGGCGATGATCGGGCCCAATGTGAGCGACAGCCGCGGACCGAAACGGTCGGACAGAGCACCCGCGAACGACGCGCCAAAACCCATGATCAATGCGAACGGCAAGAACGCTGCGCCGGCTTGCGTTGCGGAATAGCCCCCCAATCGTATCAGGCCAAATGGGAGAAAATACAGCGCACCGCCGAGCGCGAAGTAAAGCAACAGCGTCAGCGCGTTGGTTCCGGAAAAATTGCGCGAGCGATACAGCGACAGCGGCATCATCGCATGTTCTTGGGAACGGGCCTCGATCGCGAGGAACGCCACCAGAAGCGCCGCTCCCGATCCCAGTGCAGCAAGCACTGCTGTGTCGTGGAATCCCGATGCCGGGATGGCACCAAGCCCCCAGGTGATCGCCGCGAGACCGAGCGCAACCGCCGCCGCGCCTTTCCAGTCGAGCCGCTTCGCCTGGGGATCATGGCTCTCGCAGGCGAACAAGATCGCAAGACCGGCCGCGGCAATGGCGAGTGGCACATTGAGCAGGAAAATCGCGCGCCATGACACATGATCGACCAGCCAGCCGCCGAGCACCGGCCCCGCTGCCGCTGTCAGCGCGCCGACACCGGCCCATATGCCGATCGCGCGGTTGCGCTCATGCTTGTCGAACGTCGCGCCCAGCATCGCGAGGCTGGCCGGCGTCAGCAATGCGGCACCGAGACCTTGCACCGCACGGCCGAGAATGAGCGCGTTGATGTTCGGCGACAGACCACAGGCAATCGAGGCCAGGGTAAACAGCGCGACACCGATCAGGAAGATCAGCCGGCGGCCGTAGAGATCGGCAGCTGAGCCCCCGACCAGCACCAGCGCGCCCAGCAGCAATAAATAGGCGTTGACGATCCACTGCGTGGATACCGCATCGGCGTGCAACGCCTGCTGGATCGCGGGCAGCGCGATGTTCACGACCGAGCTGTCGATGAATGCCATGCTCGATCCGAGGATCGTCGCCGCCAGCGTCAGGCGCTTGCGTTTCTCCGACAACGCAACTGGAAATACGGGCGTCGCGCGGATGACGCCGGCGTCGCACGGTGACCTTGAAACGCCGAGCATAAGATCCTCGTTGCAAACGCCGCAACTATCTACGAGCGGTCATCCGGCTTTTCGAATTTGATGCAGAACAGGCGCGATATACTGCCGAAACTGGGCTGGGTTTTCGCTCATGGGGAAGTGACCGAGCTTCTCCATGACGGTCACATGCGCCCCGGGAATGCTTCGGGCGGTGCGGAGCGTATCCTCAGGTGTGCAGGAAAAGTCGTATTCGCCCGTCAGCAGATAGAGCGGGCATAGTGCAGTATCGATTTTGTCGACCCTTCCACGCAAGTCGCCATCGACCCGGTAAAAATGCAAATCGCCCTTAAAGACTCCTGGCCCGCTCTGCATGTAACTCCAGAGTGTTTCACGGCGTGAGCTTTGAGGGCCCTGCGGCGCGATCAGCCCGGATACAAGGGCCGCACAAACTTCACCGCCATGGACGTCCGGCCGGTGAAGCCAGCTGGTATCGTACCATGGTTGCTGGAAATCGGCCGCTTCAAGGCCGATCAGCGCCCGGAACTCACTCGCATGATCGATGGCCAGATTCAGGACGATGCGTCCGCCGATCGAGCATCCCATTACCACCGGCCGCTCCAGCGCAAGTGCGGCACAGAACGCACGAATGGTCTGCGTATAGCTCGCCGTCGTGAGCTGGTACTCGCCGCCAGTCATCTCGTCAGGCGGGTTCGACTTGCCGTGCCAGGGCATATCGAAAGCAATGATCCTGTAATGTTCCGTCAACTCGGCATCAGACAGCAAGTGACGCCACTGCCTTCCATCGGAGCCGGCGGTATGCAAACAAACGAGAGGGATGCCCGATCCGTTTTCCTCGAAATAGATGCGATGCATGACACCGTTGATTTCGACATGCAGGTATCGGCCGACAATCGGCTCCAACTGTCCATTCATGCGGATTTACCTGATATGATGGACCGCGGCAGCGCCAGCATGTCCTTGAAATACTGAAGATGCGTCATAAACGGGTGCAGCTCGCCGGCGAGAAATGCCTCGCCGCGCTTTGTCAGCGCCAGAAGATCGTGCCACCCGGGCGTGGGTTCAGGACGCCAATACTCGATCCACGCCTGGGACGATGCCGTATAACTAAAGCGCCAGGACGGCATCGGCTTCGGTGCCGCGGACATCTCGGTGATGCGGCCCTGACGAATTGAAACAAGAAAGGGCTGGTTAACCGGGCCAAGCAGGCAATCGACATTCAATAATCTGCCGGCACGAAGGAGCTCACGATCGACGTCAAGCAGCTTCGGCAGGGTTTCAAACGTGCTGGTGACCCATGGATCAGCAGCACCGGTTGTAGTTTCCTGATTTGGCTTGCTGGCAAAGACATCGACCATCGTTACCTTCCCCGAAGATTTGGCGATACTATTCCGCAGCTTGCTTCAGAACGCCATCGCAAATTGCGGGGCTATGGTGCGACGTTCCTGCTACTCGGATCGTGCGGTCTGATTACGATTGCCCTTTGGATATTCGCCCCCTTGCTCAAGCGCTATTGATGCAAGTAGGTTCATCGCGAACCTTTGGTGAAATCGATGCGATTTATTATTATTTTGCTGGCCATTTTTTCAGCGGGCTCGAGCTGCGCCGCAGGCACTATTGTCAAGAACGGGGACACCTTGCAGGTGGCCGACATTACGTACCGGCTCGACGGCATCGATGCTCCAGAATTTGACCAAATATGTATTGACGAACATGCCGATCCCTGGACGTGCGGGGTGGAAGCGCGCGATCGACTGGTCAAACTGATTGCCGACCGGGATGTCCACTGCAAGGACCTGGGACCGGACAGGACGTTCGCCAAATGGCACATCGGACTTTGCAGTGTTAGCGGCGAAACGGACAGTCTGAGCCGGCTAATGGTACGCCAAGGTTATGCGTTGGACTTTGAACCCAACGCCAAGGGCCGGTTCAAAGACGACGAGGCCAATGCGAAAAGCAGTGGGCTCGGTTTATGGAGAGGCTGTTTTGTGGCTCCGCAAGCATTTCGGCAGCGGGAAAAGACGGCGCCCTTATTGGGCGCTTCCTGCAGAAGCGACAAAGACCGCGAGCTGCGAGACTCCTTATTTCCGGATGATCCTGCAATGCCGCCCAGTTGCAGCATCAAGGCAAAACTCGCGGTGCGCGCGCGCGTGACCGGGAACGTGGGAATCTATCACTTGCAGGGATGCCGCAGTTACGCACCGCTGACGAAGCCGGATCGCTGGTTTTGCTCGGAAGAAGACGCGCAAGCTGCGGGATTTCGCAAGGCTTATAATTGCCGGGCAAGCGCCCACCGGAAATAACGTCCGCGCCAAAATATCGAGCCCACGTTAGCCGCATATCGGACGTTGCGGCCAGCGCACAATAAGTTGAATCCCATCGCTCGCGGCCTCCTGGCCCGACACGTCACATCGCATACGCATCATGCAACGCGGCGTCTGTGGGACGCCCGGTATCCGTAGTACATCCCGCGGATGATGCGACCGCATCATCGCCGGACTGGAGAACTCTGCAGGATGTCAACGGATACAACAGCGGCCAAGGCACCTCTTGCGCCGGCGATGGACGGGCTGCCCACGGAGCGCAGGCGATGGGCCGTCGCTGCGATCTTTACCGCACTTGCCATGGCCTCGCTGGACACCGCAATCGCCAACATCGCCCTGCCCGCCATTGCCGCCGATCTTCATGTCAGCCCGGCAGACGTGATCTGGGTGGTCAATGTGTATCAGATCGCGCTGGTCGCAACGCTGTTGCCGCTTGGCGCACTCGGCGAAATCGTCGGCCACCAACGGATCTATCTCGGCGGGCTGTTGTTGTTCACGATTGCATCGCTGGCCTGTGCCTGCGCGTGGTCGTTGCCAAGCCTGCTGACGGCCCGAGTGCTGCAGGGGCTGGGCGCCAGCGGAATCATGAGCGTGAACACGGCGCTGGTGCGCTTCGTTTATCCGAGCCGCATGTTGGGCCGTGGATTTGGTCATAACGCGCTGGTGGTCGCGACGGCCTTCACGCTCGGGCCAACGATCGCTTCCGGCATCCTGGCAATTGGGCATTGGCCGTGGTTGTTCGCGATCAACATTCCCTTCGGCGTGGTCGCCATTGGCATCGGCCTGAAGACGTTGCCGGATACACCCCGGGCCGGGCACGCGTTCGATTTTCCCGGCGCGCTTTTGGCTGCGAGCTGCCTCGGCCTCTTTATTCTCGGGATCGGCAGTGCGGCACATAAGGCGCAGCCTGGTTTGGTATTGACCGAACTAGCCGCCGCGATCCTGCTGGGCTGGCTTGTGACCCGCAGACATGCCGATCATCCGGCGCCGATGTTACCTATCGACCTGTTTCGGCGGCCGGTGTTCGCGCTATCTGCCGCCACCGCCGTCTGCTCGTTCGCGGTCCAGGGCCTGGCGTTTGTCTCTCTGCCGTTCTACTTCGAGGACATCCTGCTGCGGACGCAGGTGGAGACCGGCTTCTTCATGACGCCTTGGCCTCTTGTTGTCGCCATCATGGCGCCGATCGGAGGCCGCCTGTCGGACCGCTATCCCGCCGGTATTCTCGGCGGCATTGGGTTGGCATTGCTCGGTATCGGAATGGTGCTGCTGGCGATGCTTCCCACGACACCGGGCGTCGCCAATATCGTCTGGCGCATGGCGATTTGCGGATTCGGATTTGGCTTCTTTCAAACACCGAACATGAAGGCCTTGATGTCCAGCGCGCCGCCCGGCCGCAGCGGAAGCGCGAGCAGCATCGTGGCGACTGCACGCCTGACGGGACAAACGACGGGCGCAGCACTTGCGGCACTGTGCTTCGGTCTCGCCGGTCGCGAAGGCGCCACGCTGGCGCTGGCGCTCGGCGCCGGGTTTGCCGCGGTCGGAAGCGTGATGAGTTTCCTGCGTTTGGCGGTAGCGCCGCAGCGCAACGCCTGAAATCGCGTGGAGCAAGCGCTTATTCGCGTACTATTTTGGCGGAACGCCGATGTATCCCATAAACAGGATGAGGCCGGTCTTTTGGTAGCGCAAAGCGAAAATAAAGGGCTTGTCGACGACCATTTTCACGTAATCGTCCGGTGATATCGAACGAGTGGTGGTCACGGCCGTTGCCGCGGCAGCTTCGGTGCCCTCCTCGTTAAGACGCAGCTCCAGCCTCTGAACGACGCGGGTGATGGTGAGGGACTCCGAGGAAAATCCACCCAGGGAGTCAGGTGCTAGACGTGCGGTCTTCAAACCGAGCGCGTCGAGCGGCGAAAGCAATTCTTCGCCAGCCGATAAGGATAATTTGGGCAATGCAATCTCGGCCCTCTTTACGTCAAAATCCTTGCCCCCAAGCCAGTTGGCGACCGCGGCAAATTCTTGTATCCGCGCCGGTGCCGATTTTGTCGTGACGACCACAAATTTGAAATCCTCGCTGGCATAGGCAAGCTCCGCAGCGATAAAACGATCATCCTGACGGAAGGCGAATTTCCGAGTCGGCGAATGCATCATCGACGCATCCACTCTGTTACCGGTCAGGGGTTGGAATTGTTCGACCTGCGTTCGTGCGGAACTCGGCGAGTGTCAAACTACCCTGGCTGTGATGAATCCGATCCGCGTAATGCGCATCATAGCGGGCGATACCGAGCATCAGGGCGCAGAGGGCGAACACGACCGATAAAACGACCGCTTTCGACATGGCGATCTCCTTTTATATGGAGATATGTCGGAGCGGATCCGTTCCCAGTTCACCGTACGAAATTGTAACGCCTACCAGTAGACTCCATACTTCGCGGCGATCCGGCGAGTCTTGTGCTCGTCGCTCTCACGATGTTTTGCGACCCGTTTCGGCTTTTTGGCTTCGACCGGTTTTGTCTCGACAGTCTGTGCGGGCTCAGCGGCTTTTGCCGGTTCGGTGGCCTTGGCCGGTTCAGGAGCCTTGGCAGATTCAGGAGCCTTGGCAGGTTCGGCGGGGCTTTCGGCTGCCGGCTGAGCCTGCAGCGTATCATTCGCCGCTACCTGAAAGGATGGAGCGGCATAGGCCGAGGCCGAAATCAAGAGGATCGAGGCAGTGAGAAGAAATTTGCGCATGGCGGTTCCCTCTGTTGATGCCTTGAAATTATCCGACGCCAGGCCCGATTTATGTGATGCAGATCACCTCCTGCTGCAGGTTAGCCGATCGAGGGCTTCCGCACTGAGCCGGCAAAACGGAGGGCGCGGTCAGCCGACGTCGGCCGAGCAGATTTGATCTGCTCGTCAAGTTACAGCTGTCTCCTCCGCGACATTTCAGCCGTTGCGGAATGTGTAGCTGTAGCCATTGAGTGCTGGGGCGCCGCCGAGATGCGCGTAGAGCACCTTCGAACCCTTTGGGAAAAATCCTTTTTGCACGAGATCGATCATCCCCTGCATCGATTTTCCCTCATAGACGGGGTCGGTGATCATTCCTTCCAGCCGTGCCGACAAGCGGATCGCCTCGATCGTCTCCCTGGACGGCACGCCGTAGACCGGATAGGCGTAATCCTCCTTGAGGACAATGTCGTCCGCCGTGATATCCTTGCCGCCGATCAGGGCGGAGGTCTTCTGGGCAATGTCGAGCACCTGCGCCTTGGTCCGCGCCGGAGTACAGGAGGCATCGATGCCGATGACGTTGCGTTCGCGGCGATCTGCGGCGAAGCCTACCACCATGCCGGCGTGGGTCGAGCCTGTGACGGTGCACACGACGATGAAGTCGAATTTCATACGCATCTCTTTTTCTTGCGCCCGCACCTCCTCGGCGAAGCCGACATAGCCCAGACCACCGAACTTGTGCACGGACGCGCCTGCCGGGATGGCATAAGGCTTACCGCCCTTGGCCTTCACGTCCTCCAGCGCCGCGGCCCAACTCTCGCGGATACCGATATCAAAACCTTCGTCCACGAGCTGGATTTCAGCGCCCATGATGCGCGAGAGCATGATGTTCCCCACCCGGTCATAAACCGCATCCTCGTGCGGCACCCAGCTCTCCTGGATCAGGCGGCATTTCATCCCGAGCTTCGCGGCCACCGCCGCAACCATGCGCGTGTGGTTCGATTGCACGCCGCCAATGGAGACCAGCGTATCCGCATTGCTCGCAATGACGTCGGGAACAATGTATTCAAGTTTGCGGAGCTTGTTGCCGCCGAAGGCCAGGCCGGAATTGCAGTCTTCTCGCTTGGCGAAAATCTCGACCTCCCCGCCCAGATGAGAGGTCAGCCGGGACAGCTTCTCGATCGGACTGGGGCCGAAGGTCAGCGGGTAACGTTCAAACTTCGACAGCATCGCAGCCGCTTCCTTTTCTGCCATGACGGAACACTACCAAAAATAGCGTATGGTCAGGCCAAATTGCCAGATTTGGAGGTGGATGCCTACGGGCCTTCCGAATGCCGGGCCGTTCGCCGGTCAATCAATCGATCGCCCCATCGATGCAAGGATTCCGCCTGCCGACCGGGCACACCTGATCTGTGTACAGAGATGAATAGCTGGCTGGACATGCCGGTCGGCGCAAAATAGTTGGCTTACTGGATCGCACTCGCGGCGGCGACCGATTTCGGCATTCTTCCGCTTAGCCCATTACCACAAGAACGCTGTCCCTTGCCGAATAAGCGTGCGGCAGCGGCTGAACAACGCTTTCCAGCGATCCATCCCACCTCGGTGGATTTCGCGAAAGAGATCGGGCGGCAAATGAAGCTCATTCACGTGATCGCTCCACAAGGCGAAATGAAGAACTATCACCTTCAAAGATCATGCCATTTCGTAAAAGGAAGCATGGCGCATGAAATTGTATGTTCGGAAGGAGTTTGCACTGAATCTTCGCTAAGACGTCGCCAATGCAGACATCACAATTGGGCACTTTGCTCATGTCTTGCGCAAACGCGCGAGCGAGGCGAGGCGGCGACCGCCCTGTTCATTTGCATCAGGCTCGGCATCAGGCGCCCGCTTTCAACGGCGTTTGCTTTTCTTCGATTAGGGGCAGATGTGCCGCGCGCTCCGCATTGACCTCGACCCAGAAGGCCAGCTCCGCCGGCAGGTCCGCTTCATCGTAGATGGCCTGCACCGGACAAACCGGTACGCAGGCCTGGCACTGGATGCATACGATGGGATCGATGTACAGCATGTTGTCGTCGCCATGAAAACATGAGACCGGGCATACCGTGACGCATTCGGTATAGCGGCAATCCCTGCATTTCTCGGTGACGACAACGGCCATCGCTGTACCTCGATGGCTTAAGCCGTGCCGTAGGTGAGCCCGAGAGCTCCAAGCCACCGGCGATACGCAAGACCGAATTTATCCGTGCGATGGTGGATCTCGGCACGCAGATCGACCGGGATGCGCTCCGGTCTCTGGGTCTCAACAATGTCTTTGTCCTGCGAAAAGACCTTGTCTTGCCGTCTCAGGATATCTTCCTCGGTTAAACTCTCTCCGAAGTTGATCGCAACGCAGAGACGAATGATGCAATTGACTTCATCAACCGGCTGCGCGGTGAGAAAGGTGCAGAACCGGTCGTTAGGAGTTCCAAGCTCACTCTTCGCGGGATCGGCGATTTCGACCTGCTTGGAAAAATACGCGACCAGAGGCCTAAACACCCGATACGTATAGATCGCGTTGACCGGCACCTGACGATGATCGCCATAGGGTTGATAGACCCTGATCCCGCTGGTGCTTATGCCCATCTCATCTTCGAAAACCTTGTAGTCCTCAAGTTTGTCAGGCGCTTCCTCGACTCCATTGAGCCCGCCGTGAACAAAGGGAAAATGCGTGGCATCAATAAAATTCTCGACCGAACGAAAACCGTTGGCCTTGAAGAAGTAAGGTCCGGTGTTGAATTTTCGGAAGCTGACGTCATCCCATTCGGGAAACGTCGGCACTGCGTGCTTCGGCTCGCCAAGCGACGCCCAAACCATGCCGTAGCGTTCTTCGACAAGATGAGGAAACGCCCGGGCCTTCAAGGGAGGCGGTTGATCGGGCGCGGCGGGCACGAGAACGCATTTGGCCGATCCGTCATAGCGCCAGCCGTGATAGGGGCAGACCACGGTATCGTTCGCGATCCACCCCTTCGAGAGCCTCGCGCCCCGATGGATGCAAAGGTCTTTCCAGACGTGCACCTTCCCTGACGCATCCCGCCACAGGATCAAATCCTCGCCCAGAAGTGTCGCGGGCACGACCTTCCCCGGAGGAACGTCTTTTGAAAAGGCGACGACATGCCAGTCGTTGAGCAACGCCGCGTCCGGACTGGCATTCTCTGAGATCATGCGAACAGGAGCGTTCATGCATATTGTCCCTTCGTCATTTTCGCCCGAACATTGCGGTTCGCGGGTTGGCGGCATCGGGTGTCACGCAGTCAGAGTTAAATCGAAGCAATTTGCTTGCCATTTTGTCTGCCGATAAGAGTGTTCACCTATGCGTCCACCTCGCCCTCGCTACGTTGGTTTGTCGCGCCGCTAGTAGCCAACGGCCGCCCCGTCACCGCGCGGATCCGCGCCGCCTTTCAGAACACCACTTGATCGATCGATCACGATTGCGCCGGCGTGCCCCATGATATCCGAGTAGTCCGGCGTGAGATTGATGCGGTGCCCGAGCCTTCGAAGCTCCAGGATGACATCGTCGCGCACCCGCCCTTCGAGATTGAGCAAGGTTCCGGACTGCGACAGATCAAGCATGCGGCCCTGAAGCCAGCGTGGCGCCTCGATCGCCTGCTGCGGCGACATCCCGTAGTCTATGATGCGCGTGACGAGGGCGGCCTGCGTTTGCGGCTGCCCTTCGCCGCCCATGGTTCCATAGATCAGTTCCGGCGCACCGTTCTTGAACAGCATTCCGGCAATCAGCGTATGAAAACATCGCTTTCGCGGCAGCAATCTGTTGGCAGATGATTCATCGAGGACGAAATATTTACCGCGGTTCTGCAGGTGAACGCCGGTTCCGGCCGGCATGATTCCCGAACCGAAACCATCGCAGATGCTCTGAATGAGCGAGACCGCGTCGCCGTTGCCGTCGACCACGCCGATCCAGACGGTGTCGCCACCACGAATGACCGATGCGCTCGATGCGGCACCGACCGACTGCTTGATCCGGTCGGCCTGGGCTTTTCCGTGAGCGCGCGACAACAGACGATCGAGCGGAATGTCAAGGAATGCCGGATCGGTCAGCCATTCGTCGCGATCGGCGAACGCCGCCTTCACCGCCTCCGCCATCAAATGGTAAAACCCGGCCGAGCCGTCCTCGATGCGTGTGAGATCGAAGTTATTGAGGATGTTCAGAATGCCGAGTGCGGCCATGCCCTGCGTATTAGGCGGCAGGTTAAAGGCCGTGTAGTTGCGATAAGGCACCGAGATCGGTTCGACCCAATCGGCTTTATGATTTGCGAAATCCTCGGCGGTCAGCACACCGCCGTTCGACAACAGTTCAGACGCGATCGTTTTGACGATATCGCCTTTATAGAAAGCACTCGCACCTTCCTTCCCGATCAGTTCGAGCGTCGCACCAAGATCGGCTTGCCGCATCACATCGCCGGCACGCAACGGGCTGCCGTCAGGCTTGCAGAAATGCTTTTTCATTTCCGGAAAGCGCTGGAGGTTTCCGAACGTTTTATCCGTGGCATCGAAGTCGACCAGCCCACGCAAATCCTGGTGCGACGAGACGGGAATGCCGTCGCGAGCGTAAGCCACGGCATCCGACAGAAGCTCCCGCCACGGAATTTTTCCGCCGAGCTTAGCTACGCTATGCTGATAAGCAGCGTCCCAGCCGGAAACGGCGCCCGGAACGGTGTTGGCCGCAAGATAACCGCGGGCAGGTATCGCCGAAACGCCCTGCTCGCGATAATGATTCAACGTTGCCTTGCTGCCCGAGCGACCGGATGCATTCAACGCAAGTGGCGCTGACGATCCCTCGCGAGAGATCAGCCAGAAATTGTCGCCGCCGATACTGTTGGCCTGCGGATACGCCACGGCCACCGTCGCCGCCGCGGCGATCGCAGCCTCGACCGCATTGCCGCCTTCCCGAAGAATTCGGAGGCCTGATTGAGATGCGAGATAATGCGGGGATGTCACCATCCCGTTCATCGCGAGGGTCGTAGGGCGTGTCATTGCTGGTTCCTGGGCTGCGCGTCGCAGCGTTAATTTCGGTAGGACGGATCTTCGCTATCGAGCTTGCGAACCAGAGCCTGCCACTCAAGCGCGCCGGGATTTGCGGTGAGCTGTTCTTCCGAATAGCGAAGACGCGCGGAATATTCGCATATCTCCTCCGAGGGGATGATCAGCTTCTGTCCCGACGACTGCGCCTTGATCTGCACTTCGCAGGATTTTTCGAGGTAGTACATGAGAATGAACGCCTCGGCGACGGTGCGTCCCGTCGTCAGCACGCCATGGTTCTGCATCAGCATGGCCTGCGTTCTCCCCATATTCGCGAGCACGCGGTCGCGCTCGTCGAGCCGGACCGGCGGTCCTTCATAGGGATGATAAGAGACACGCTTGTAGAATTGTTGCGCCCATACCGTCAGCGGAAGCAGGCCGCATTCCAGGCTCGATACGGCCATCGCATTGATGGGATGCCCGTGGAAAACGCAGACCCGGTCGTCACCTGAACGATGGATCGCACTATGCAGGACGAAGCCCGTCGGATTGTGCACCCACGCGTCGTCCGGCTCGACCATCTCGCCGTTCTGATCGACCTTGATGAGGGAAGACGCGGTAACCTCGCTGAACAGCATCCCGTAAGGATTCAGAAGGAAGTGGAGTTCCGGACCGGGGACCCGCGCCGAGAGGTGGGTGTAGATAAGGTCCGCCATGCCGAGCTGCGCCGTCAGACGATAAGCCGCCGCCAGTTCGATCCTCAGCTTGACTTCTTCCGCACTCCACCGGGAGCCTCTAGTGATTGGAGTAGCAACATTCATGTTCCACCTATCCTGTTTGACAAAGCCTATTCCCAGCCCGCATGCCGATCGAACGCAGCCTTGATCTGCTGCTCGTTGTCGATGAACAATGTTTTGGAAATGTCGTGACAGACGCGCTGCGCCGCATACTGCAGGCCCGACAGATTGCACCGGAACCCGCTGAGATGAGCCACGCCTGAGCACAGATAATAGACGCGGCTGACGAAGTGATCGCGATCGTGCCGCGGCGTAAATTGCAACGCGGTCCCGAGATAGGGACTGTTTTCGAGTTCAGGATGGGTCGCCATTCCGTTGGGAATGTACCCGTCCTTCCAAAGGCGGATTGACGGCAGCAACGATTGGATCTCCGCTTGATCGGTCAGCGAATTGCGACTGCCGGTACCGCAGATCATGAAGTCGTGCCGCATCTGCCGTCCGCCATAGCTGCCCACGATCTTGCCGTCCTCATAGCGGAGGGCCTCGATGCCAGCGCTGCCGTAAATGTTGAAACGATGGTCCCTGATCGCTTCGTAATAGGTGTCTCGTGGCGGGGGCACGCCGAGATCAAGGTCCGCCAGTGAGTACGCCCACTTCATCTCGTCGGATAGTTCGACGTAGTGACGGTGATATCCGTGCCATCGGCTGGCGAGACAGACGCGGTGGACTGGAGGAAGACCCTCACGCCTCACCAGCAGGTCGACCGATCGCGCGCCGGCTTCAAGAGCTGCGTTCGCGGTGTCAAAGGCGCTGGCGCCCCCACCTATGACGACGACATCGCGATCGACCAGCCGGTCGGCGACGAGGTCGCCCATCGTATGCGCGTAGGCCTCCGGCGGCAGATTTTCCCTGACCATATCCGGAAAACGCTGAAGACCGGCGCTCTCGATTCCCGTGCAAAGCACCACGAACTGCGCCCGAACCGGACCTTGCGACGTATCCAGTTCGAAGCAGCCGATATCCGAGCGCCACACGATGTCGGAGACATCGACGCTATATTGGATCGGCAGCTTCAGAACGTCGCCGAACCAGTCGAGATATTCCGCCCAGACCAGACGCGGAATTCGCTTGATGCTTTTGAAGTAGTCCTTGCCGAACTTCAGATCGCACCACCGCTCGAAGTGAAGATTGGGGAAGCCCCAGTGCAATCCTCCGGTCTCGCTCTTGCGCGTGCGCAACAGATGATTACGGGCGTAAGTGCGCCACGGACCCTGAAGTCCGTGCGGGCGGCGGTCGAACACCTTCACATTTCGCAAACCATACCGCTCAAGGCCGAATGCAACGGCCTTGCCTGTTTGTCCGGCTCCGATCACCGCGACCTCGAGCGTTCCAGCGCGCGGCGTATAGGGGAGCGGATCGACCGGGTAGCGCATCATCTCGATATCGAGACATATTTGCGCTTCGAGGTCGTGCAAACGGCTCTCCCACCCGATCCGCGGAGACGGCTTGTAGAGCCGTTCCGCCATCGAGAAGTCGTCGGGAATTTCGAGCTTCGGCGTCAGATTTGCCATAATTAATTATTCATGTTTCATTTCAGAATAAAGTCAAGCGAATGGGTGTCAAGAGCCCGTTTATGATTAAATGCGCGTTGTCCCGATCAATCGAAATGCCGGTCGACGAGGGTCCATTTGCCGCCTTTCGCCTCGAGCACGTAGATCACTTTGATCGCGTCGCCATCCGCATTTATCGAGAGCGGACCAACGAGCGCGGGAAACTTGCTGATCTTGCGAACCTGGTCGCGGATGGCAGTCCGTTCGCTTGCGAGCTTCGCCTTGTCACCGGTGACGCCCGCCTGCTGCATCGCATAGGCGTACATCGACACGGTGTCATAGCTCGCGGCATCGAACTGGTTCGGCTCCACCACCGGCTCGCCCTTCGCCGCCAGCTTGGCTTTGAACTTGTCGACGAACTCCCGCGTGCGCTCGTCGTCGAGGCCGCTAAAGAAGGTCGCGGTGATCAGCGTGCCTTCGCCGTTGGGTCCCATGCGCGCCGGCAACTCGGCATCGGCGACCGTCGATCCGCCCAGCATGCGGCCTTTGTGGCCCTGTCGGCGCAGTTCGGCGGCGAGCTTCAACATCGGCTCCGGCGGCGTGCCGACGGCGATGAGATCGGTAGGCTTTTCCATGAGCTGCGAGACCTGCGGAGCCAGATCAAACGCCGCGACCCTGAGAGAAACAGTCTGCGCGAGCGGCAGGCCGGCCTGCTGGATCGCAGCTGGCAGCACTTTGGTTCCCAGCGACTCCGAGACCGCATCGTCGGTCGCGTATGCGATCGAGATCGATCCCGCCGCATAACCCTTCGCTTTGATCGTCTTGAACAACCGTTCGTAGGTGTAGGCTTCGTCCGTGGTGTTACGGAAGGCGTAAGTAAACGGCGCGGCAACCTTTGGCGCCGATGACGCCATCGACATTTGCGGAATGCCGAGACGTTCACCGGCCGGGAAAGACACCCGGCACTCGCTGGTGCTGAATGGGCCGACGATTGCGAGAACCGACTCATCCTGCGCGAAATGCGTCACTCCGATGGTGGCCTGATCGGGCTTGCCGCCGGTATCGAAGATCGAGAGGGCCAACTTCTTGCCGTTCACGCCCCCCTTCGCGTTGATGTCCTCGATCGCGACCTCGACTGCAACGGCGTTTCGTTTCGCCAGCGCCGAGAACGGCCCCGTATTGGCCGCGAGATATCCAATCGTGAGATCGTCCGCGTGGGCGGACACGATTCCGAGTGCAAGCAGCGACGCAACGATGCTGATCCGTTTCATTTTGGTCCCTTCTTTCAATCAAGCCACGCGGGCAGAATTCGTACTGGTCCGCTCTGCACCGAGATAGGCCTTCGCCAGGTCGCCCGATCGCATCAGCGTATTGGTGTCGGCTTCCAGCGCCAGCCGACCGAGTTTCAAGACGTAGCCGTACTGAGCGGACTTCAAAGCCATCCGGGTATTTTGCTCAACGAGCAAGATAGCGAGCCCGGCGCTGTTCAAGCTCCGGATCAGGTTGAAGACCTCGCGGACGAACAGCGGGCTGAGGCCAAGCGAAGGTTCATCCATCAGCAGCAGCCGCGGTCGCGCCATCAGCGCTCGTCCGATCGCCAGCATCTGTTGCTCGCCGCCGGACAATACGGACCCAAGCTCTTGCCGCCGCCTGCCAAGATTCGGAAACAGGTCGTACATCTTGTCGAGATCGGCGACGATCTCCTTGTCGCGCCGCTGATAGGCGCCCATCAAGAGGTTTTCCTCGATGCTCAGTGAAAGCAGGATTCGCCGGCCTTCGGGCACCAGCGCCATTCCGGCGGATACGCGAAGCGCGGACGACCATCCTGAAATCGTCTTGGCTGCAAAGCGGACATTGCCTTGCGAGCGGGTGACGCCCATGATGGCATTGAGCAGCGACGTCTTCCCGGCTCCGTTCGCGCCAAGAACGGTCGCAACACATCCCTCTTCGACGCGAAGGCTGACGTCGTCGACGGCGACGACATTGCCGTATGACACCTTCAAATTGTCGACTTCAAGCAGCATTGTTGCTCCTGTTGGTCATCAAATCCGAAGTCGTGGAGGATAGCAGTCCGGCATCGCCCAGCTCGTCCTTGCCGAGATACGCTTCGATCACTGCGGGGTCATTACAGACTGCGGCTGGATCTCCCTCCGCGATCTTCCGGCCAAAATTGAGGGCGACCGCGTGGTCGCAAAGCGTTTTGACGAATTCGGTGTCGTGCTCGACGATGAGAACCGTCATGTCTGACGGCAGCGAGAACGCGAGGATGTTCGCAAGCTCCGCGCGTTCGGTAGAATTCAAACCGGCCGCCGGCTCGTCGAGCAGCAGCAGCCGCGGCTGGGCAACGAGTGCGCGCGCGACCTCGATCCGTTTCTGAACGCCATACGACAGCCCCTCCGCGAGCCGGTCGATGTCGTCGCCGAGTCCCAGTGCTTCGGCAGCCCGCATCGCCTCGGCGCGATAAGATCGGTTGAACGACGATCCGAGCGGGGCGAAGATGCGGCGCCATGGGCCGACCAGCCAGTGCTGGCCGAGCATGATGTTCTCGAGCACCGTAAGGTGCTTCATCAACCGCAGATTCTGGAACGTCCTCCCGATGCCAAAATTGATGCGGCGATCAAGCGGAACATCGTCGATCGGTTCGTCATCGAGAAGGATTTCACCCGCGGTCGCGCGGTAAATGCCGCTCAGCAGATTGAAGATCGTCGTCTTGCCGGCGCCGTTCGGCCCGATCAGGCCGCAGCGGGAACCTTGCTTGACCTGAATGTCGAGATTGTCGATCACCGACAGGCCGCCGAAGGAAAGCGTAATTCCATGCAGGAAAAGCATCGGCTTCATGCGTAGCGTCTCCTGAACGGCAGATCGCGGATCAAGCGCCGCGTCAACAGGCCCTCGGGACGCAATAGCATCAGGAGCACTATGCAGACGCCGAATCCGACATATCGCCACTGGTCCGTACTCCGAAGCAATTCCGGAACCAGCGTGAAGACGATCGCGCCGATCAGCGGCCCAAGCGGCGTTTGCAGGCCTCCCAGCAAGGCGTAGAGAACGGCATAGGTGCTCAGCAAGACGTTGAAATGCTGCGCTTCGATGTAGTTGAAATGATGCGCATAGAGAGCGCCCGCGACACCGGCAAAGCCGGCGCCAATGGTCAGCGACGCCACTTCGATTCGACGGACGCCGACGCCGAACACTGCGGCACCGCGGCCATCGTTTCTGACTGCGGTCATGCACAAGCCAAATCGCGTGCTGCTCAGGCAGGCCACGGCAGCAAGCACAATCATCATGGTCCAGAACATCGTCTGGACGTCGATGTGATTGGAAACGACGAAGCCGCTGGCCGCTCCCACCGCATTCAGATTCAGCAGAATCGCGGCCACGACCTCGGAGAACGCAAGCGTCGCGATGGTTAGATAGATGCCACGCGCCCTTAGCACCGGAAACGAAATCACAAACCCGGCCATCGTCGAGACGCAGACGCCGCCCGCGATCGCGAGACTGAGCGGCCAGTTCATGCTGCTCAGGACGGCCGAGGTATAGGCTCCAATCGCCATGAAGCCTGCGGTCCCAAGATTCAACTGGCCGCAGGCCAGAGGCATGTAGGCCGAATATGCGGCAACGATGTTGACGATGAGGATCGCCGTAATCTGGGTTGCATATCCGCTCATCACATGCGCTCGACCAGCATGGCGCGATCGCCGAGCAGACCGTTCGGCATTACCAGGATCAGCGCGAGCAGGACGCTATAGACGATGACATTGACCGCTTCGGAACTGACGTAGGAAATCGTCAGAACTTCGATCGTGGCGATGATGAGCGCGCCGAGCAACGCGCCCCAGATATTTCCCATTCCGCCGAGCACCATCGCGGAGATGCCCTTTAGCGCTACTTCGGAACCCATATCCCAGGAGACCTGAAGATAGCTGATGCCGAACAAGACACCCCCGATGCCCGCCAGCAGGCCCGAGATCAGATACATGCCCGATACGGTTCGCCCGACATCGACGCCGAGCATCTCCGAAACCGTCGGACTTTCTGCGATCGAGCGCAGGCCCCTTCCCAGCTTGGTGCGGGTGACGATGAGATAACAAACGACGATCAAAGCCAGCGAAAGCAGGAAGCTTGCGAGTTGCGGCAGGCTGACCAGCACACCCGCGACCCGAACGCTCGCGGCCCCAAAGGGACTGGGAAAACCCACCGCGTCCGATCCGAAGTAGATGACTACAAGATTTTCAAACAGGACAAGAAAGCCGAGCGAACTCACCAGCGGGATGTGTCCGTCCGAATTCTTCAGCCAGCGAAAGGTGAAGCGCTCGATGACGAGCGACGTCACACCGGTGACGGTCAAGGCCCCGGCAATCGCAACCGCGATCGAACAGCCCTTCGCCAGCAGCGCGCAAGACACCACGCCGCCGAGCATAAAGAGCGCCGGAATGCTGAAATTGAGAAAATTCAGAATCCCGATCGTCAAGGAGAAAGCCAGCGCGACCAGGGCGTAGATGCCGCCCAGGAGCAGTCCGTTGACGAGTTGCTGGGCCAGCATGGCCACTCCACCTAGGACATTCGTGTTTCATTTCACGAAGCAAGTGACGTGCCAGACGGAATGCTGGGTCACCCGCAGGGCGAAGCCGCCAAATCCGTGATTTCGGGTGAAAATGCCCACCAGTGGCACCTTGGCGCGGCGTTCCCCGGCTGATGCGGGCGCCTGCCGGGCGTCTATTTAGGCAAAATTGCCGTGAAATTAATCGTCAGCAATTTTGCAGCTCAACGCACGAGTGCCGACAGCTTGCTTTTGGCTGGCGCCGGGGACGGCGCCGGCGCTCGCTCGCGGCGAATGGCCATCGCCAGATCCTTGATATGGCTTCGCGCTTCGCGCTCGGCGAGATCGGGATCGCGCTTGCGAATAGCAGCAAGGATTTTCTCGTGATCGGTGCAGGACTGCGGCAGATGCGTCGGAATGGAATTTCGCTGAATTCGCATCGCCCTCATCTGCGCGAACACCGATTTCAATAACCGTTCGAGCGTCACATTGCTGGCCGCCCTGAGGATTTCCTCGTGAAACTCAATGGTCCTAGTGTAGTAGCCATCGGCATCTCCGGCGCTAAGGCAAGCGCGCTGCTCGTCGATGCTGCGTTGAAGAATGGCAAGCTGCCGGTCGGTGATGCTTGAAGCCGCAAGCCGCGCTGCCATTCCTTCGAGCGCCTCGCGGGCGACATACATTTCGAGCGCGCGTTCCGGATCGTAATCGATAAGGTAGACCCCTTGCCTGGGCACGACTTCGACGACGCGCTCTGCCTCGAGGCGATTGATCGCGGCCCACAACGGAGTGCGGCTCACGCCAAGCTCGCGGCTGAGTTCCTCGACGCTGACCTTGTCGCCAGGACTAAACCGGTCGCCATTCAGCAACATATCGCGAACGACGGTGTAAGCGTCCTCGCTTAAATTGGACCGTTTAAGCTTCCGCGCCATCAAGAGATATCCATACGTTTCATGTTTGATTCTACCTCTAGCGGTGAATCGGCGGCCCCTCAAGCCACATCTGCGCCATCAGCCCGTAAATTCGGCCTCATCACGGCTTCTTCCTGGCCTTCATCCTGCAACTGCGAGCTTGCCGGCCGACGCCTGCCCTGCTCTCGCAACCTCCAGCATGGCGTCGATATCGACAAATTTCCGACGCGGGCGGCCGGCGGCCTGCCCGGCCTGGCATTCGGCCTCATCGATCAATTTCCAGGCCGCGAAATCGACTTGCGTCTCCTTCAGCGGCAACCTCGATCGCTTGTCGTCCGGCTTGGCCGACCAGCGGCCATCCCGAAAATCCGAAAGCAGGCTGCGAACCGTTTCTACGGCGTCGGCGCGGTTCGTTCCGATCACTCCGTTCGGGCCCCGCTTGATCCAGCCAGCGACATAGAGTGGCGCCAATCGCTCCGGCACGGTGCAGACCACGCGGCCTTCAATGTTGGGGATGACGCCGCGGCGTTCATCAAAGGGGACATTGCCGAGCGGACGTCCCTGGAATCCGATGCTCGCGATCGCGAGCCCGGCAGGAACCGAATAGGTCTCGCCGCCCGCCACCGCTCTCCTGTTCTCGATGCGCCCCTCGAGTTGATTGCGAACGAATTGAACCGCGGCGACCTGTTCCGTGCCTTCGACGGCCGTCGGGCTTGTCAGAAAATGCAGATGCAATTCCTTCACAGCCGATCTGGAGACACGATGCGCCGCGGCCTCCTGCAAGACCGCGATATTTCGTTTGATGGCGGCATTGCCGGGCAATTCCAGGAACGCACATTCTTCCGCATCGAACGCGAGCGCCTGTGGATCGATGATGGCCTGAACGTCGGGCATTCCAAGCAGCTCCCGCAACTCCGCGGTCGTAAACGAAGCTTGCGCAGGTCCTCGCCGGCCAACGAGATGAACTTTGCGGACCCGGCTATGACCAAGCGACTCAAGAGCGTGATCGGCGATATCCGTCTTCGCCAGCCGCGCATGGTCGCTCAGCAGCACACGCGCGATATCGATCCCGACGTTACCGTGGCCAATGACCACCGCGGAGTGGTGATCGAAACGCGGTGCAAGCCCGGCGTGGTCCGGATGACCGTTGTACCAGCCGACGAACTCGGTCGCAGTCAGGCTTTGCGGCAGATCCGCTCCGGGAATCGACAACGGCGTGCCCGCGGACGCGCCATAGGCGAGAATAAGCGCATCGTATCGCGCGCGCAGCGCGTCCAACGTGATATCACCGCCGATCTCGACGTTGCCGAAAAACGAGAAATTCGGATTCCTGGAAATCGTATCGAAGACCTTGATGACCTGCTTGATGTGCTGATGATCCGGCGCGACACCTGACCGGACCAGCCCATAAGGCGTCGGCAACCGGTCAAACATATGGACCCGAGCGTCGATGCCGGATTTCAGGATCGCCTCGGCCGCAAAGAATCCGCTGGGCCCGCTCCCAACGATGGCAATATCCGGATGGGTCATGATCAGAATCCGTACTGTGCTTTGCGTAGGTCCGCGTTTGGAAGCGCATCCTGCTTGTCCACAATCACCGGCAGAAGCACCGCGCGTTGCGCGTTGATCTCAATCCAGTGAGACTTGTCGGCCGGCAAGTCTTCAACATCGAAGATCGCGCCGACCGGGCACGCCGTAAGACATGCACGGCACGATATGCATTCGACCGGATCGACGTAGACCATCCGTTCGTCCTGATGGAAACAGGACACCGGGCAAACTGCGACACACTCCGTGAAGCGGCAGTCCGTGCAATTATCGGTGACAACAACGGCCATCGTTCAATCCCGGTCCGGGCGCTGGAGGCACGAGCGCGCGCGTTCATAGCTACGAACCCCGTCGGGCGACGAAGCGCATGTTCGCTCGATGGCCGAGCCCCTGCCCCACTCGTTCATTCCGCGGCCTCAACGATCGCGCGCCGGATGCGGACCTCGACACCGTGCACGCTCGAGCTTTCGGCAAGGTCGGTTTTGCGGCCCGGATTTAGAACATTGACGTTTGCGCCTGACATCTCGAATTTCGGCCAGCGTCCCTTGTGAAGAAGGATCGTCGAGGCCGGTACCCCTGCATCGAAGCCGACCCGCATCGGCAGTTCGCCCGTCTCATTGAACAGGATGACGGTTTCGCCCTCGCTCAGGCCGGCGGCCTTCGCCATTACCGGGCTCATGAATCCGGTCTGCGGGCCGATCTGCCGACGAATGCGCTCTTCGCTTCCATAGCTGCTGTTCATGAGCCAGCTGCTGGCCGGCGACAGGATGCGCCAGGACTCCGCGGGAGGCGGAGCATCGACATGTGGCATCGGCGCGTCGGGCAGACCGGCGTTCACGAAGGCCGTCCCTGTCAATTCCACTTTTCCCGAGGCCGTCGGAAATTTACCGTCGGCGAAGGGCGTACCGATGTCGTCCTGCCAGAATACGGTGCCGCGCGCGGACAATTCCGGAAAACTCAATCCGATGCCGCTCTGGCTGAGAAGCTTCGCGATCATCGCGTCATCTTGTTCAAACAGCAACGGCTCCGTCAGGCCGCAAGCCGCCGCAAGCTCGCGGAAGATCGCCATGTTCGATCGCGACTCGCAGATGGGTTCCGACGCCTTGGTTTGAGCCGACACCGTCCAGTCGAAATACGACATCACGAGATCGTCAAACTCGAGAAAACTGGCCGCCGGCAACACGATATCGGCGTAATCGACGGTATCGGTGGGAAAGATATCGATCGCCACGTGGAACAGATCTTCCCGTTTCAACGCGCTGACCAGCTTCTTCTGGTTCGGGCTCGATGCAGCCGGATTGCAGTTCCAGGTAAAGAACACGGACGAGCGCTGCGGATCTGCGAGCGCCTCGTGCAAGTCCATGTGACTCACGGCTGGTGAGGCTCCCGGCTGAATCTTCCCGCCAGTGACCCAGTCCATGTCGATGCCGCGAAATCCAAAGCCGTTCATGTAGAGGACACCTGCGCCCGGCTTCATCATATTTCCGGTTGCGACCGGAAGCAGCGTGCAGGCTCGAAACACATTGCCTCCGAACGGCTGGCGCTGAAGACCTTGCCCGAGCCAGAGCAATGAAGGCCCCTTCGCGTAGATTTCGGCGGCCTGCCGGATCAAATCGGCGGGCACGCCTGTTTCGGCCTCGGCCCACTCCGGCGTGCAGGCATCGAGCTGCGCTTCGATCGATGGCCAGCCGGTGACATGTGAATCGATGAAGGACCGGTCGACAAGATCAAGCTTGCGAATGACGTGAATCATCGCGAATGCGAGCGCCGCGTCGCTGCCGGGTCGCGGCTGCAGAAAAAGATCGGCTTCCTGGGCGGTCTTGTGCCTGATCGGATCGATGACGATACGCGTCGCCTTGCTCGTCTTGAGCCAGTGCCGGTCGACATGCGGCGCGGAGGTGGACGGATTTGCGCCCCAAACCAGAATGCAGCGGGACTCTTTCACCGTCCGCGGATCGAAGCCGCTCAGGCTGTCTCCGAAGATCAGTTGAAGTGCGGCATGTCCGGCTTTGTTGCAGACAGTGTCGGGATCGACTTCGGTCGCACCAATGGCGTTGAAGAAACGAAGCGGAAAATTTCCCGCCAGCAATGATACCGTGCCCGTATAATGTGCCTGGATGACTTTCGACGCGCGGCCGGCCGCGATATGCGGCTTTAGCTTGGCTGCGATCACCGAGATGGCTTCATCCCAACCGATCTGCTCCCATTTCCCCGCTCCCTTCGCTCCCGTCCGACGCAACGGATGCTGGAGCCGGGATGCCGGATTGATAAAACCCGCATTGTAGGCAACAGCGCATTTTCCGCACAGCGATCCCTTGCTGACGAAATGCTTCGGATCGCCCAGCACGCGCGCAATCTTGCCGTCACGCCGTTCGACCACAATGCCGCACGCATCGTAACAATCGCGCGGACAGGTCGTGAGAACCTTGTCGGGGATCATGTTCATACTGCAGCTCTCCTCTTTACATGATCCGACTCGGACCTCGCTGAATGGCCTGCGTCTTGCAAGACCCGTAATGTCGTCCCCAGCTTCAGTTTGACTCCAGCGAGGCCATGCATGCGTCCCAACCCCTTGCGCCCTCTCGTCAGCAACGCCGATTTCGTCGGCGGCATCATCACCATTGCGGTCGCAGGCTTTCTGTTCTTGAACGCCCGCGATCTTCGATTCGGGACCATCAGCGCGCCCGACGCGGGCTTTTTTCCAAAATTGCTTTCCGCCATTTTGGCTATTGCTGGATTAGGCCTGATGGCACGGTCAATCTTTGAAAAAGAGGCACTGGCTGAATTCACCGCGCGCAGTTGGGCTGTTCCGCTCGGAGCGGCGGCGCTGCTTTTGTATGCCGCGCTGATCGACAAGCTCGGTTTTGTTCTTTGCACGGTCGCGATCATGTTTCTCCTCATGACGGTCTATGGAAGACTGCGCTGGGCGGTCTCGCTCGTCGTATCGATTTCAGCGGTCGCTGTTTGCTATCTCTGTTTCACCGAACTCGGCGTTCCGCTTCCCCAGGGCGTTCTCAACTTCTTCTGATGCTGTTGACGAGATGCGGTCCGCGCCGCCTTTCACGAGGCACCTAGGCAATCTTGCGCTCGATGGATTGCGCGGACGGCAAGACTGCCTTGTGACGCCACACCGAAACCAGTCCCGAAACCGCCGGCCAGGCGCCAATCAGCGCGGCCGCGGCCACCAGCGAACCCGCGATCGGCCGGTTGACGAAGATTCCAAAGTCGCCCTTGGACATGATCAATGACTGGCGCAGCGACGTCTCCATGATGGGGCCAATCACAAAGGCAAGGACCAAAGGCGGCAGGGGAAAATCGAACTTCCGCATGACATAGCCGAGCAGACCGAACACCGTCATGGACGCGATATCGGCGGGATTGTTATTGACCCCGTAAGCGCCGGCGAGACATGCCAGCACGATGATGGGCACAAGAATGCTGTTCGGTACCAGCGTGATCTTGGACAGGTGGCCGATCAGAGGCAGCATCGCGCACAGCAACATGCAGTTTCCAACGAACATGCTGGTCACGATAGCCCAAAACATTTCCGGATGCTGGATCATCAGGGTCGGCCCAGGCGTAATTCCGTGCAGCATGAAGGCTCCGAGCATGAGCGCCATCACCGCATTTTCCGGCAGGCCCAGTGTCAGCAGCGGAATAAAGCCGGCGCAGGTGGCGGCGTTGGCCGCGGCCTCCGGTGCGGCGACCCCGCCGACCGCGCCTCCGCCGAAGTTCTGCGACGGATGCCGCCACCGCTTCGCCGTCGCATAGGCGAGATAGGAGGAAACTGTGGCGCCGCCACCTGGAAGAAGACCGACGAAAAATCCCACCAGCGTGCCTTGCATCAGCGGACGCGCCGCCGCCTGCCAGTCCTCCCGCGTCGGCAACACCTCGCGCAGACCTCTCGGTGCGCCAACCGGCGCGGTCGTTGTAATCTTCTGTTCCAAAAGGGAAAAGACTTCCGAAATTCCAAACAACCCCATGACCATGGGCACCAGATCAATGCCTGATTGCAGATTCAGGGAGCCAAACGTAAAGCGCGCCGTGCTTCGGACGGGATCGAGACCCACCGTTCCCAGAAGAAGCCCGAATATGGTGACCAGGATCGCCTTGATGATGGAGTTGGTCGCGAGATAGCTGACCAATGTCAACCCGAGCAGGGTCAGCGCGAAATATTCGGGTGGCCCGAAGCTCAGGGCAAAGTCGGCGAGCCACGGCGCCAGCAAACCCAACCCGACGATGCCGAACATTCCCGCGATGAAGGCACTGAACATCGAAATGCCCAGCGCGACGCCCGCGCGTCCCTGCTTGGTCAGTTCGTATCCGTCGATCGCGACCATCACGGAAGCGGATTCACCTGGCAGACGCAACAGGATCGAAGTTATCGAACCGCCATACATCGATCCGTACCAGATGCCCGACAGCATGATGATCGCCGTCGCGGTATCGAGGAAATAGGTGATCGGCAAAAGCAGCGCGATTGTCGCGGCGGAACCGAGCCCCGGTAAAATACCAACGACGACGCCGAGCGAGACGCCGACAAAGCAAAACAGCAAGCTCATCGGCTGAAGCGAAATCGAAAACCCGTGGGCAATGTTGACGAGGGTATTCAAGCCGACCTCCCACTGGCAGCGCGGCGGTACGCCGTGTGGACCAAAAGCTTAGCAAGCACCGTGCCAAAACCGGCATGTAGAATGTTTCATTTTACAATCCATTTTCAGGGTCCTTGACAGCAAGGTCAATGGACGCCTGCTCAATATTTTGGCCTAAATGGTGCTTATTTAAGCACGATAACTTCGAAACAGGACCGGATATGTGAAATGAAACATTTTTTACTCTGGCACAATTGTTGCTCTGTTTTCGGGGCGATAATGCACACCCACGCTTGGTCGTCCGAGGAAGCAGCAGCCCATGCTACACGTACCCAATTCCAGCTACTTTGAATCCCTGCGGGATCTTCTCTCCCATCTGGAAAAAATCGGAAAACTCCAGAGAATTACCAAACCGGTCGACAAGGACTGGGAAATCGCATGCATCACGCGCCAGGTGATGTACCAGCGGCCGGAGCAGCGGTACGCGCTGTTGTTTGAGAATATCTCCGGCTTCGACACGCCCGTCGCCACCAATACGCTGGGAGCATCCCGCGATATCTACGCGACCGCGCTCAGTGTTCCCTATATCGAGGGTCGCATCGACAAGGATGCCATGCGCGCCAAGTGGACGCGCGCGCTCAGCGCTCCGATTGCGCCGGTCGTCGTCAAGACCGGCCCCTGCAAGGAAAACATCATGCGGGGCAAAGATATCAATCTGCTCAAGTTCCCGATTCCGACATGGACGCCGGGACAAGACGCCGGCGCCTATCTCTCCGCGGGCGCGGTGATCCAGAAGGATCCCGAGACCGGAATTCAGAATGCCGGCGTCTATCGCGGCATGATCAAGGGACCGAACAGAATCGGCATCTTGGTTCAGCCAGCCAAGCACTCCGGCGTGATCATGCAAAAATACGAGGCCGCCAACGAGCCGATGCCCATCGCGATCGCGATCGGTTCGCCGCCCTATCTTGGAATGACCTCGGTCGGCCGTGTTCCCTATGGCGTTGACGAGATGGCGGTGGCCGGCGGCCTCGGGGGCCAACCCATGGAGGTCGTCAAATGCGAGACGGTGGACCTGATGGTGCCGGCGCACGCCGAAATGATTATCGAGGGAATTGTGCAGCCTCACTTCCGCGAACAGGAAGGACCGTTCGGAGAATTTTACGGCCACATGGGCCCGGTCGCGCAATCGCCCGTCATCGAAGTGACGGCCATTACCTATCGCAACGGCACCATCCATCAGGGTTTCCAGGAGCAGATGCCGCCGAGCGAAGGTAGCTGCATCAAGGATATCGCGATGGAGTCGATCCTGCTCACCGGTCTGCGGCAATGCGGAATTCCCGGCGTCCTTGACGTCCATGTTCATCCGATGTCGTGCCAGTCGCATGTTGTTGTGAAGATCAAGCCGCAGTTTCCGTCGCACGCAAAGGCGGTTTATTCGGGCTGCTGGGCGGTTTATCCGAACCGCGCCAAGCAGGTCATTGTCGTCGAGGACGACTGCGACATTTACAGCGATGACGATGTGGCCTGGCATGTCGCCACACGCGTCCAGCCGGATCGCGACTATACGATTCTGGAAAAGGGCACCGGCCTTCCGCTCGATCCATCGATGCCCAAGGAGCAGGCCATCTACAGCGGCAAAGTCGGTATCGACGCAACCCGCAAACATGCCTATCCGCCGCGCTCGATGCCGCCGCGGCAGTTGATGCAAACCGTGGAAGATCAATGGGCAGGATACGGTCTGCCGCCTCTGCTCTGAACGGGTTTCACGAACGGTCAGGACGAAACCGAAAGGCAAAACCCCGCTTCCGCAACACGCCTAAACGAGACGACCAGCGAAGAGTCCGGTCCGGCGAGGCCGCATCGGACTCCAAGCTTGGCAGGAGCAAGAACGGTATGAAAGCGAGCGACAAGGTCATCATTGTTGGCGGCGGTCCTGTCGGCCTTCTCTGCGCTCTCAATCTCGCCGCGCACGATATTCCCGTACTGGTGCTGGAGTCGTATTCAGGTCTTTTCATGGATCTGCGCGCCGGCTCGTTCCATCCGCCAACGCTTGAACTTCTTGAACCGCTTGGCCTCACCTCCAAATTGCTTGAAATCGGCATTCCGGTTCGAAAATGGCAACTTCGAGACCGCGAGAAAGGGGTCATCGGCACGTTCGAGCTGGCTCTGCTCGGCGACGAGACACCGTATCCATTCAGGCTTCATCTCGAGCAGCACCGGTTTACGCCGATTGTGCTCGACGAACTTCGCAAATTCGCAAACGTTGAAGTTCGCTTCTCATGTCATGTCGAGAACATCGCTCAATCCGCGGATGGCGTGCATGTGACCGCGCAAACGCCTGATGGACCCGAGATATTCGAGGGGACCTGGGTGGTTGGCGCCGATGGCGGTGGGAGCATCGTTCGTAGATGCGCGGGAATTGAATTCGAGGGTTTTACGTTTCCCGAACGCTTCGCGCTCATCAGCACCACCTACGATCTCGGCCAGCACGGTTTCACCGACACGGCCTACATTTCCCACCCTGTCGAATGGTGCGCAGTCTTCCGCCTGCCGGACCGCGGGCCGCCCGGGCTGTGGCGCTTCCTTTACGGCTGCGATCCCGACGACACAGAAGACGACGCGCTGTCGTCTGCGAGGATCGAAAAACGCCTGCAATCGGTACAGCCGAAGCCCACTCCCTACGACATCGTTCATCGCACGATTTATCGGGTCCATCAGCGCGTAGCCACGACATTTCGCGATGGCCGCGTCATGATTGCCGGTGACGCGGCGCATCTCAACAATCCCATCGGGGGCTTCGGCCTCAATTGCGGATTGCAGGATGCCATGAACCTGACTGACAAGCTCATCCGCGTCTGCCGCGACAAGGCGCCGACCGACCTGCTCGATCTTTACGTGCGGCAACGGCGCACGGCGAACATCGAATACATCCAGGACGCGTCGATCCGCAACAAGCGCCTGCTGGAGGAGACCGACGAAAACATCAGGCTTGCCCGGCTCGACGATATGCGGCGCGCATCGACCGATCCGGTTCGGGCCAAGGCCGTGCTGATGCGTTCGTCGATGATCGACAGCATGCGGCGCGCGAATTCGATTGTTTGAGATCAAGAAACGAGACGTCGGGAGAGGCGGTCTGGAGGCATTCTGCACCTCGCAACAGGGTAATTAGGCCATGAGAATAATCCGATCGCTGTTTTTCGCCGTGGCGCTCGTCGCCAGTTCCTCGGCCTACGCGCAAACCTATCCGGTCAGGCCGGTCACCATGATTATCCCGTTTCCGGCCGGCGGGCGGACCGACGTGATCGGACGTATTTTCGCGCAGAGCCTGCAAGAAGCGCTCGGCAAACCGATCGCAGTGATCAACAAGCCCGGCGCGAGCAGCGTGTTGGGATCCAATGAGGTCGCCGGCGCCGCCGCCGACGGCTATACGCTGGGTTTCTTCTCGACGGCCGTCGTGACCGCTCAATACACGGTCCCAACCCCTCTTTCACTGCAGAGTTTCGACCTGGTCGCGATCGTCAACGCCGATCCCGCGGCTCTCGCCGTGGCCCAGGGGGCTCCCTGGAAAACACTTCGCGATCTGGTCGCCGATGCGAAAACCAAGCCGGGGATGCTTCGCCTCGGCATGATTCCGGGCGCATCGTCGCAGATATTCGCCGCGGGCTTTACCCGCGCGGCCGGCGTGGATCTTATAAGCGTACCGTTCAAGGGCGACACCGACGGCGCGATTGCACTGGCGGGCAACAACATCGACGTCCATTTCGCGGTGCCGGTCGCGTACAAGAGCCTGGTGGAAAGCAAAAAATTGCGGATCCTGGCCGTCGCTGCCGATGCGCGCTCGCCGGTTTACGGCAATATCCCGACCTTCAAGGACAATGGCGTCGATCTCTCCATCGGCGCATTTCACGGTGTTTTTGTGCCCGCCGGCACACCCGCCGCGGTCCGACAGAAAATCAGCGATGCGCTGAAATCCGCGGTGGAAAATCCCGAACTCAAGCAGCGGATGAGTGATGCAGGCGCCGCGATCGTCTTTCTTCAGGGCGACGAGGCCAAATCATATCTCGCCAGACAGGACGATACGTACCGCAACATCATCGAGGCACTCGGTTTGCACGTCGAGGCGAAACGCTAGAGCCGACGGCACCCACGTCTCTCTACACTTTTATGGAAACCAAAACAGATGGCCATTTCCGACACACGTCGCATCATCGTTGGCATCAGCGGAGCGTCCGGCATCATCTACGGGATCAGGACGCTCGAAGTCCTTCATCAGCTCGGTTATGAGACCCATCTGATCATGACCAAGTCCGCGCAAATCACGATGGCGCACGAAACCAGCATGAAAGTCGCGGCGCTCGAGAGGCTTGCAAGCGTCATGTATCGCATCGACGACATCGGTGCCGCGATCTCCAGCGGCTCGTTCAAGACGATGGGAATGATCGTGGCGCCTTGCTCGATCCGGACGATGTCGGAAATCTCGACCGGAATCACGTCGAGCCTGCTCACCCGCGCCGCCGACGTCGTGCTCAAGGAACGACGACGGCTTCTGCTGCTCACTCGGGAGACACCGCTGCATCTCGGCCATTTGCGGAGCATGACGCAGCTTGCGGAAATGGGCGGGATCATCATGCCGCCGGTTCCCGCGTTCTATGCGAAGCCACAGACGATCGACGATATGGTCAACCACACTGTCGGCCGGGCACTCGACCTGTTCGACATCGACAGCAAGCTCGTAAAGCGTTGGGGTGAGCCGCAGGCTGCCACCGGCAAACAGGATGACCACCAGCGCGGTCAGGCGGTCATCGCGACGATCGTGGGCCGCTGATCCAGCATGAATGCCCGAATAGCATTCGCGATCGGCCGACCTATCGACGCTACAAACTCCGCGTGCGCCATGCAGGCCTGTCAGGGTTAGGATAGCGACGTTCTGCACCGCTTCAGCGCGCCGCCAGCGGCAGGCCAGCCATCACGATCGACGACAGGTTGGCGTTCAATCGAGAGGCCGCAGCATGGAACGCCGGCAGCTTCGGCAGAACGCGCTGTTCAAGGCGGGACGCTTCTTCGGCACCCAGGGCCTGATCGAGGCTCGCTTTATATTCGGGAATTTGTTGCCACTCGGACACCGTCGCTGCGGTAATTTCGCAGTGATACTGAAAACCATAGGCGTGACGGCCCCACCGAATGGCCTGCACGGGACACGCCTCGTTTGCCGCGAGAACAACAGCCCCGTCCGGCAGCCTGGAAATCTCCGCGCCGTGCCACTGAAAAGTTTCGATCTTCGACGGGAATCCAGCGAGCAGCCGATCCTGTTGACCGGCGGACGTCAACTCGACATCCGCCAGACCAACCTCGGGCCGCGTCATGAGATTGACCTCGCCACCGAGGGCCGCCGCAAGAAGCTGATGCCCGAGGCACACGCCTAAAAAGGGCTTGCCGAGATCCTCCACCCAACGGCGAATCGCATTCTTCTCAAGCCTGAGCCAGGGATGGATATCCTCCTGCCACACGTCCATCGGTCCGCCCATGACCACCATCAGGTCGAATTCGTTCAGCGACGGAATCAGCTCGCCTGCATCTAGTTCCACCGCCTTCCATTCGTCGTGGTTCGCGGTCCAGAACTCTCGAAAGACGCCGGGATGTTCAACAGAGACGTGTTGCAAGACCAAAATACGCATCGCGCTCCGCCCTTCCTCTTCCATGTGTGTGCTGCTGCAGCCGGCAGCCACCCATTCTAACAGCTAAAGTAGAAAGAGGAACGATTTGTGGTCAGACCCATTTTGCTCGGTGCCAAATCCCGCATGACTGCGCTGCGTGACAACGAGGCCGAGCAAGTCGGCTTCTGTTTCGGCAAATACCGGCAACTCGCCAGTATCGGCACACCTCATAAGCCGCCGAGCGAAATTTACGGCTGGTAATGGAATGGCGTGACCGACTCAGGCAGGCGGGTCGGCAGGGTTTTAGCCCCTTGAGTATTCTGCCGATTCCGCCTGCCGACCTTTTTGAAGATTGCTAAAATGTTCCGCCGATATGAATAAGCTCTGCTTATTCAGCAGGCGCTGCGAGTGGCATTTCCGGATGCGCAACCGAGGCGCCGGTCGCACCGAGTTTCTCAACGGCGAGAAATCCGATGGCTACGACAGCGTAGGCCAACGCAACGCCTGGCGTGACACCCAACCCGCCGCCGATGCCGACGGCTTCGCCGTGCATGAAGCCGAAATAGGTCATCACGGCGCCCGCGAATGCGAAGGCGGAAGCTTTCATAAAGTCACGCTCGATGACAAAGACGCCGATCGCGCCGAGTATCAGGCCGGCGAGGATCGAACCGCCGCCCATGACTTCCAGGCCATGGTACAGCACGCCTTGTTGGGGCAGCGCGGCGATTGCTGCGGACTTGACTTCCCCGACCTTGTCACCCGCGAGGCCTCCAACCTTCTGGGCCGCGTCGAGGGTCGACCCAAGCATGGTGTCGATCTGCAGCTTGGCCCACGCGGCAAGATGCGGCGTCAGGGCTAGCACGATCGCCGGCGCATGTTTGATCGGCGTGGTCTGGAACGCCTGCGCGCCGATCAGCATGCCGATGTACAGCAGGATCGGGGAAATCGCGACCACCGGCACCAGTGCCAGCAGCACCGAGATGATGCCGAACCAGGCCAGCACGACCACCATGATTCCGGTCGCGGCCGAGTAACCGATCCGGCCGCCCATCGCCTTCCATCCGGGATGGCCGATGTAAACCGCGTTGATGAAGGGATTGCCCATCAGGCAACCGATCAGGCTGACGACGCCGTCGGCTGTCAATACGCGGGTGGTCGGATATTCATCGCCCGCGGCCTCAGCGCTTTCGACGTTGTCCATCGCCTCGACGAGATCGTAAATGCCGAACGGGATCGCCGTCACCAGAATGACGCCGAGGAATTCGAAACCCGAAAAGACCTGACCTATCGCAGGCAACGGCACCGAGAACCCGAAGCTCGCGAACGCATCACCCACGCCCTTGACGCTCAACCCGCCGAGCCCAAGACCGAACAGGTTCGAGCCCCACGCGATGACCATGCCGACCGCGATGGCAACGAGCCCCGCCGGGATTCCCTTGGGATATTTCACCCCGCCGAACCAGCTCACCAGAATGATGGCGAAGCAGACCAGACCGATCTGTGGCGTCATGTACATTTCGAGCGCCGGCCGCATCGAGATGAAGGTGACGGAGACGCCGGCGAGCGTGCCGAGCAGCGCCGCGCGCGGCGTAATCTTTCGAATGTACGGCGCGATGAAGCCGCCGATCATGAGAATAAAACTCTGGAAGAATACCCAGACGAGGCCGGCGGACCAGCCCTTCATCGGATCGCCGGTCTTGATCGTGACCGGCAGCATGATCACGAAGGTGACGATGAACATATGCGGCACGCTGACACCGGAAGGTAGCGCGCAGACGTCGGTGCGGCCGGTTTTCTGCGCCAGCCGATAGGCCAGCCATGCATAGTAGAATGTGGAAAGGCACATCATCAGGCCGAGTGCCGGCAGGATGCGGCCGAACACCAGCGTATCCGGCATCTTCAGAACGAAACGCAGCAACCCCGTGAGCACCAACATGTTGACCAGAATGTTGGTCCCGAAACCAAAGAAGGCGTTCCAGTCACCCGGCGTCCACAATACCGGCTTGAAATCGGACTTGCCGGCTGTCCCTGTCACGCTCGCGCTCATCTGATGCTCCTGCTGTCTAAATGTTTGAAGTCTCCAGTGTCATTGCCTTGAGAACCGCGGCGGAGTCGCTGACCCAGCCGAAGATGCCACCCTGGGCCTTGATCATCTTGAGGCCCATCTCGTGGAATTCAGGGAAATAGGATGCGCAGCCATCGGACAACACGACGCAGCGATAGCCGCGGTCGTTGGCCTCGCGCACGGTGGTATTGACGCAGACTTCGGTGGTCACGCCGCACACCAGCAAATTCTCGATGCCGTATTTCTGCAGGATATCGCCGAGTTCGGTCGCGTAGAACGCGCCTTTGCCAGGCTTGTCGATGACGATTTCGCTGTCGAGCGGGTATAGCGCGGGAATGATATCGTGGCCGGCTTCGCCGCGGATCAGGATCCGTCCCATCGGACCGGGATCGCCGATGCGCAGGCTCGGCGCGCCGCGCTCGATCTTCGCCGGTGGAGCGTCGGACAGATCAGGCAAGTGCCCTTCGCGGGTGTGCACGACGAGCATTCCGTTCGCGCGGGCGGCGTCCAGCACCGCTGCGATCGGCTTCACCGCGCGTGCAAGCTGCGAGACATCATTACCGAGCGTTTCGCCGAAGCCGCCGGGCTCCATGAAATCGCGCTGCATGTCGATGATAACAAGTGCTGTTGCCGCCCAGTCGAGATTGATCGGCTCCGGCTCCGCGGCGACCGTGCCACTGGATAAATTTGAGTTCGCCATGATCTGCGCGCCCCCGAGCGAGAGAACTCCCGGAAACGAACTAAGCAAAGCCTATGCCATTGTGTACAATGCCGTCGGGCATCGGTGTGTTTGAGAATCTTTCGTATTTTCAGCTAGTTGAATTTCAAACCCGCGTTTGCTTATTCTCGATGCGGAGCTTTTGCGACGTGCATTTGCTTATTCGTTGAGCGTTCGGCGAGCTGCATCCGATCATTCTCGGCGAGGTCGTCTGCGCGCATTATCATCGCGACGTCATCGACGTGGATCGCTTGCGGATAGACCTGGCGAAACTGGACACCGCCTAAAAATAATCTTTTGCTATCCGCAAAAATCGAGTTTGTTGGCTTTCGGTATTCGCGCGGCGACCTGCCGCCACACGTATAGGAGCTGGACATGAACGGACTTGGCGGCCTCAACAAATCGCCGGAAGGCGTCGTCATCGGGCTCGTTCAGTTGCAATTGCCCGTCGTGGTGACCGAGGCCGACCTGGCGCGCCAGACCGAGCGCATCGTTTACATGGTCGGGAAGGCGCGCCGCAATCTGGGCACCATGGATCTCGTGGTATTTCCTGAATACTCCCTGCACGGCCTGTCGATGGACACCGATCCCGCCATCATGTGCCGTCTCGACGGCACGGAAGTCGCGGCTTTCAAGAAAGCCTGCATCGACAATAAGATCTGGGGCTGCTTTTCCATCATGGAATTCAATCCCGACGGCAATCCCTATAATTCGGGCCTGATCATCGACGATCACGGCGAGATCAAACTGTATTATCGAAAATTCCACCCGTGGATTCCGGTTGAGCCGTGGGAGCCCGGCGACATCGGTATTCCCGTGATCGAAGGACCGAAGGGCGCCAAGATCGCACTCATCATCTGCCACGACGGCATGTTTCCGGAGATGGCGCGCGAGTGCGCTTACAAGGGCGCGGAGATCATGATCCGCACCGCCGGCTACACCGCGCCGATCCGCGATAGCTGGCGTTTCACCAACCAGGCCAATGCGTTCCAGAACCTGATGGTAACCGCGAATGTCTGCATGTGCGGATCGGATGGTTCGTTCGATTCGATGGGCGAAGGCATGATCGTGAACTTCGATGGCAGCATCATCGCCCATGGTACGACAGGGCGGGCCGACGAGATCATCACCGCGGAGGTGCGGCCCGATCTGGTGCGTGAGGCACGGATTCACTGGGGCGTTGAGAATAATATCTACCAGCTCTGGCACCGCGGCTACGTCGCGGTGAAAGGCGGCGCGATGGATTGTCCCTACACCTTCATGCAGGACATGGTTGCCGGCACCTTCCGGCTGCCGTGGGAAGATCAGGTCAAGGTGACCGACGGCACATCCTGCGGCTTCCCGGTCCCCACGCGCATCTTCGGGCCACGGACCGCCAAGGCGGCCGAGTAACTGTCAGCGTCGCGCCCGCTGGCATTTCGCCGTTGTTAAGCGCTCGGCGCTGAGGCCTGGTTTCCTCGCGGATGAAGCTGCGGACGCGGCCGGGTGAAAGACGGATGACCGCGCTTGATGCCCCAAAGCGGCTGCGCGAGCGTTGCAATTGCTTCAGCGGGGTTGCCTGCATCCAGACAGACGAGGTCGGCCGGTCCTCCGACCGCGATGCCATAATCTTCCAGGCGCATCAGCCGCGCCGCCGCACCGGTGATCATGTCGAGGCATCCGGCGAGGTCGGCGGGCCGCGACACGTGACAGACATTGGCATAGAGGTTCGCCATCCGGATCAACGAGCGGTCCCCATAAGGCGTGAACGGGTTCAAGACGTTGTTGGTCGAGATCGAGCAGGTTACTCCCGCCTTCCGCAACGGCTCCGCCGTCACGACGCCGCGCGGAACCGCATGGTCGTGGCTGCGGCCCATCAAGTGGAGGTCGGTTGACGGCAATATCGTCACGGCGACGCCGGCGCTGGCCAACTGCGCCGCGATGGCGCCAAAACGGTCCGGCGGCAGCAACGACATCTGGGTTGCATGTCCGACCGCGACCCGGCCGCCCCAGCCGAATTCCTCGGTCTTGCGGCAGACATATTCGATCTGCATCCCCTGCGTGGTCTCGGCGAGGTCAAGATGCATGTCGATTTCGGCGTCGAAATCGCGCGCGATCGCAAAGATCCGGTCGATCTGGCCACGCGGGTCGGTGTCGAAATACGGAACGGCCCCGATCGCCCGCGCGCCACGGCGCAAGCCTTCGATCAACAGTTCCTCGGTGCCGGGATTATTGGTGAGCCCCTCCTGCGGGAAAACGCAGAGTTCGACGTCCATCGCCCAGGCGTAGTCGCGCGCGAGCTGTTCGACCGCTTCGAAGCCGATCATCCCGATGCCAGGATCGAGTTCGACATGGGTGCGCATATGCATCGTGCCTTGCGCGACGCAGCGTTCCAGAGTCCGCTTGCCCCGCGCGTAAACGTCCTCGACGGTGAAGTTGCGTTTGGCGGCCGCTGTTTCCCGAACGGCTTCGGCGACAGTGCCTTCTTCGATGCGGCAGCGGTCGAGGATACAGGTCTTGTCGAGATGGATATGCGTCTCGATCATGCCGGGGATCACCAGGCAACCCGCGGCCTTCAGTTCCGGCGCATCCGCTGCGAGAGCCGATGAGATCGCAGCAATCGTGGCGCCTTGAATGCCGATATCAACGGTTCGCAGCTCATGTCCCTGCAGAATGCAGGCGTCACGAATGATCAAGTCCATCAGTTCACCACTGCCGGATCGGCACCAAGATAGGCATCGTCCAGCGACGCATCGCGCAACTCCGCAGGCAGGCCCTGCGCCACCACGCGACCACCTGCGAGCACGTAGCCGCGATCGGCAATGGCAAGCACATGATCTGCCATTTGATCGACGATCAGTAAAGTCATGCCCTCGTTCCGCAGCTGCGTGAACTGTCCGAACAGTTCTGCTGCGACCGCAGGCGCCAACCCCAGCGACGGTTCGTCCAGGAGGAGGATATCGGGCCGCGCCAGCAGGCCTCGAGCAACGGCAAGCATCTGCTGCTCACCGCCTGACAGCAGACCCGCTGCGGTGTGAAGACGTGGACGCAACCGGGGAAAGCGATCCAGCATGGTTTCGATCTCGGCAAGCTCGAAGTCGCCGCGGCGTGTCGCGCCGAGACGAAGGTTCTCGGCAACGGTCAACTGCGGAAATACCTGCCGGCCCTCGGGAATAAGGATCAAGCCGGCACGCGCCACAAGATGTGCCGGAAGCCGCACAAGATCTACACCGCCAAAGCCGATGGTCCCTTGCACGGGACGGATCAGGCCGCTCAAAGCCTTCATCAACGTCGATTTGCCAGCGCCGTTGGGGCCGAGCACTGCGATGGTTTCGCCGCGACCCACGCGCAGGCCGACCTGGTCAAGCACTGCAAGAGGTCCATAGCCGGCACTGAGTTCACGCACATCGAGCAGCGAAGGACCGGCCTCCCGCGGCGTAGCCGCTAGAGCCGGCGTCGTGACACCGAGATAGGCCGCCCTGACCGCCGGATCGGCGCGCACGGCGGCCGGAGTGCCCGCCGCGATACGACGTCCGGCATCGAGCACCACGATCTCGTCGGAGATCGACATCACAAGCGCCATGTCATGCTCGACGAGCACAACGGCAAGACCGGCGCGCGCCAGCCGCTGAAGCAGGCCGCCCAGCTTGACCGTGTCGGCGTCATCAAGCCCGGCGGCTGGCTCATCCAGCAGAAGCACGGCGGGCGCGGTGCCAAGCGCGCGGGCAATCTCGATCAGCCGGCGATCCACATGCGGTAATGCGGCGGCTATTCGGGTCTCCGGTCCGGAATAGCCGACCAGGGAGAGCAGCGCACGCGCCAGCGCTGTGGACGCCTCACCCCGCCAGGCGCCGCGCAGCAAGCCGAGACGGACATTATCCAGCACGCTCAGATTCCCGAACGGCTGCGCAGTCTGAAAGGTACGGGCCAGGCCAGCGCACGCGACATCGTGTGCGGGCTGGCCTGTGATCTCGCGACTTCCAACACGTACCGTCCCGGCATCCGGGCGTTGAAAACCGCTGACGAGATTGAGCAGCGTCGTCTTGCCGGCGCCGTTGGGACCGATCACGCTGGTCACGCGGCCGGGCGGCGCGATCAGATCCACACCCGCGACGGCAACGACGCCGCCGAACGCGACACGAACACCTTCGGCCACCAGGCTGCCGCCAGCACCAGCAAGATGGGCCAGAGCAAGGTCGATATCCGTCTGGGGTCTTGGAGCAGCCTCCCCTCGCATCACAAGACGGGCGATGGCACCTGCAATCCCGCCCGGTGCGGCCCACAGTACGATCAACAACCCAGCGCCGAAAACAAAAAGGCGGTATTCCGCGAGACCGGCAAGCAGCTCCGGCAGCAGCACAACAACCGCTGACCCAACCAGCGGGCCGAGCGTGCGGCCGGCGCCGCCAAGAACCACGACGAGGAGAAACAAGATCGACTGCGAGAACGGAAACGAGCTGGGCGCGATGAATCCGGTCAGCGCCGCCTGCAATCCGCCTGCCAGACCGGCCGTCACGGCAGCCAACACGAAGGCTGCGGTGCGTACCGGCAATGCGCCTATCCCGATGCTGCGCGCCGCCGCCGGCGCCGAGGCAGTTGCCTGCATCGCCAGGCCGAGCGGACTTCGCGCGAAGGTGTGAAACCAGGCGAGAGCAATGCCGCAGAATCCGCAAGCCAACAACGCCGTGCCACCCGTACCGAAGGGTGCCGGAATGCCGGTGAGACCGCTTGCGCCACCGGTCAGATCCCGCCACTCGACCGAGACGGATTCAACGATGAAGCCGAAAGCAATGGTGACCATTGCCAAATAAGGACCCGTGACCCGAAGAGCGGGGATCGAGAGAACCGCCGATATCGCCACGACTAGCAGGACGGCGAGCGGCAAAGCTTCCCAAAAACCCAAACCGGCCTTGGTCGTGAGGATTCCGACGCCGTAAGCGCCAAGCGCCAGAAACCCGCCTTGGCCGAGCGACACTTCACCGGCGAGACCGAGCAGCACATTCAATCCGACGCCAACAAGCGCGGTCGTCGCCAGAGTTCCGAGCAGGTAAGCATAATAGCCGGGTGCGAACAGGCAAATTGCAGCGGCACCGCCGACAAGCACCGCGGCGAGCACGATGATGATGGCTTTCATACACGCACCTTGGTCCGGCCACTGAACAATCCGGACGGCGCCATTGCAAGGGCTGCGATGACGGCTGTGAAGGTGACGATCTGGGTGCTGCCGGAACCCAGCCACGTCGTGGCGCAGGCTTCCACGAGGCCATAGGCCAGTCCGGCGATCACGACACCCCAGGGATTGGTGAGACCGCCAAGGATCGCGACGGCGAATGCCTTGATGCCGAACAACGTTCCCATGTCATAGGCCACGTTATACAGCGGCGCGATCAGGATCCCGCCGATCCCGGCGAGAAGAGCTGCAACCGCATAGGTGAGAGCGATGAGCAAGGTCACGTCGATGCTCATCAGTCGTGCGGCATCCGGGTTCTCGACGGCCGCCCGCAGTTTTAGTCCGAGCCCCGTTCGATGCATGCCCAGATGGACCAGCAAAGCCAGTCCCAATCCGACCGCTGGGATCAAAACCTGCAGCGGAAAGATGCCGATATTACCGATGACCCAGGGATCGTCGGCCAAAGCGGATGGAAGGGCTCGCGGCTCCTTGCCGAACAGCGCCATCACCACATTGTCGAGCACGATGCCGAGCGCCACGGTTGCCATCAGCCAGGAATTCGTGCCGCGCGCGACGAACGGCCGAACGGCGATGCGCTCGACAACCAGGCCCCAGATGGCGCAGACCAGCAAAGCGACGGGCACTGCGGCCACCATGGGCCAATGCGCTCCCATCGTCAGAGCATGACATATGACGGCCCCGAGCATCACCGACGAGCCCTGCGCAAAATTCACCGTGCCGGAGACGGCAAACGTCAGCGTGAAACCAAGCGCGATGAGGCCGTAGATACTGCCGAGACTAAGCCCTGAGACAAGTGCGGTCGCCAGCATCACTCAGCCTGTGATGGGCTCGATCTGATCTCCATTGTAACGGACCATGACGTAGTCGTTTTCATTCAAGGCGTCGTGGTTCGTATCCGTGAAGGGCTTCGTGTAAGTCTTGATCAGTCCCTGGTAGCTGTCGATGTTCAGAAAACCCTCGCGGAGCTTGTCGCCTTCGCTCGAGCCAGCTTTGGCGACTGCGAGCGCAGTCAGTTGCATGGCATCATAGGCGTTGGCAACGCCGACCGGCGGCGTGACGTCGCCGGGGCCTTTGATGTCGGGATATTTTGCCATCAACGCTGCGAGCACGCGCTTGCCGACATCGTTTTGCGGCCCGAAGAAACTGTAGGTCTGGATGAAATGCACTTTCCCCGCCCAGGATCCGGCAAGTTCGGGGAAGCGCCCTCCCGAGATACCCCAGTGCGACACCACCGGCACCGACCAGGCAGACCGCTGCAGCGATTTCACGACCTGCGCGCCCGGCGCGGCATTGCCGACCAAGATCACCGCGTCTGCCCCGGCCTCACGCAGCCGTTGCAGCTGCGGCGTCATGTCGACATCCTTGTCTTCGAATTTTTCCGAACCTGCGAGCTTGATGCCCGCGGCTTCCGCCGCTGCGGTCAAGCCACCCAGATTGGATTCGCCCCAGCCGTTGTTGACCAGCATCAGGCCCGGCGTTTTGGCGCCGAAGCTGGTCATGGCGTGCTTGATCAGTGCGCGGTCCACCAGAACGTCGACTGCCGAGACGCGAAACACGTAGTTTGGATTGGTGCCGTTGCGGGTGATGTTTGTCGCCGCAGCCCACACGCCCATGAAGGGCACATGCGCCGCGTTCACCAGCGGGACGATCGCCTGCGAGACGGGACTATCGATGCCGCCGAACAGAATGACGACCCCCTCCTTGTCGATCAGCTCGCGCGCAGCGGTCTGGCCCTTGGCAGGGTTCGACTCGTCGTCGCGGCGGACCAGCTCAAGCATGCGTCCGCCCAGCACGCCGCCGCGCGCGTTGATCTCGTCGATCGCGATGGTAAGCCCGCGGGTGATCCCTTCGCCCGACTTTGCGGACTGTCCGGAAAGCGCCGCGACCAAACCGACCTTGACAGGATCTGCTGCCATTGCGGAGCGGCCGGCGAGGCTACCCAAGGCGAACCCGGCAGGAAGAACAAGGGCTTGGCGGCGCGTTAGACGTGTCGGCATTTAAGAAACTCCATTTCTTGAAAATTCGACTTCGACGGCCCCTTACGCAACCTTTGACGAGCGTCATTCTTACGACGGGCCAAAGGCTACGGCGCCCTCGACGCCCAAGTCAACGGAAAGCAAACGGTATGCCACCAGCGAGGCAATACACGTTGCATTTCAGTACTTTCGCCAAAAGAATCCCGCCGTCTCCGGGCGACAGAGTGATCTCTGGCACGCTTGTTGCCCGTTTGTCGTTTGAGATGCCTTGAAGCGAGGGGAGCACTCAATGTCAACCATGACCGCCGCTGCGACCGATACGCGAAAGCCGCTGTACACCTCGCTGTTTGTTCAGGTCATTGCGGCGCTTGTGCTGGGGATCGTGCTCGGCATGGCCACGCCCGACTTTGCCGTTAGCCTCAAGATTTTCAGTGACGCTTTTTTGAAGCTGATTTCGATGATCGTCGCACCTATCGTGTTCTGCGTGGTCGTCCATGGCATCGCCGGCGCTGGCGACCTCAAAAAAGTCGGTCGGGTCGGGGTCAAGGCGCTGGTCTATTTCGAGGCGATGACCACCGTCGCGCTGGTCGTCGGCCTCGTGCTCGCTTATTTGTTTGGCCCGGGCCACGGCATGAACATCGATCCGTCGACGCTCGATGCCAAGGCGCTCAATACCTACGCCGACAATGCACACAAGCTGCAGGGCGGCGGCATCGGCAGTTTTCTCCTCAACATCATCCCGACGACCTCATTTGACGCGCTGGCGCGCAACGACGTGCTGCAGGTGCTGTTCTTCGCGATCATCTTCGGCGTCAGCCTCGCCCTTGTCGGCGGCGAAAAGGGCGAGCGCATCGGCTCGTTGATCGATGCCGTATCGACCGTGCTGTTCCGGGCGATGGGGCTGATCGTACGTCTCGCGCCGCTCGGCGTGCTCGGTGCGGTAGCCTACACGGTCGGAAAATATGGCGTCGGCTCGCTCAAGCAATTGATCTCGCTGGTCGCCCTGTTCTACCTCTCGCTTGCGATCTTCGTTCTCGGTGTGCTCGGCGGCGTGATGGCGCTTGCCGGACTGAACATCCTGAAATTTCTGGCCTATCTGCGCGAGGAACTGACGATCGTTCTCGCCACCGCCTCGTCGGACGCGGTGCTCCCACAGATCATGCGCAAGCTGGAGCGGCTCGGCGTGAAGGACCCGGTCGTCGGACTTGTGATCCCCACCGGCTATTCCTTCAACCTCGATGCATTCTCGATCTATCTGACGCTGGCCGTCGTTTTCATCGCGCAGGCGACCAACACACCACTATCGTTCGGCGATCTGCTGCTGGTGCTCGGCGTATCCCTGGTCACGTCAAAGGGTGCGCACGGCGTTCCCGGTTCCGCCATCGTGATCCTGGCGGCGACATTGAACGCGGTGCCCAGCATTCCCGCGATCGGTCTCGTGCTGGTGCTGTCGGTCGACTGGTTCATCGGCATGGCCCGCGCGCTCGGCAATCTGATCGGCAACTGCGTCGCCACCGTCGTCGTCGCCGCATGGGAAGGCGATCTCGATCGCGACAAGGCAAGGCAGGTTCTCGATGGCGTCGAACTGGTCGACGTCACCGCGGGCTGATCAGACCGCGTCCGCGACGCCGCGTGGACGAAAGCTTTCGATCAGTCGCAGCAACACGCGCGCGCCAGCATCGGCGTCAGCCACGTCCACGTGCTCGTCCGGATGATGGCTTATGCCGCCGCGGCATCGCACGAACACCATACCGACATCTGCAATGTCGATCATCGCCATGCCGTCATGGCCGGCCCCACTCGGCAGTTCGAACACCCGATAGCCCTCGCCCGCAATGGCTTCCGCCACCTGGCTCTTGAGCCACGGCGCGCATGGCACGGTGCGGTTCTCGTGGGTGACGTCGACTTGCAGGAGCAGCTTTCGACGCCTGGCGATATTTTCGATTGTTCGCACGATATCGGCGACCGCGAGCTTGCGGTGCGCGTCCGACGCGGCCCGGATATCGATGGTGAACGATACCTGCCCCGGAATGACATTGGTCGCGCCAGGCATCGCATGGATGTATCCAACCGTCCCGACCAGTCCGCCCTCGTCGGTGCGGCAGAACTCCTCGATCGCGACAATGCATTCGGCGGCGCCTGCCAGCGCATCGCGGCGCAGCGGCATCGGCACCGTTCCGGCATGGCCGGCCATGCCGGTCAGGCTTGCCGCAAGCCGCGTTGCACCGGAAATAGCGGTCACGACTCCGACCGGGAGATTTTGGACTTCCAGCACCGGACCCTGTTCGATGTGGAGTTCGACATAGGCCAGCAATTCGCTGCGCGCCCTCGCGGCCGCTCCAATGTGGTCGGGATCCAGGCCGAATTGGGAAAGCGCATCGCGCATCGAAATTCCGGCGCTGTCCTTTACACCAAGCACGCTCTCGTCGAACGTCCCTGCGACCGCACGGCTACCCAGCAGCGTCGATGCGAAGCGAACCCCCTCCTCGTCGGCGAATCCGATCACCTCGATGGCGAAGGGCAGCCGCCTTCCTCTTCTGTGCAAATCGGCCACGCAGGAAATCGCCGTGATCAGTCCAAGGGGACCATCCCATTTGCCGGCATCGCGGACGGTGTCGTAATGCGAACCAAGCATCAGGCACGGCAGGCCGGGACGGTCACCCTCGTAACGGCCGCAGACGTTGCCGATCGCATCGAGATGCGCATGCATGCCGGCTTCAACCATCCAGCTCAGGATGAGGTCGGCCGCCGCGCGATGCTCCCTGGTCAGGAAGACGCGCGCAAGGTGCTCCGGCGTCTCGGAAATCGCGGCCAGCCGGTTGATCCGGCCAACGATCTCATCGCCGAGAGAGTTTTGGTGTCCGGCGCCCGGCGCGTTCATTTCACTCATGCTATTCCAATGGCGAAGGCCGCGACGATGGCGCAACGTTGCTCGACGATCGATACAAGTTCGGCGCCAGCGGGCAACCGAATTCAAAAATCGTCCAATGATCAGACCGGCTGCTCGGCTTTGGCGACGGCAAATCGGCGTTATGATTGCTTAAGCTGCCAGGGTCTGAACACGTCTTAAACCTGAACTTACCTTTATAGAAATTATGATAATTATCAGATACTTGCGTGAATATGCTCATAAAAATGGCTCTGGCACGAAGCGGAAATGCGTTAGAGTCTGGAAATGCCTATCTCCGAAATCGACGAACATTTTCTGCGGCGGTCGT
>JAQGKC010000116.1 GCA_028290305.1 Bradyrhizobium sp.
CTCGGCGACTCGGCGATAGTCGCGCGTGATGAATCCCAAAAGGATTTCGGCGAGGAAGCGCCGCTCCTTCATGCCGAGCCGGCCCATGATGCCGAAATCGACCGCCACCAGACGCCCGGCCTCGTCGCGGAACAGATTGCCGGGATGCATGTCGGCATGAAAGAAGCCGTCGCGCAGCGCATGGCGCAGGAAACTCTGGATCACCTTGCGCCCGAGTTCGGGCAGATCGACCTGCGATTCCTCAAGGCGCGCATGATCGCTCAGCGCGATGCCGTCAACCCACTCCATGGTCAGGACGTTATGCGTGGTGCGATCCCAGTCCACGGCGGGCACGCGAAAGTCCGGATCGTCGCGGGTGTTCTCCGCCATTTCCGAAAGCGCGGCAGCCTCCAGCCGCAGATCCATCTCCATCGCCACCGAGCGCGACATCGTATTGATGACCTCGATCAACCGCAGCCGCCGCGCTTCCGCGGAATGAGCCTCGGCGTTGTGCGCGACAAAGAAGAAATCGCCGAGGTCGCGGTGGAAGCGCGAAGCGACATTGGGCCGCAGCACCTTCACCGCGACCGATTTGCGTACGCCGTCGCGTTCGGTCTCGCCGCGATGCACCTGCGCGATCGAGGCTGCTGCGACCGCGGGACCGAAGCGCGCAAATGCCTGCGCCACCGGGCGTTCCAGCGACTGCGCGATGACCGCTTCAGCTTCCTCTTGCGAAAACGGCGGCAGCCGGTCCTGCAGGCTTTCCAGGTCGCGCGCCATGATGACGCCGACCACGTCGGGCCGCGTGGCGAGAAACTGTCCAAGCTTGAGATAGGCCGGTCCCAGCCGCGTCAGCGCGCGCGACAGCCGCGGACCGGATTTGGCGCCGGGGCGTTCGATCAGGCGGGCGATACGAAGCGCGAGCTGGCCGGGAGGCGGCACCAGGCTCGGGTCGACGACGCCGAACACGCCCTCGCGCGCGAACACGAAACCAGCGCGGGCAAGCCGCGCAATATGCGTTATGGCAGAAATCACAAGCGCCAGCCCGAATGCAGCGCCACGATGCCGCCCGAAAGGCTTTGCCAGGATACGCGCGAAAAACCCGCCGCGCGGATCATCTCGGCAAACGCGTTAGGCTTGGGAAATTTGCGGATCGACTCGACCAAATAGCGATAGGATTCGGCGTCACCGGTCACCGCGCGGCCCAGCGGCGGAATCACCTTGAACGAAAACAGATCATAAATCCGATCGAGGCCGGGCACGTCGACGGTGGAGAATTCCAGGCACAGGAATCTGCTGCCGGGCCTCAGCACCCGAAACGCTTCGCTGAGCGCGAGATCGATCCGCGGTACGTTGCGGATGCCGAACGCGATGGTGTAGGCGTCGAAGGTGCGGTCGGGGAACGCCAGCGCCTCGGCATTGCCCTCAACGAACGATACCCGGTCGTCGAGATGCCGCGCCGCCGCGCGCTCGCGGCCGACGCTGAGCATATCGGAATTGATGTCACAGACGGTGGCTCGAAAACCTGGGCCTGCCGCTTTCGCGGCGCGGAACGCGATGTCACCGGTGCCGCCGGCGACGTCGAGCAGAGCAAACGGTGTGTCGCCACGCGGCGGATTAAGTCCATTGATCATCACGTCTTTCCAGACGCGATGCAGTCCCGCCGACATCAGGTCGTTCATCAGGTCGTAACGCGACGCCACACTGTGAAACACGTCGTTTACCAGCGTCTGCTTATCGCCCAGGGGGACATCCCTGAAGCCAAAATGCGTGGTTTTGTCCGGCCGATCCATCAAGTCATCTCCATCGCCGGACCATAGCGCGCCCGCCGCAATGGCGCTATCACGTCAGCACCTCAAGGTGAATGACGCTGCCATGCCCGAATTGCCCGAAGTCGAGACCGTCCGCCGCGGCCTGCAGCCTGTCATGGAGGGCTCGAAGATTGTAAAAGCTGAAGCTAGGCGAAAAGACCTGCGGTTTCCGTTCCAGAAAGATTTTGTCGCGCGGCTCGAGGGCCAGATCGTGACCGGACTGGGCCGCCGGGCCAAATACCTGATGGCCGACCTGGCATCGGGCGACGTGCTGCTGATGCATCTGGGCATGTCGGGCTCGTTCCGCGTCATCGATGACGACAAGGAGAACGCGCCCGGCAAATTCCGCCATCCGCGCAGCGAGGATCGGGCCCATGACCATGTGGTGTTCCACATGTCATCGGGCGCGGCCGTTGTCTTCAACGATCCGCGCCGCTTTGGCTACATGAAAATCATTGCCCGCCATGCGCTGGAAGACGAGCCGCTGCTGAACGGCCTTGGTCCCGAACCACTCGGCAACGAATTCGACGCGGCCATGCTAGCTCGCTCCTGTGCCAACAAAAAGACCAGCCTGAAGGCGGCCTTGCTCGACCAGCGTGTGGTCGCAGGCCTCGGCAACATCTATGTCTGCGAGGCGCTGTTTCGAGCGCATCTGTCGCCGCGAAGATTGGCCGCGACCTTGGCAACGAAAAAAGGTGAACCGACCGATCACGCGGGGCGTCTGGTTACGGCGATTCACGCGGTGCTCAATCAGGCCATCAAGGCCGGCGGCTCGTCGCTGCGCGACCATCGCCAGACCTCCGGCGAACTCGGCTACTTCCAGCACTCGTTTCAGGTCTACGACCGCGAAGGCGAGAAATGCCAGACCGCCGGCTGCAGCGGCATCGTCAGGCGGTTCGCCCAGAACGGACGGTCAACCTTCTGGTGCCCGAAGTGCCAGAAGTGAATCTCGGCAATAGCAGAGGGTGCTGAGCGTGCGCGCAGAGGACCAACGAAGCCCGCTACTTCCTCACGCAGATCACGCGCACCACCGATGCCTTGGCATCCGGCGTTCCGTTGCCCGCCGCACTCACGCCGTTGGCCTTGAGAAAGTCGCGCACGGTATCGGCCGGCACCAGCGCCGCCTGCGCGGCGGCCGCGGTACTCGGCGGCCCCGCAACCACCAACGGTTTCAATAGCGCGACGCCGGCGAATTTGCCGTCGGCGTCAAGCGCCGCCGCGCCGGAAAAGCCCAGCCCTGGCGCCGGCGACAGCGCGAGATCACCGCCGCTGTCGACCGGGGCAATCGATGCCTTGACGCTGCTGACTGCGGCGCCGCCGCCCTGGTTTTGCGGATCGGCAATACCTGTCAGCTCGACGGTGGATTTCGCCGCACCATTGATCAGGCTCAGCGGCTTCAATCCGCGTGCGCCGTAGATGCGCAGCAAAGCGAGATCATGATCCTTGTCCTCGGCGATGCGATCGGCGTTGCCATGGCCGGCGATCGCGATCGCCAGGCACCCGTCGGTGATCTCCCGGTCGGCAACAATCGCGCCGTCATCGCTGACGACAATGCCGGTGCCATATTCGACGGTCTTGCGCGGCGGTGGCCCTGCGATCTGTGCGCCGACCGGGAACGGATTGAACGCGCTCGACATCGCAATCACCACCGGCTCAACGGTATTTTCAGTGGCCTGATCGTAGAGAATGGTGAGGACGCGGACTTCGTCGCCCTTAAACGTTCCGCGCAGGTAGAATTTCTTCAGGCCCTGCATGCCCGACAGCACGAAGAAATCCGGCTTGACCACGGTGTAGTCGATCGTGCGCCCGGCTGGTTCTTTCTTTTCCCGTTCGGCAAGTTTCGCGGTGGTGGGGCCGGCTTCCTTGCGCCGCGAAAGCTGAATCTGGATAGTCCGGGTGGAGGAACTCCATCTGGCGCCGTTGGCGTCGCTGGATTGCTGTGGCACCAGCTTGGTCGGGATGCCGAGTTGCACCCCGCTGCCGGGATCGATGACGATCTTCCAGCCGACATTGTCGCGGCGCCGTTTCGCGGTCTCGGCGAGTTCGCCGCGTTCCTGTGGATTGAGCACGCCGGTTTGCTTGCCGCCCTTCGCCTTCTGAAATTCCTTGATGGCGACGACCATGCGCTCGCTGACTTCGCCCGTGATCGCGCCGTTATATTGACCGACCCAGGCGAGGTCCGATTGCAGCGCCAGACGCTCGCCCTGCGCCATTGCATTGGCGGTATCGGCGGGGGTCTGCAAAGCGGGGCGGATCGGCGTGGTGGCGACCGGTTTCGGCTTGGTGCCCGCGGTGGACGGCGGCGTCAGCTGCGCCTGGGCGGAGGCCCCCGCGGCCACGAATATCAATGTTGCTGTCAGCATCGATCTCATGACAAGTCCCGGGGTCATTGACGCGGCGGCAATTAAGCACATCTGCTTGGTACGCAACAACCGCGTCTTGGTTCAAGGAACGGCCAAGCGGAAGTGCCGGGAAACAACCTGATCATGCTGAGTGCCGACGAACTCGAACGCTACGCCCGCCATATCGTGTTGCGCGAGGTCGGTGGTCCCGGCCAGATCGCGCTAAAGGAAGCCTCCGTACTGGTGATCGGCGCCGGCGGCCTCGGTGCGCCCGTGTTGATGTATCTCGCCGCCGCCGGCATAGGCCAGCTCGGCGTGGTCGACGACGACATCGTCTCGCTATCCAATCTGCAGCGCCAGATCATCCACACCACGCCGGACATCGGCCGGCGCAAGGTCGATAGCGCCGCGGGGCAAATTTATGCGCTCAATCCTCATGTCCGGTTTGAAGCGCACGCCACGCGGCTGGATGCCGGCAATGCGATGGTGCTGATCGGTGGTTATGATCTCGTGCTCGACGGATCCGACAATTTCGAAACCCGCTACCTGGTTTCCGACGCGTGCTTCCTCGCCGGCAAGCCTTTGATCACAGCGGCGCTCGGCATGTTCGACGGATCGCTGACCACGATCCGCGCGCATGAGAGAAACGCCGAAGGCGAGTTCAATCCGACCTACCGCTGCTTGTTTCCCGAACCGCCACCGCCGGGCACGGTGCCGGCCTGTGCCGAGGCCGGCGTGATGGGTGCGCTCGCCGGCGTGCTGGGATCGATGATGGCGCTGGAAGCGATCCGTGAAATCGTCGGCTTCGGCGAGGGCCTGGTCGGAAGATTGTTGATGGTGGACGCGCGTGCGATGCGGTTCGAGACGTTGCGTTACCAGCGCGATCCTGCGAACCCGCTCAACGGTGACACACCTGTCATCACCGATTTGAGCGGGCATTAGATCATGATCCGATTAGATTGAATCGAATCATGATCTCATCTCAAACGTTTCGCGTTTGTCGCGAGGGAAAACCGGTTCCCACTTTTCCGGATCATGCTCCAATGAACGTCAGGACGCTTTCGCGGGCTTCTCGCTGTCCATGTGGACGAGCTGAGCCTCAGGATAACGCGCCCCGGCCGCAACGCCGGGCGGGAATGCCTTGGCGAGTGCGGCAAGGTGTCCCTGGGTTAGTTTGATGTCGAGCGCGCCGAGCGCTTCCGTGAGGCGGTCGCGGCGGCGTGCGCCGACCAGCGGCACAATATCCTTGCCCTGTGCTGCGACCCAGGCGATCGCAACTTGTGCAGCGGAAGCGCCGACCTCATCGGCAATCGCGCGCAGCGAATCCACCAGCGCCAGATTGGTATCGAGATTGCTGCCTTGGAAACGCGGACTCATTTGCCGGAAATCCTGCGCGCCGGAGCGATCCTTCGACCAGTGTCCGCTGATCAGGCCCCGCGCCAGCACGCCGTAAGCGGTGATGCCAATGCCGAGTTCGCGGCAGGTCTTGAGAATGTCGCTCTCGATGCCGCGCGCGATCAGCGAATATTCGATCTGCAGGTCCGCAATTGGATGGACGGCGTGCGCCCGGCGAATGGTGTCGGAACCGACTTCCGAAAGTCCGATATGTTTGATGTAGCCGGCCTTCACCATGTCGCCGATGGCGCCGATCGTTTCTTCAACCGGCACTGCTGGATCGAGCCGCGCGGGCCGATAGACGTCGATGTGATCCGCGCCCAGGCGCTGAAGCGAGTAAGAGAGGAAGTTTTTGACCGCTGCCGGGCGGCTGTCGTACCCGGACCAGTTTCTTGCGGGATCGCGCAACGCTCCGAATTTGACGGAGATCTGCACATTGTCGCGGTTGCGGCCGGCGAGCGCTTCGCGGATCAGCATCTCATTGTGACCCATGCCGTAGAAATCGCCGGTGTCGAGCAATGTGATCCCCGCATCCAGCGCGGCATGGATGGTGGCGATGCTTTCGCTGCGGTCGGCGGGCCCGTAGAAATCCGACATGCCCATGCACCCAAGACCGATAGCGGAGACGTTTGGACCGGTTGAACCGAGCTGACGTTTTTCCATGTGACTTCTCCTCGAAAATGGCTGCGGGTGATCCGCGCCGATATGATGACGAGGCTGATATGAGGCTTTTCCATTTAAACGATAAGCTGGACAATGCTGAATAGCTTGTTCACTATATCGAACAATGAGCGATTTCGATCTCCGTGATCTCGGCGCCTTTGTCGCGGTAGCCCGCACCCGGAACTTCCGGCGGGCGGCGCTCGAGCAACGGGTCTCGGTCTCAAGCCTCAGCCAGCGGCTGCGCGATATGGAAGAGCGGCTCGGCGTTCGCCTGATGAACCGTACCACCCGCAGTGTCGCGCTGACGGAAGCCGGTGAGCTGCTGCTGGCTCGGGTCGGGCCGGCGATGCACGATGTCAGCGATGCGCTGGATCAAGTGCGCGGCTTGCGCGATGTGCCGTCAGGACGCTTACGCATCAACGCGCCGCCGCCGGCGATCGATCTGGTGCTGGCGCCGATGGTTGCGCCGTTCCTGCGGCAATATTCGCAAATTGCTCTCGAAATCGTCAGCGACAGCTCGTTCGTCGATATCGTCGCCACGGGTTTCGACGCCGGCGTGCGTTACGGTGAGCATCTGGCGCAGGACATGATTGCGGTCTCGCTCGGTCCCCCGCAGCGCTACGCGGTGGTGGCTTCGCCGCAATATGTTGCGCAGCATGGCCGGCCGAAACATCCGAAGGATCTGCTCGATCACGTTGCCATCCGCACCCGGTTCGGCAGCGGCGCGATGCCGGACTGGGAGTTCGAGAAGGCCGGCCGTGTTGTGAAAGTAGCACCCCCGGGAAAACTGATCGCGACCTATCCGGGGTTGGCAAGGAGAGCGGCTCTCGATGGCGTGGGCTTCTGGCCGACATTTGAGGGTTATGTGCGCGAGTCGGTAGAGTCAGGTGAACTCGTCAGCGTGCTCGACGATTGGTGCGCGCCGTTCCCGGGGCCATTTCTGTATTACCCGAGCCGCCGGCAGCCGCCGCCGGCGCTCAGCGCCTTCATCGCGTTCGTTTCGGAGTGGCGGAAGCAGGAGAGGCGGCGCGGTTAGTCGAAATCCCTCACAACATGCTTGGCAGCACGCGATCCGGCGGCTTGTGGTTGTCGAGGAAGGCTCTGATGTTGATGATCACCTTCTCGCCCATTTCGACGCGGCCTTCGATCGTGGCCGAGCCCATATGCGGCAGCAGCGTGACCTTGCCGGCCTTGGCGAGCCGCACCAGTTTCGGATTGACTGCCGGCTCGTGCTCGAACACGTCGAGGCCGGCGCCGCCGATCTCGCCGGCTTCGATCAGCTTGGTCAACGTTTCCTCGTCGATCACTTCGCCGCGCGCGGTGTTGACGATGTAGGCGTCCTTGCGGATCAGCTTCAGCCGCCGCGCCGAGAGCAAATGAAAAGTCGCCGGCGTGTGCGGACAATTCACCGAGATGATGTCCATCCGCGCCAGCATTTGGTCGAGGCTTTCCCAATAGGTCGCGGCCAACTCGTCGGCGATGCGCGGCGCGACGGGACGGCGGTTGTGATAATGAATCTGCAGGCCGAAGGCATGCGCCCGACGCGCCACGGCCTGGCCGATGCGGCCCATGCCGATGATGCCGAGCCGCTTGCCGCCGATGCGGTGGCCGAGCATCCAGGTCGGCGACCAGCCCGGCCAGTTCTTGCCCTCGGTGAGGATGGAGGCGCCTTCGATCAGCCGCCGCGGCACCGCGAGAATCAGCGCCATGGTCATGTCTGCGGTGTCTTCGGTAAGGACTTTGGGCGTGTTGGTCACGGTGATGCCGCGCGCATGGGCCGCGATGACGTCGATATTGTCGACGCCATTGCCGAAATTGGCGATCAGTTTCAGCTTGCAGTCGGGCTGCTTGAGCAGCTCTTCGGTGATCTCGTCGGTGACGGTAGGTACCAGGACATCGGCTGACCGGACCGCCTCGGCAATTTGCTCTGACGTCAGCGGCGTATCGTCGAGATTGAGCCGGGCGTCGAACAGCTCGCGCATGCGGGTCTCGATCGAGTCCGGCAGCTTGCGCGTGACGACAACGAGAGGCTTTTTCTTAACCGACATGTCCTGCTCTCATGAGGCTTTGGGCTCGCCAACCTTTAGATCGTCGAAGGCTTCGCCGTTGAGACCTCATTAACCGGGTTGTTCGACACTGCGGCTGCCGTGCGGTCCCGGTGTTTGCGTTAGGTTTGCTTTAGGTTTCCTCGGGTTCCCCGATATTTCCTCAGGTTTCCCGGGAAAATTCGGGCTCGTCTTGTTCTCGGCGTTCCGTCCTCTCTAGCAGAAGGCCGGGCCAAGACAAGAACCCCGACATGAGACACCAAGGGGCGGGCGGAGGTTCGGGGGTCGGCGTTGGCTGGTATTTCAGCTCGAAGAATTTGAGTTGGGCAATCTCGGCAGGAGACGAGTTAATGGCGTTGGGGCGTTTTTGTTCTGTAGCGATGCTGGCGGGTGCGTTGCTGGGCGCATCGGTAAGCTCGGGATTTTCGGCGAAGGATTCAGCCGTCACCGCCAGCGGTTTGCCGGTGCCGCGCTATGTCAGCCTCAAATCCGACCATGTGAACGTCAGGGCCGGTCCGACCAAGGACAACGACGTCGCGTGGGTCTACACCCGTTCGGGCCTGCCGGTCGAGATCACCGCCGAATTCGAGAACTGGCGTCGGGTGCGGGATTCCGAGGGCGCCGAGGGCTGGGTCTATCACTCGCTGCTGTCGGGCCGCCGCACCGCGGTTATCACGATGAAGAGCAAGGACGAACTTGCGCCGCTCTACGATCGCGCGGATGAAACCAGCGCCATCGCCGCCCGCCTGCAGGCCGGCGTCGTGGCCCAGGTCAAGCATTGTGCGTCAGGCTGGTGCCACGTCAGCGGCAACGGCTTCGACGGCTGGATTGAACAGCAGCGGTTGTGGGGCGTTTATGCGGACGAGAAGGTGGATTGAGTTTTTCACTCTGTTCGTCATGCCCGCGCTTGTCGCGGGCAGCCTCGTCTTACTTCTTTTTCACGCACCAAAGACGTAGATGGCCGGAACGAGCCCGGCCATGACGATGAAAAGGGGTGCGAAAGCTTCAGCGCTTCTTGCGCAGCCGCACGACCATGTCGACCCGGGCGATTTCATAGCCTTCGGGAATTTCGGGCATCTTCTGCAACATCAGATGCGGATCCGGGATGTCGACCAGTTCGTGATTGTTTTCGAGGTAGAAGTGGTGATGCGCCGAGACGTTGGTGTCGAAATAGGTCTTGGTGCCGTCGACGCTGACCTGGCGGAGCAAGCCCGCATCGGTAAGCTGATTGAGTGTATTGTAGACCGTGGCGAGCGACACCGGAACCTTGGCGAGGGTAGCCTCCTCGTACAGCATTTCCGCGGTGAGGTGGCGTGCACCCTTTCCGAACAGCAGCCAACCCAGAGCCATGCGCTGACGGGTCGGACGGAGGCCTGCGGCCTGCAGCATTTCATTGACGTCGTGCCAGGGGCAACCCGTCAACGCCGGTTGGTGCCCCGCACCACGGGATGCGGGAATGACAGCGTCATCATTCGAAATCGAAGCGTCGTCGCTCATGTCCACGTCAGGCACCACACTCGTTATCTCGGCACTATTACGATGAATATAAGAAGGAAACTCGTTAGATGCAAGTTTTTCGCAACTAGAACAGGCCCAAGGTTAAGGCTACCGGAGGGGGTGGAATGCGGCGATTTCGCCCGCCGGAGTGCTTTGCCGCCTACAGGGCCTATGTTAGAGACCGTGCGGACGCGCCCATGCGATTTCGGCATAGGCGAGCACCGGTTGCCGCAGGGCACCCTGATCTGCGGTATTCGCGCCAATCTTGCGATAACTGGCGCTTCTCACGCGAAATGGATCGAAAAATGCTCCATCGGGATTTGAAAGAGGCTGACACGATGCAGGATCGACCCAGCAGTTACGAATACGAGGATCTGCTGGCGAGCGGTCGCGGAGAGATGTTTGGCTCCGGGAACGCACAATTGCCGCTGCCCCCGATGCTGATGTTCGATCGTATCAGCGAAATTTCGGCTACCGGCGGAGAATATGGCAAGGGTGTCATCCGCGCCGAACTCGATGTGAAATCGGACCTTTGGTTCTTCGGCTGCCATTTCAAGGGCGATCCTGTCATGCCGGGCTGCCTGGGCCTCGATGCGCTGTGGCAGATGGTTGGTTTTTTTCTGGCATGGAGCGGCGGCGAGGGCCGCGGCCGGGCACTCGGCCTCGGTGAGTTGAAGCTTGCCGGGCAGGTGCTGCCGAACGTCCGCAAGATTGTGTACAACGTCGACATCAAACGCGTGATGCGTTCAAAGCTGGTGCTCGGCATCGCCGACGGGTGGCTTTCCGCCGACGACGAGATTATCTATCGCGCAAAGGATTTAAAGGTTGGGCTGTTCAAGCAAGATGCCGCATTGCAGCCGGGAACGTAAGATAGTTGCTGCGGCCAACGAAGCAGCTTTCGATTTGACGATGACCATCACACAAAGACGTAACGACAGGGCGAGGCGATCATGAGGCGGGTTGTCATCACGGGGATGGGTATTGTCTCGTCCATCGGAAACAACACCCAGGAAGTGCTTGCGAGCCTCTATGAGGCGAAGTCCGGCATCACGCGCGCGGACAAATATGCGGAACTGGGCTTCCGCTCCCAGGTGCAGGGCGCGCCGACGCTGAATCCGGCTGACGTCATCGACCGGCGCGCGATGCGGTTCCTCGGCGAAGGCGCCGCCTGGAACCATATTGCGATGGAGCAGGCGATCCAGGATTCCGGCCTTGAGCCCACTGACGTTTCCAACGTTCGCACCGGCATCATCATGGGTTCTGGCGGCCCGTCGGCCCGCACGCTCGTGGAGGCGGCCGATATCACCCGCACCAAGGGGCCAAAGCGGGTCGGCCCGTTCGCGGTGCCGAAAGCAATGTCGTCGACGGCATCTGCGACACTCGCCACCTGGTTCAAGATCAAGGGCGTGAACTATTCGATCTCGTCGGCCTGCGCCACGTCGAACCATTGCATCGGCAACGCCTACGAGACCATCCAGATCGGCAAGCAGGATATTATTTTCGCAGGCGGCTGCGAAGAGCTCGACTGGACGCTGTCGGTATTGTTCGATGCGATGGGTGCGATGTCGTCAAAATACAACGCGACGCCTGCGACGGCTTCCCGCCCCTACGACGTCAGCCGCGACGGTTTTGTCATCGCCGGCGGCGCCGGTGTGGTGGTGGTTGAAGAGCTCGAACATGCCAAAGCGCGCGGCGCGCGCATCTACGGCGAAATCGTTGGATACGGCGCCACCTCCGACGGTTACGACATGGTCGCGCCGTCGGGCGAAGGCGCCGAACGCTGCATGCAAATGGCGATGGCGACGGTGGATACCAAGGTCGATTACATCAATCCGCACGCGACCTCGACGCCGGCGGGCGATCCGCCGGAAATCGAGGCGATCCGCAAGGTATTCGGAACCGGCGACAAGTGCCCGCCGATTTCCGCGACCAAGGCGCTCACCGGACATTCGCTCGGCGCCACCGGCGTGCAGGAGGCGATCTATTCGCTGCTGATGATGAACAACGGTTTCATCTGCGAAAGCGCCAACATCACCGAGCTCGATCCGGTGTTCGCCGACATGCCGATCGTGCGCAAGCGTATCGACAACGCCAAACTGGGAACCGTGCTTTCGAATTCATTCGGCTTCGGCGGCACCAACGCCCCGCTGGTATTCAAGCGCATGGACGCGTGAGATTTTGGTTTAACCTCGCCCCGCTCTTTGCGGGGAGAGGTCGAAATTCGTGCGTAGCGCGAATTTCGGGTGAGGGGCCAGGCGTTGCATTTGCCGCAAACTCGGCATTCGCGGGCCGGAGCGCCCCTCACCCCGACCCTCTCCCCACGAAGAGCGGGGCGAGGGAGCAGATTGGGCGCGGGACAAAGTACGGGGCAGTATGCAGGACCTGATGAAGGGCAAGCGCGGGTTGATCATGGGCGTCGCCAATGATCATTCGATTGCCTGGGGCATTGCCAAAGCGCTAGCCGCGCAGGGCGCTGAGCTGGCCTTCACCTATCAGGGCGAGGCGCTGGGCAAGCGCGTCAGGCCACTGGCCGAGCAGCTAGGTGTTCCCCTGGTCCTGCCCTGCGATGTCGAGGATATCGCCAGCGTCGATGCGGTGTTCGAAGCGCTGCGCGACCATTGGGGGCAGCTCGATTTTCTGGTTCATGCCATCGGTTTTTCCGACAAGAATGAGCTGAAGGGCCGCTACGCCGACACCACCCGCGAGAATTTTTCGCGCACCATGGTGATTTCGTGTTTCTCGTTCACCGAACTTGCGAAACGCGCCGCGGAGCTGATGCCCTCATCCGGAGGCGCGATGATCACGCTGACCTATGGCGGCTCGAGCCGGGTGATGCCGAATTACAATGTGATGGGTGTGGCCAAGGCCGCGCTGGAAGCCTCGGTGCGCTATCTCGCATCTGATTTCGGTCCGCGCGGCATCCGCATCAACGCGATTTCGGCGGGGCCGATCCGCACGCTTGCCGGGTCGGGCGTTGCCAGCGCGCGGCAGATGTTCAGTTTCCAGCAACTCCATGCGCCGCTCCGGCGCACCGTCACCATCGACGAAGTCGGCGGCTCGGCGCTGTATTTGTTGTCTGAACTGTCCTCGGGCGTGACCGGCGAAACCCACTTCGTCGATTCCGGCTACAACATCATTTCGATGCCGCGGCCGGAAGATTTGAAAGTGGCCGAGTAGCTTTTCTGGCCGGAGTTTGCGCATGGCGCGGCCTGACAACAGGCCGTCATCTCCGCGAATGCGGGGATCCAGTACGCCGGAGCCTCCCGATTCCATCACTATCGCTCTGGAATACTGGGTCGCCCGCTCAAGCCGGGCGATGACGCTGTAAATTTTGGAGCGTCGTGCGTCGCTCTATCCCGCCGCGAGTTTTCCGCGCGCTGGAACGCTGGACGCGCGATACAGCGCGCGATATAGGCATCGAAGGATGGGCGCGCCGGCACCATCTTGAACAGCCGCACTGCGAAATTAAGTCCCGAACCAATCGCGATATCCGCGGCCGAAAAAGTATCGCCGAGGATCCACGGTCCTTTTGCCAGCGCGGCATCGAGCATGTCGAACACCCGTTGCGCATCGCCCCAGCCCGCTGATACCGGGCTCATCTCGATCTTGGTCGCGACCTGCACCATCGCGGGCTCGATGCAGCCGGGCGCGAAGAACAGCCAGTAAAGATATTTCGCGCGCAGGGGATCGCCCAATGGCGGCGCCAGTTTCGCCTCGGGACAGCGCTCGGCGACATAGGCGCAAATCGCGGCGGCTTCCGCGAGCGTCGCTTCGCCGTCCCTTAGTGCCGGCACTTTCGCCATCGGGTTGATCGCAAGGTATTCGGGCGTTTTCTGTGCACCGGTGGAAATGTCGGTCAGCACACGCTCGTAAGGTTGGCCGGTTTCTTCCATCAGCCACAGCGCGGAGAATGAGCGTGAACGTGGCGACCAATATAGTTGCATCATTGGGCCGACTCCTTCGTCTTTCTTCGCGAGGATACCATCCATAAAGGCAGGCGAGCCAACGAAAAAGCCCCCGCGATTTCTCGCGGGGGCTTGCTCAACTCGAATCGATTGCTTCCGACTTACTCCGCCGCCTGCAAGTGCGGCGTCTTGTGATCATGCAAGTCGAAGCGATCAGCATTCATCACCTTGGTCCACGCCTTGACGAAGTCTTTCGCAAACTTCTCCTTGGCGTCCGCGCTTCCATAGACTTCCGCGATGGCGCGGAGCTGGGAATGCGATCCGAAGATCAGGTCGACGCGTGTGCCGGTCCACTTCACCGCCTTGGTCTTGCGGTCGCGGCCCTCGTACTCCCCATCGGAGCCAGCCGGCTGCCACTCCGTGCTCATATCGAGGAGGTTGACGAAGAAGTCGTTCGTCAGCGTTTCCGGCTTCTTGGTGAAAACGCCGTGCTTCAAGTTGCCGGCGTTGGCGCCGAGCACACGCAGGCCGCCGACGAGCACCGTCATCTCGGGTGCCGTCAGCGTCATCAGTTGCGCCCGATCCACCAAGGCTTCCTCCGGCATCATGAACTGCCTCTTGCCGCTGATATAGTTGCGGAAGCCGTCGGCGCGGGGTTCGAGCGGTGCGAAGGAGGCGACGTCGGTCTGCTCCTGCGACGCGTCCATGCGGCCGGGCGTGAACGGGACCGTCACGGTCAGACCGGCATCCTTCGCCGCCTTCTCGATGGCGGCGCTGCCGCCGAGAACGATCAGGTCGGCGAGCGACACTTTTTTGCCGAACTCCTTCTGGATCGCTTCGAACTTCTGCAGGACCTTCGCCAGCTCAGGCGGATTGTTCACGTGCCAATCCTTCTGCGGGCTCAGGCGAATGCGCGCGCCGTTGGCACCGCCGCGCTTGTCGGAGCCTCGGAACGTCGAGGCCGATGCCCAGGCGGTCGAGACCAGCTCTGACACGGTGAGGCCCGAGGCGAGGATTTTCGACTTCAGCGCGGCGACGTCCTTGTCGTCGATCAGCGGGTGATCGACCGCGGGGATCGGGTCCTGCCAGATCAGCGTTTCCTTCGGCACGAGCTTGCCGCGATAGCGCACGATCGGCCCCATGTCGCGGTGCGTGAGCTTGAACCAGGCGCGGGCAAAAGCGTCCGCGAACTGGTCCGGATGCTCGTAGAAGCGTCGGGAGATCTTCTCGTAGGCCG
>JAQGKC010000280.1 GCA_028290305.1 Bradyrhizobium sp.
GCGAACTCGCCCGAATAGTCTATTTTCGACCCGATACCCTGCCGCCGGGCATCCAGCCCGAATTGATGGCGACGCGCCACTTCGTGCCCCGCGAATATCCGTTCGCCTTCACCAACGGCGTCCAGGCTTCCTGGCTTGAAGTCGACACCGAAACCGGCTTTGTGAGGCTGCTCCGGCATTGGGTGGTGGAGGATTGCGGCACCATCATCAATCCGCAACTGGTCGACGAGCAAATCCGGGGCGGCGTGGTGCAGGGCCTGGGTGCTGCCCTGTTCGAGAAATGCATCTATGACGAGCGGGGGCAACTGACCAACGCCAATATGGCCGATTATCTGGTTCCGATGTCCGGCGAAATGCCCGATATAGACGTGGGGCACGTGGTGTCGCCGACGTTTGAGACGGAGCTCGGAGCAAAGGGCGCGGGAGAGGCCGGTACGGCAGGGGCCGCAGCGGCGGTGGCGAATGCGGTGAACGATGCGCTGAAGCCGTTCGGCGCGATAATTACGGAGATTCCATTGACGCCGCAGGTTATCCTGACGGCCTTGGGACGAATTTGAATGAGGACCAGGCAGGAAAACCGAATATAATCAGTCCAATAAAATAATATTCAGGGGAGGAACACCATGACAAAAAGCATCACCAAATCCGGATCGATTTCCCGTCGCCGCTTGCTGACAACGGTGAGCGCGGGGGCAGCGCTCGCCGCCTCGCCGTTTCGCATTAATCTGCTGCAGGCACAGGAAGCGGCCATCAAGATCGGCTTTCCGGTTCCGTTGACCGGGCCCTACGGCACCGAAGCGCAGGATCAGGTGCGTGCCGCGCAGGTCGCCATCGCCCAATTCAACGACGGCGGCGGTCTCAACGGGCGCAAAGCTGAATTGGTCGTGCGCGACGACAAGCTCAATCCCGGCGAAGCCGCAACGCGAACGCTCGAGCTGGTGGAAAAGGAAAAGGTGAACTTCGTTGTCGGCAGTCTTTCCGCCGCCGTCCAGCTTGCGATCAACAACGTCACCAAAGAACGCGGCATCATCTTCAATTCGATCAGCCAGTCCGATGCCATCAATGAAGCCACCGATTTCAGCAAATACACCTTCCATGAGGCGCTGAACCCGCACATGACCGCGGGAGCCGTGGGTCGCTACGCGTTCGCGAAATTCGGCAAAAAAGTTGCGTTCCTCACCGCAGATTATGCCTATGGCCACGAGATGGTGCGCGGCTTCCTCGAAGTTGGCAAAGCTTTCAACATCGAGAACCTTGGCGATATCCGCCATCCACTCGGCACCACCGACTTCTCAACGCTGCTGCCTCGCATCCAGGCCCTGAAGCCTGACATTCTTTGCATCAGCAATTTCGGGCGCGACCAGCAGATCGTGCTGAAACAGGCTACCGATTTCGGCGTCAAGAAGACGATACAGATCATCGCGCCGCTGCTTTCGCATGCGAGCCGGGTTGCGGCGGGACCGCAGGCGTTCGATGGCGTGATCGGCGGGTGCTCGTTCTATTGGGGTCTCGAGGATAAATTCGCGTCCACCAAGGCGTTCAACGAAGCCTTCCGCAAGATGAACGACGGCAAGCTGCCGTCCGATTACGGCGCGCTTGGCTATGGCGGTGTCCGCACCGTCCTTGCCGCGGTCAAGAACGCGGGCAGCGTCGACACCGACAAGGTGATCGCGGCGCTGGAAGCACTGAAGTACGATTTCTACAAGGGACCGCAATATTATCGAAAGTGCGACCATCAATCGGTCCAGTCGGTGTTGGTCATCAAGTCGAAGTCGAAAGACATGCGCAACGAGTCCGATGTCTTCGAGATCGTCAGCACCGATGAGCCCAACGAGGCCAACCTGCGGAGCTGTGAAGAACTCGGTCATAAAGCCTGATGCCGTGGAATGATGCGTGCCCGTTGCGGGCACGCATCACGTTTTGGGGGAGCGTATGGCGGGTCTGAGCTTCGATCTTATTGCACTACAGTTGTTTGCCGGTCTGGCATTGGGCGCGATCTATGTGCTGTTCGCGATCGGTCTTTCCTTGATTTTCGGCATGCTGACTGTGGTGAACTTCGCCCATGGCGCGTTTTATATGGTCGGAGCTTATGTTGGGATTTACATCCTCTCGCTCGGCGGAAACTTCTGGATCTGCCTGATCGCGGTGCCGTTGGCCGTTGGCTTGTTCGGCGTCGTCGTCGAACGCATCTTGATACGGCCGCTCTATGGCCGTGGGATCGATTATCCGCTGCTGCTGACATTCGGACTGAGCTACGTGATGGTCGAACTGGTTCGTATCATCTTCGGAAAGACCGGATTTCCCTTCGACACCCCGGAAATTTTGCAAGGCGCCGTGAATATCGGCGTCGGCTATTTTCCGCTCTACCGGCTGTTCGTCATCGGCGCCACTGCGGCCGTCCTGTTGGCGCTTTGGCTGTTTCTTGAGAAGACCAGCTTCGGCCTGATCATCCGGGCGGGCGCGCGCGATCCGCAGATCGTTCGCGTGCTCGGGGTCAATGTTGCGCAAGTCTGGCTGATCGTCTTCGGGATCGGAACCGCGATCGCCGGCTTTGCCGGATTGCTGGCGGCGCCGCTTCAAGGCGTCATTCCCGAGATGGGCGGGACGATACTCGCCGAAGCGTTTGTCGTCACCGTTGTTGGCGGCATGGGATCGATCGGTGGCGCCGTGCTTGCCGGTCTTCTGGTGGGCGTCGTTGTGAGCATGACATCGCTGTTCGCACCGGAAATGGCCAAGGTGTCGATCTTTGCGCTGATGGCGATCGTTTTGATCGTCCGGCCGCAGGGATTCTTCGGCCGCGCCGGATTGATGAGTTGAAGGTGAATCCCGGCATGAATGAGATCACCCAGCCATACCCGCAGGCCCAAGTGGCGCCCGTGAGTTGGTTTCAGTTCGCAACGAAGCACCGGGCCAGCATCGCCAGCCTGGTCGTCCTGGTATTTCCGCTTGTCATGCCATTCACGGCGCTGGCCGCGAACATTCTGATCTACGGTCTCTACGCGCTCGGCTTCAATCTGGTTTACGGCTATCTCGGCCTGTTGTCCTTCGGGCACGCCGCGCTGTTCGGAACCGGCGCCTACTTCTGCGGAATAGCGATCGTGCATTTTGGGCTGCCATGGTTCGCGGCGATCACGCTCGGCATTCTCGGCGGCCTTTTGATGGCGGCGCTGATCGGTGTGCTGGCGATACGGACGCGAGGTATTTACTTCGCGATGGTCACGATGGCGCTGTCGCAATGCGTGTATTACCTGTTTTATCAGGCCGTCGACTGGACCGGCGGCGAGAACGGTCTGCGCGGAATTAATGTCCGCGTCATCGACCTCTTTGGCATCAAGCTGGATTTCATCAATCCGCTGACCCGTTATTATGTGATCGCGGCATTCGTGATCGCGGCCTTCTTCGTTCTGTCGCGGATTCTGGCCTCGCCATTCGGCGCCGTGATCGAAGCGGTGCGTGAAAACGAAGCGCGCGCGAAAGCCTCCGGCTACGACGTGACGCTGACACGGTTGATTACGTTCATTCTGTCAGGCGGGTTTTGCGGATTGGCCGGCGCGTTGCAGGCCCTGCACCTCTCCATCGTGCCCATCGAGATCCTGCACTACGATACCTCGGGCATGGTGGTGATGATTGCGCTGCTCGGCGGAATGGGAACGTTCTTCGGGCCAATGATCGGCGCGGCGGCGTTTCTGCTGCTCGAGAACCTTGTCTCGCTCTGGACGGTGCATTGGCAACTTATTGTCGGCGCCATCTTCATGATTTGCGTGCTGTTCTTCCCGGCCGGCATCTGGGGAACACTGATCTCGCGTGGCAAGCATGAGTGATATCGGTGACCGATCCTCGCAAATCATCCTGCGCACCAAAGGTGTAGGCAAGGTATTCGGCAAATTCGTTGCGCTGAACGATATCTCGGCGGAATTTCCGAAAGGCGCGATCACCTCCATCATCGGTCCCAACGGTGCAGGAAAAAGCACCTATTTCAATCTGCTGTCGGGAGCATTACGGCCAACGAGCGGCAGTGTGGAGTTCGAAGGCCGGGATGTGACCGGACTTCCGCAGCATCGCTTCGCTCATATGGGGGTCGCAAAATCTTTCCAGATCACCAATGTATTCCCGCAACTGTCGACGCGCGAGAACGTCCGCGTCGGGCTGCAGGCGCTGGTGTCGCGATACGATATGTGGCGTCCGCGTGCGAGGCTCCACGAGTTGACCGAACAGGCCGATGAATTGCTGGCACTGGTCGGGTTGTGGGAGTCGCGCGGACGAATGGCGAAAACGCTTGCCCACGGCGAGCAGCGCGCGCTGGAAATCGGAATGGCGCTTGCGAGCAGGCCGCGGCTGCTCCTGCTTGACGAGCCGACCGCCGGAATGAGCCCGGAAGAAACCCGCACCATGATGGACCTGATCGTGAAACTGGCCAGTGAGCGGACGGTTATTCTAGTCGAGCACAAGATGAGGCTGGTGCTGGGGATCAGCGATCGTATCCTGGTGCTGCACCACGGCGAGTTGCTTGCGGAAGGAACACCTTCGGAGGTTCGCAAGAACGAAGCGGTGAAGCGGGTCTATCTTGGCCAGCGGGAGCACTAAGCGGATGTTGCACATCAGCAAACTGAACGCCTGGTATGGCGCCAGCCATGTCCTGCAGGACATCAGCATCGAGATCGCCAAAGGCGAGATCGTCTGCCTGATCGGCCGCAACGGCGCCGGCAAGACCACGACCTTGAAGTCCATCATGGGCCTGATGGACAAGACACGCGGGTCGGCCATTTTCAAGGGCAAGGAACTGTTGAGCGAGCCGGCGCATGTGCGCTTTGCCTTGGGGCTGGCCTATGTGCCGGAAGAGCGGCGTATCGTGCAGGGGCTTTCGGTGCGGGAAAATCTCCGGCTCGGCCTGGTGGCTTCGCCGCAAAAGAAGAAGGAGGTCGAACTGATCGAAGGCATCGCCCAAATTTTCCCGCGGCTCGCCGAACGCCTGGATCAGGAGGCGGTCACGATGTCGGGCGGCGAACAGCAGATGCTGGCGATTGCGCGGGCGATGATCGCCAAGCCCGATCTCATCATGCTCGATGAGCCATCGGAAGGGATCATGCCGGTGCTCGTCGACGAAATGTTCGAATTGTTCCGCACCATGAAGGCACAGGGAACCACGGTGCTGCTGGTCGAACAGAATGTGGAGCTGGCGCTCGATATCGCCGATCGCGCCTATGTGCTGGATCAGGGCGCGGTGGTTCACCAGGCTTCGGCACAGGAATTGCTCGCCGACAACGAGATCAAGGAGCGCTACTGCTCGGTGTGATCCTGGAGGCGGGCGGTCTTTTGGCAAATTTCTGGGCTCGGAAATCGACGGCGGAACTGACCAATGAGGCGGCTCAAAGCGAGGGCCGTGGCGATCTCCACCTACCGAAGCGAACACTATCCGCGCTTAACCTCGTTGGGCTGGGTGTCGGCGGCATCATCGGCGCGGGTATTTTTGTTTTGACCGGACACGCCGCCGCCGCCAATGCGGGGCCGGCAGTTAGCCTCTCTTTTCTTCTCGGCGCCGTGGCGTCCGCGTTCGCAGGCCTCTGCTATGCCGAACTGTCATCGACAATTCCGATCAGCGGAAGCGCATACACCTATGCCTATGCGACGTTCGGTGAACTTGTTGCGTGGATCATCGGCTGGGATCTGATCCTCGAATATGCGGTCGGCGCCGTCACCGTCGCCATCGGCTGGTCCGGATACGTCGTGAGTTTCGTCAAGGATATGGGCCTGGTCCTGCCCGCGCGATTCGTGTCGTCGCCGTTAACCTATGACGATGCCCAGCACACATGGTCATCGACCGGTGCAATCCTCAATATTCCGGCGATGGCGGTGATCGCCATCATGACGACGCTGCTGGTGGTCGGTATCCAGCAGTCGGCCCGGTTCAACGACTTCATTGTGGCGGTAAAGCTTGTCGTCATCGCGCTCTTCATCATTTGCGCTGCGCCGGCCTTCAGTACGGCAAACTGGGTTACCGCGAGCAACCCCGGCGGCGCATTCATACCTCCGAACGCCGGTATCGGTATCTACGGCTGGTCGGGTGTGCTCCGTGGTGCGGCCGTCGTGTTTTTTGCCTACATCGGGTTCGACGCCGTCTCCACCGCGGCGCAGGAAGCCAAGGCGCCAATGCGGGATATGCCCGTCGGCATATTGGGCTCGTTGGCAATCTGCGCGGTGCTGTATGTCGCCGTTGGCTTTATTCTTACGGGGATCGTGCCGTTCGACAGGTTGAACGTTCCAGATCCGATCGCGGTCGGTATCGATGCCGCCGGGATAGGGTGGCTTTCTCCGCTGATCAAACTCGGTATCGTGTTCGGACTGACCTCGGTCATTCTCGTTTCGCTTCTTGGGCAACCGAGAATCTTGCGCGCCATGGCGCATGACGGGTTGCTGCCATCGGTGGCGGGGAGGATTCACCCTCGTTTTCGCACCCCTTACGTCTCCACCATCGGAACAGGTGCCGTGGGGGCTGTCCTTGCAGGACTCCTGCCAATCGGGCTTGTCGGAGAACTCGTCAGCATCGGAACATTATTCGCATTCGCGGTCGTATCGGCTGGAACCCTTGTGCTGCGAATGACTGAGCCCGGATTAGTCAGGTCTTTCAGATCGCCCGCCATCTGGATTGTTGCTCCCAGCGGTGCAGCAACCTCCATATTTTTGATGTTCGGTCTACCGATGGATACCTGGATACGGTTGGCGGTATGGCTCGCGATTGGTTTGGTGATCTACTTTTGCTACGGCTCCAGGCACAGTCGGATCGCCATCTCGGGTAGGCCGCGCCAATTGTAACCGCTGCGCGAACTCATTTGGCTCTTCTACATTTCAAGGCTATTTTTATTGCTACTTACAATCCACTGAAAAACTTAAGCAGCATCGCCCGTCGCGCGGACTCGCGGGTAGCGCAGGCGGCATGCATGGTGATCGCCATCGAGCCCTGGATTTTGTCGTCGTAAAACTGGCAGGTGGTATCGCGATATGCCACCCACGCGTGCTGCATGGCGCGCGCCTTGGTTGTCTGGTCGTCATCGAGCGTAGCGAGCAGGCTTTTGTAGTTATCGTTGAGCAATCCGTCCCAGATCGAATCTTCCATGCGATAGCAGTCGACCACGACCGATTTGTCTGCATCTCCCATTGGTTTGTTGATACAGGGATCCGCGACGAGCTTGAACAGGCACTGCCGTTCGCCCTCATCCAGATTATCCCTGTTCTTGGTCGCGCAGTCACGGATCGAGGCGATTTCATTTGCCGTGGGCTTGCGGGTTTGGGCGTGACCCAACTCAACGGCGAAGCTGAGACCGAGTTGCAAGGCGCATATCAAAGCAACTCTAAACACCGCGTTGAATGGAGGCGCCATTTGTCATTCTCGTTCGATGTGCGAGTGGGACGGTTCAGATCGCGCGTTTACTATACCCCGTTCGCTTACTCTGCAGCCGCGCTAGCAAGCACGTCCGCTTGCCGGGTGGTGACAACCACCTTGATGGCGTCTTCGACCCGATCGCGCGCATATCTCAGCGCCGTCGGCAGATCCAGCGAGCGCAAAGGTATGGGTGTGGATTTTCGTCGCGTCGAACCTCTTTTCCGCCATCAGGGCCATCGCGCGGTGCGTGGCGCTGCTGCCTTCGCCGCGGATACCGTAGGTATAGATGTTGTTTCTCACGAGATACGCCAGATCGGTCATTACCGGATCGTGCGGGAATGCCGCCAGACAGATTTTCCCGCCGCGATTGGTCATGTGGATGGCCTGGTCGATGGTGGCTTCCGTGCCGGCACATTCGACCACATAGTCCGCGCCGATTCCGCCGGTGAGCTGCTTCACGACGGCGACTGCGTCTTCTTCGGCGATGTTGATGACGCGATCCGCGCCGAGCTCCTTGCCGATCGCTAGGCGTTTGTTGCGGGTTCCCGTCAGGATCACCGGGCTCGCTCCCAGCGCTTTGGCAACGGCCACCGCGAGCAGACCGATCGGGCCGGGGCCGATCACGACAACGCTTTCGCCGGCAACCAGCCCGCCCAGTTCGGTGAGGCCATACATCGAGGTTCCCGCGGTGACGACTAGCGTCGCCTCCGCGTCACTCATCGTGTCGGGTACCCGCACCAGCGTGTTGATATGATTGATCGCGTATTCGGCGAAACCGCCGTCGGTCGTGAAACCGTTGGCGCGGTGACCTTTTTCCGGCTTTCCATAATTGAGACACGAGGTGTACATGCCCTGGCGGCATCGCTTGCACTGGCCGCACCCGGCATGGATTTCAACGCTGACGCGTTCGCCGATGTCGAACTCGTCGACATCTGGCCCGAGCGCGGCGACGGTGCCCATATATTCATGACCGGGCGTGAAGTTCTTGTTGAAGGGCAGACCGTCCAGGATGCTGGCGGGCGAGCCGCGATGGATGATCTCAAGGTCGGTCGCGCAGATGGCGACGGCGTCGATGCGGACCAGGACTTCCGTGCGCTTCGGAACCGGTGTGGGTTTGTCGCGCAGGAAAAGCTGGTCCGGGTCACCCAGGACCCAAGCCTTCATTTGCTCTGGAATGGGAACTTGAGGCGACGTTTTAACGCCGGCAGGAATGTACATGGGTGGATCCTCCATTTTTACCGAACCTTAGCGCAAATCGGTGCTGGACGAAATTCCTGTGACGGGAACACGCTGCCTCATCCCTTCTGTGAGGCCGACAGCTTGTAGATCTCGAGCGCATCGGCATCCTCACCCCGTGCCGCTTTCGCCAGCCTGAACAATTGCGCGGCCAGCGCCGACATCGGTACCGGGCTTGATGTGTTGCGGGCGACATCGATCACCGTATCGAGGTCTTTAAGCATCGTTGCGATATGGCCGAGTGGCGGCGAATGAATGCCCTGTACCATGCGCGGCACGAACAACTGCAACGGTATCGAATCGGCAAAGCCACCGGACAACGCTTCCGGCAGCCGGTTGGCGTCGATCCCGGCGTTCACTGCGAGGCGCGTCGCCTCGGCGAGCACTGCCATGGCGCATCCGACGATGACTTGATTGCAGAGCTTGGTGGTTTGGCCCGCTCCGGTCGGCCCCATATGCGTAAGTCGTCGCGCCATCGCCAGAACATAGGGCCTGACCTTTTCGATATCGGCGGCATCGCCGCCGGCCATGACCGCAAGCGTGCCTTCTTCCGCGCCCTTGCTGCCGCCGGAAACCGGCGCGTCGATCCATCCCATGCCGTTCGCGTCCTTGAGCCGCGTTGCGATCGCGCGCGCCGCATCGGGGTGGATCGAGGAGAAGTCAACGACGAGCTTGCCTTGGCCGGCGGCCGCTGCGAGGCCGTTGGGGCCGAACACCACCTCGTCCACCGCAGCGGCATCGGTGAGGCACATGAAGATGATGTTGGCGGTGGTCGCAACATCGCGCGGGTGGCTTGCGAGTTTCGCACCCGCCGCAACCAGTGCAGCGGCTTTGTTGGTGGACCTGTTCCAGACCGTGACGTCGTAGCCCGCCTGTATCAGGCGCCGCGTCATGGGAAATCCCATCATCCCGAGCCCGAGATAGCCGAGCTTTTCCGCCGGCTGTCCGTCCGCCCTGCCGATCCCAGCCATTGCATTTCTCCTTGATCTTCACTGCCGCCAAAAGTCTATCCGGCATTGCCGGCCTTACCACATATTTCGACCCTGCCGGAATGCTCTCCGCCCAGGCTGGCCCCGGCGGCTTGCCTGATTGTTTGAACCATGAAAGGCTTGTGCGGATGTAATTTGCGACGGCGCCTGTTGGCACCGGAAAGTGGAGCGGGGACGATGCGGATACCTTCGAAATGGATTTTAGCGGCCGGGGCTATGGCTTCGCTCCTTGGCGGCATGAACTCATCTCACGCGCAGCAGACCATCCGCGTCGGCTGGACCATACCAGCCGAGGAATCGAAATACTGGATGATGCGCAGGCCGCAGGAATTTCCCGATCTCGGCAAGACCTACAATATCGAATGGACGCAATTCCAAGGTACCGCGCCGATGACGCAGGCGCTTGCCGCGGGCGCGCTTGACTGCGCGACGCAGGCGCCGTTGTCGCTGGCAAACGGCGTGGTCGGCGGAAATCTGAAGGCCTATATCGTAGCGCAGCATGTCTACGAAAAACCCGGCGGTTTCTCGGTCTATTGGGCGGTCAAGGACGATTCGCCGATCAAGACCATTGCCGATCTCAAGGGCAAGACTATCGGCATCTCGGTGATTGGCGGCGGCACCTACGGTCCATTTGCGATGCTGCTGCAAAAGAATGGCGTCGATCCGGCGAAGGATATCAAGCTGGTCGAGGTCGGCTTCGCCGTTTCAGAGGACGCGCTGCGTCAGGGCCGCGTCGATGCTGTGAACATGAATCAGCCATTCGCGGCGCGCGCCGAGGCCAAAGGCGGCACACGCAAATTGTTTTCGTTGTCGGAGGAAATGCCGAACATTGTTCACATCCTCGAAGCCTGCCGCGCCGACTTTGTCGACAAGAATCCGGAACTGGTGAAGGCCTACGTGCGCGATATCACCGCCGGCATGAAAAAGGCGCTGGCCAACCGCGAGGAAACGCTCAAGGTTGTCTCGGAAGTATTGAAGGCGCCGGTAGCCGTGCTGGATACTTATCTGCTCAAGGATAATGATTTCGGCAGGGATCCCGGTGCTGCACCGAATTTCGACGCGATCCAGAAGATGCTCGACATCTACGCCGCGACGGGAATGCTGCCGAAGATGGACGTCGCGCAGTTCAAGCACCCGACCATCGTCGCGCCGCTGCAGTAGGAGCGGATTGTCTCAATAGTCGTCCCGGCGAACGCCGGGACTCATACGCCGTGTCTTATCGTTTTGGCACTGGAGCCAAGGCCTTCTGTAAAAACAACGCCAGGGATTATGGGTCCCGGCGTTCGCCGGGACGACGTGGAGAAGTTTTGCACATGAAGAAGTGGCGATCACGCGTGACGACCGATGGTCTCGATCGTGCACCCCACCGCGCGTTCATGCGCGCGATGGGGTTGGACGACGAGGCGCTCGCCAAGCCGATGATCGGGGTGGTCAGCATGAAGGGCGAACAGACGCCCTGCAATATGACCCATGATTTCCAGGTCGATGCCGCCAAGGCCGGGGTCGCGGAGGCCGGCGGCACGCCGCGCGAATTCTCCACCATTTCGGTTTCCGACGGGATCAGCATGAACCACGAGGGAATGAAATTCTCCCTTCTCTCGCGCGAGTTGATTGCCGATTCGATCGAAGCTGTGGTCCACGGTCTCGCCTACGACGCGCTGATCGGTTTCGGCGGTTGCGACAAGACGCTCCCCGGCGTGATGATGGGAATGATCCGCTGCAACGTGCCGTCAATCTTCATCTATGGCGGCAGCGCGCTGCCCGGGCAGTTCGAGGGACGGATGCTTACTGTGCTGGATTCCTATGAGGCGGTTGGCGGCTTCATGACCGGCGAGATCGACGAGGCCACGCTTGCGGGCATCGAGCGGGCGTGCCTGCCGACGATCGGCGCCTGTGCGGGACAGTTCACCGCCAACACCATGGCGATGGTGTCCGAGGCGATGGGGCTGACGATCCCCAATGTCTCGATGATCCCCGGCGTCTATGCCGAGCGCGCGCAAGTTGCGCGCCGGGCCGGGCGTCTCGTGATGCAGATGCTGCAACGAGGCGGCCCGTTGCCGCGCGAAATCGTGACGCGGCAATCGCTGGAAAACGGCGCAGCCATTGTCGCCGCGACCGGCGGATCGACCAATGCGGCGCTGCATTTGCCGGCGCTTGCCAACGAAGCCGGCATCTCCTTCACGTTAGACGATGTCGGCAAGGTCTTTGCGCGTACACCCCTGATCGGCAATTTACGACCGGGCGGGAAATATACCGCAAAGGATGTTTACGATATCGGCGGCACGGCTGTTGTGGTCCGTGCGCTGGTCGAAAGTGGTCACATTGACGGTGCTTGCCTGACGATTACAGGCAAGACGATCGCGGAAGAATATGGGACCGCGAATGCGCCCGACGGCGAGATCATCACCAGCACAAGCGAGCCGATCATGCCGGTCAGCGGCGTGGCGGTATTGAAGGGAAATCTTTGTCCTGACGGAGCCGTCATCAAGGTGGCTGGCCTCAAGAAGCTGGTGTTCGAAGGCAGCGCGCGCGTGTTCGAAGACGAAGAAGCATGCGTCGACGCTGTCCGCAATCGCAACTACAGCGAGGGTGACGTTCTCGTCATCCGCAATGAAGGCCCCGTGGGTGGTCCTGGCATGCGTGAGATGCTCGGCGTCACCGCGCTGATTTACGGGCAGGGGATGGGAGAGAAGGTCGCCCTCATCACCGATGGGCGCTTTTCCGGCGCCACCCGCGGCATGTGCATCGGCTACGTCTCGCCGGAATCATTCATCGGCGGTCCGCTGGCGCTGGTGCGCGAAGGCGACCGGATCAGGATCGATGCCGGCGCGCACCGCATGGATCTGCTGATTGACGACAAGGAATTCGCAGGGCGACAGCAGGCATGGAGGCAGCCGCCGCCACGGCATCGCGCAGGAGCGCTCGCCAAATATGCGCGGTTGGTAGGCCAGGCGCCCGGCGGCGCCGTCACGCATGAAGGCGCGGCGGAATGGCCGTGGTTTGACTAGCGGTGCAGGTTGATCATGGATAAATTTTAACGTAACAGGCGACCGGCAAGCCGTATCATCTATGGATTCCTTCCGGGAGGGCACCGATGCGCAAATGGCTCAAGCACGCTGACAGCGACGATATCAAAATGGTTTTGTCCGGCTGTGTCGCAGTGATGGCGTTCTGTACCTTCGTGCTCGTCTGGTTTTTCGAAACGCCAGCGCCGGAATGCGGAAGGAATTGCAGCACGGAGTTCTCGTCCGTTAACCGGTAATATCGAGCCGCCAAAATCGCTATCTCGATGCTCAAATTGTGCTGGCGGGGACGGATATAACGGGCCCCTCTCGCTTCATGCTGCCCGATTCCCATTCACCGATTGCCCGAAACAGCATCGCCAACCCTTGCCAGTTTCCGCTATGCTCGGGCTATAAGCCGAGGAAAATCGAGAGGGCATCTGTGCCTGACGAACCCTGTCGGGAAGAGAAGCGGAATGAAGGTATTGCCATCGCGGTCGGATGTTCAGGCGGAATCCGCGCCGGAGCGGGCGCAGGCGACCGCGATGATCGAGATCGATCGGGTCTCGCAAGTTTTCCGAACTTCCGGCCGTCAAGACCATCTGGCGTTGTCGCAGATATCGCTGACAATCGAGGATGGCGCCTTCGTCTCCATTCTCGGCCCGTCCGGCTGCGGAAAATCGACGCTGCTCTACATCGTCGGCGGTTTTGTCAGCCCGACTGACGGCGTCGCCAGGATGAAGGGTAAGGCGATCATTGGGCCGGGACCCGATCGCGGGCCGGTGTTTCAGGAGTTCGCGCTGTTTCCCTGGAAGACCGTGCTCGGCAACGTGATGTATGGCCCCCGCCAGCAGGGCATGAAGCACGCCGAGGCCGAAGCGCAAAGCCGCGCGCTGATCGAAATGGTCGGCCTCAAGGGTTTTGAGAACTTCTATCCGAAGGAATTGTCCGGGGGCATGAAGCAGCGCGTCGCGTTGGCGCGCACGCTGGCCTATCATCCCGCGGTGCTGCTGATGGACGAGCCGTTCGGCGCGCTGGATGCGCATACGCGCACGCGGCTGCAGAACGATCTGCTCAACATCTGGGAACGCGACCGCAAGACGGTGCTGTTTGTTACCCATTCGGTTGAGGAGGCGGTATTCCTGTCTGATAAGGTCGTGGTGATGACGCGTTCGCCCGGCCGCATCAAAGAGATCGTCGATATCGACCTGCCGCGTCCGCGCCGCCGGGCGGAACTTCTGCTCGATGCTCGTTACCAGAAATACGTTGTCGATATCGAGCGCATGATCGATGACACCAGTGAAGAGGAGTTGCGGCCATGAATGTGGTGCGCGCTCTCGTCTCGCGCGCGGCGCCGCTGCTTGCTTGTCTGGGCTTGCTCGGCATCTGGCAGATCGCGGCGCTGATCCTGAACACCGACAGCTTTCCTACCGCGCTGGATGCGATCCGCGCGATTCCCTCTATTCTCGGCGACAAGGAATCGTTGATCAACATTCTTGCGTCGCTGCGTCGTATGGCCATCGGCTTCGGCCTAGCGGTTATGGTATCTATTCCGCTCGGATTGATGATGGGCCGCAGCCGCAATGTGGCGTCGTTCTTCAATCCGCTGCTGATGATCATCTATCCGGTGCCGAAGGCGGCGTTGATGCCGATCATCATGCTCTGGCTCGGCGTCGGCGATGTTTCGAAAACGCTGGTGATCTTTCTCGGCGTCAGCCTTCCAGTGATCTACCACAGCTTCCAGGGTGCGAAAGCAGTCGAGGAAAAGATGCTATGGTCGGGCGCTGCGATGGGGCTGTCGGCGACGCAGCGGATGATCCGGATCGTGCTGCCGGCGGCGTTACCGGAGATTCTCACGGGGTGCCGAACCGGTCTTGTGCTGGCGCTGATCACCATGATCACCAGTGAGATGATCGCGCGGCAGTCCGGCGCTGGAAACATCCTGTTCAATGCGCTCGACATGGGACAATACGACACGGTGTTCGCGATGATCATCATCGTCGGTGCGATGGGGATCGGCCTTGACGCCGCATTCGAGAAACTGCGCGGCAGATTGGTAAGATGGTCCGAGCCGCGCTTCGACATGCCCTTGAGTTTTTCATGAACGCGCGGGCTGTTACATCGGATGTTCTGCTCGGCATCGTGCCGATCGCGTTGCTGATCGGACTGTGGCAGGCGATTACGTCGTTTGGATATGCGCCGGCGTCGCTGCTGCCGCCGCCCGGTCTGGTGTTCATGCGTCTCGCGCAGCAACTCGCAACCAGCGCGTTTCAGCAAGAGATCGCTGCCACGCTGTTTCGGCTATTCGTGGGATTCTCGATTGCGGTGATCCTGGGTGTCAGCATTGGCCTCGCCGCGGCAGTCAATCCGGCAGTCAATGCCGTGGTACGCCCCATCGTGCGGGTGCTGGCGCCTTTGCCCAAGGTCGCGCTGTATCCGGCGTTGCTGTTGTTGCTCGGATTCGGCCATGAATCGAAGATCACGCTGGTTGCCGCGGATGCGCTGTTTCCGATTCTGCTTTCGACCTATTACGGCGCGTCAATGGTGGAACAGAAGCTGATCTGGTCGGCGATGGCGGCGGGCACGCCGCCCCGTCAAATCCTGTTCAAGGTCGTGCTGCCGGCTGCGGTGCCGTCGATCCTGACCGGCTGCCGCATTGGGCTTGTGATTTCATGCATCGTAGTGTTCCTTGCCGAAATGATTACCTCGACCGATGGCCTCGGCCATCTCCTGGTGACGGCGGCGCGGACCTTTCAGGCCGTCGACATGTTCGTCCCGCTGATCACGATTTCGCTGCTGGGGTTGATCCTCAACGGCCTGTTGCAGGCGGTGCGGTCCTATCTGCTGCGCGGGTTTCCGGAAGTTTGATGCGGAGCTGTACGGAGTTTTTTCCGTCATGGCCGGTCTTGTCCCGGCCACCTACGTCTTTTTTGCTGCTATGCTGCTAAGACGTGGATGCCCGGCATAAAGCCGGGCACGACGGTTTTGCTATTACTGGAGATAAAGCATGCTGGCGGATCGCATCGAAGCAAAATGGATCGACGCGTTCTGCGAGATTTTCGAGCGCTGCGCGGTCAAATCCGGCGACACCGCGGCTATCCTTTCGGAGACGCAGTCGCGCGCGCTCAACGTTCACTTGGCCGAACTCGCTCTCTTGAGGATGGGCGCCAAACCATTTCACATCATCGTGCCGACCCCGCGCAACCGGCAGATCGTGCCGATCCGTTCCACCGGCGCCAGCGAGGCGATCCAGCGGCTGGCGCCAGTCGTCACCGCGCTTCAGCAGGCAGGCTTCGTGGTCGATTGCACCATCGAGGGTTTGATGCACGCGGTGGAAACACCGGAAATACTGAAAGCGGGCGCGCGTATTCTGGTTATTTCCAATGAACATCCCGAAGCGCTCGAGCGCATGGTGCCCGATACGGCACTGGAAAAGCGCGTGCGCGCAGCAGCGAAAATGCTGCGCGGAACCAAGCGTATGCGCGTGACCTCCAGGGCGGGGACCGAACTCGACATCGACATGGCAGGCGCCTCGACGGTCGGCGTCTGGGGCTGGACGGACAAGCCGGGCACGCTGGCGCATTGGCCCGGCGGCATCGTCGTCAGCTTTCCCAAAAATGGCACCGTCAACGGCACGCTGGTGATGGCCGCCGGCGACATCAATCTTACCTTCAAGCGCTATTTGACATCGCCGATCCGGATGACGCTGAAGGACGACTACGTCACTGACCTCGAGGGCGAGGGCGCCGACGCGATGATGATGCGCACTTATCTCGCGGCGTGGGGTGACCGCGAAGCCTATGCGGTGTCCCATGTCGGGTTCGGCATGAATCCCGGCGCGCGCTATGAGGCGCTGGCGATGTACGACCAGCGCGATACCAACGGCACCGAAATCCGCGCGGTGTCGGGCAACTTCCTGTTCTCGACCGGCGCCAACGAATTCGCCGGGCGCTATACGGCCGGGCACTTCGACATTCCGGTGATGTGGACGACGATCACGGTCGACGACACCGTGGTGGTGCGCGACGGCGTGTTGCAGGATGTGTTTGGGTAACGGACGCTTTCTGAACCCCCTACTGCAATCCGCTTTCTTACCCTCCCCCTTGCGGGGAGGGTCGACGGCCGAAGCGCCGCGAAGGCCGGCAGGGTGGGGGTCTCGGCGCGACTATTTGACGGTGAGCCCCCACTCCGCTCGCTACGCTCGCGACCCTCCCCGCAAGGGGGAAGGGTTAAAGAGCAGCAAGCTCGCTCGTGCCCCGAAGACGTCGCACATTTTGAAGAACTTGCGCTAGCCAACCGGCCGGCCGTTCGTCCGAAATCACCTTGCCGTCGTTCAGCAGGCTGCCGGGCGCGGCCAGGCGCGCACACACTCGCGCGAATAGCGCGTCATTACTCGGCGATACCATTACCGCCTTGCCTGAAATTAGGGCCTGTATTCATAAATTGCGTTTGTTCCGGCAGCCGCTGGCGGATGTCCGCTTTGCCCCGGACAGCGACCAAATAGCAGACATCTCGATCTGTCCGCTTTGTGCCAGAAGCCGACATACGAGTGCGCAACAAGCCGTTCAGCGCGCCGCCAGCGGCTTCAATCCGGCTTTCGTAATTACGGCTCCGGCCTCTGCGGAGGAGAGGAAGCGGAGCAGGTCGACTGCAGCGTCGGGCTGTTGTGAATTCTTGGGCAGCGCGCCGACAAAATGGGTTGGTGGTTGAATGTCCGACGGCACCCTACCGACGAAATCGACACCCGGAACATGGAGCAGCTCGGGGACCTGCTGAAAACCGACTTCCGCCTCCCCGCGGGCGACGACTTCAGCCACCGCCTCTCCCGACGGAGGCCCGCGCACCTTGCGCGTCTTGCCGGAAATC
>JAQGKC010000169.1 GCA_028290305.1 Bradyrhizobium sp.
CGATGTCGTGACCATCTACGAGCCGCTTTGCGTATTCCTTTGCGGTCTCATCATCGGGCACAACGAAATCCACTGACCGGATGAAATGCCCATCTTGGCCCACAATGTATGCTCGATACTCGGCCATAGCGTCGCCTCTGGCGTTCCACGTTGGAACATGGCGATGGTGGAGTCTGTGCACTTGTGAACACAAGGCAAAATAGGTCACTGCTAAATGAGAGCCCGCTAGGCCGCTTTGCGGCGTTTGCCGAGTAAGTCGGTGTCCCAAAACGCGATGAGTGGTCGGGTTACAGCCGGGCGGAAGGCGACACTTCCGCTCAGCTTGCTTCTATGGTACCATGGTTTATGGCGAAGACAAGTGTGGTACCAAGGAAAAGGCGGGGCCCGCTGGCAACTGGGAAAGGCATCCAAATTGGCGAGCGCTGGCAGCCTGCCGAGCTTGCTGCGATCGATGCTTGGATCACATCATCAACAGACAAAACGATTACCCGGGCGCACGCCATCCGCCGCCTTGTAGCGCTGGGGCTGAAGGTCAAGACCCGAGCGAGGCCCGTCAGCAAATCCGGCCGGAGATTGCGCGCTCAGGAGCTCGCCGCAAAGGCGATCGAAAGGATTGTCGACCCATCGGCGCCGCCGAAAGAACGAGCACAGCGGCAGCGCCGCCTCGTTAAAGGCCCGGAGGAGTTTCGCGAGGCACGCGTCGACCGGCCGAAGGCGAAGGGGAAATGAGCGGCAAAAAGAAAAGCAGTGATCCCGGTCTCTCAGCCGCTGAGCGAAAGGAGCTTAGAGGCCACGAAGCAAAAGAGGCGATCGCCGATCACGAAGAGGCTCAGCGGGCGTTACATGGAAACCGTGACCGCCTGCGGGCAGAGCGCTTGGCACGTGAGGCGGCTGCGGGGCCGATGCTCTATCCTGCACCAAACCTTCCCGACGACACGCCCATCGAAAACGTCCGATTTTCTACGAGGATCCGGAACGCGGTAACGGCCGCCGGATGGAAAAGTGTTGGCGAAATTCGCGAGGCTTCGGACGCAACGCTGTTGGGCCTGCAGGATCTCGGGCCTGGTTCCGTTACGCATCTTCGAGAAAAACTGGGAAAAGCCCATTGAGAGCGCCGGTTGCGAACCCCTCAAGGGGCAGCTATCGCTCGCCGGCACGCCGCGCTACGCTGCTATGGTGGATGCATCAACGAAGGGGGATGGGGATGATTTCAGTTTTGATCGGTGTTTTGATTATCGTCGTCAAGTTGATTTTTCTCGACGGGGGCGGACGACCTCGTGACTATGGCAGCTTCTTAGGAGGCGTTCGTGGGGAAAAAGCTCACGGATGAGCAAGCAGGCAAGATATTGGCGTTCTGCAAGAGCTGTGCTTTTGCCGAGCGCAATGACCATTGGTTTCGACCGAGGCGTCGGCTGCTATCCCGAGCGCCTCAGCGAGGCGGAACGCAGTGCGCCCGTCATACCGGATCAATTTCAGCATGAGATCGCGACGGCATTCAATTTGAAAGGACGTGGGCTTAGCGTCCTCACTTCGTGCTGCCATCGCGGTGGTCAACGCGATCAGGCAGACTCAAGCCGCCTCCGGTGTGGAAAAAATCCATGCGCGCGGCTCCGGTACCAGCCACTCTCGATCCATCGGCTCTTCTGTTCATAGGATTTTGTTACACGGATAGATCTGGCGCACCACGGAAGCGCCCGGAGGTTTCGGTGGCGGAGGCATCAACGATTGCCTTCGCGCTGCTCACTCGCGAGCTTGATCTGGATTGCGGATCACCGGCAACGCCGCAACGCCCGGCGCTCCAATCGAATAGGCCCAACTAATGGCCGTCAAGAAACGACTGGACAAACGCCGCGAACCGCTCACCGATAACGCCCGAGCGGGGCTGGAAGGCAGACCCTGCGGCTTTTGGGAGCTCCGCGATCACGCGGGGCTAGTCGAGTTATGAAAGGCTCGCCGCTTCGGACATGGGAATATGTGCGAAGCCGCGCGCTGCGCGAATAACGTTTAATTGCGTATAGGCTCTCCCGGCGCTCTGTCGAGTGGCGCGTGCGGTTTAGCTAAGCCAATCGTCCCCGGCTGCGTAACGTTGCTAGTTTGCCTGGTATCGACGCCCTGCCTCGCGACGAAGGCCGCAATAATGACGACGGCTAAGCAGGCTGCAGACATTGCCATGAACGCAATGCGAGCATGGCGGTCGGCATCTTTTTCAGGATTGCTGTCCATGACAAGCGCTCCTTTGATGTTCTTGCAACGCTGCACGGGTAAGTTGGTTCCACAGACGGTGTTCATGGAGGACCGTGAAATGCCAGGCCGGAACGCCGTCGACTGAATTCTGCCGCACGCAAGCGAGCCGGTTTCAAAGCCTTTCTCGGAACGTTGCTGGCAGCACTCGGTTGGTTCTGCAATCACCAACCAAAGGAAACCATCATGTTAAAGATTGCAGCACTTACGGGCGCACTGGCCGTCGGACTGGTCAACGGTGCTTACGCACAAACGGGTCCTTCCGCTCAGACCGACATGAACAAGCCGAGCATGACGAACAGTAATTCTGATGCCAAGAAGAAGGACAGCACAACCGGCATGTCGAACCCGGCGAATAAAGAAACCGGGTGGTCAGGTATCGGTGAAAAGGGCACCGCTTACGATGGTCCTGCTCCGAAAACGACGACCGGACCGGCTAGCTCTGGTTCGAAGTCGGAATCACCGGCAAAGTGATTACGCTTAAAAAAGCCCCGCTGGTTAACGGGACGCTCATGAGCAAAAACGGCTCACTTTTAGCGCGCCGTTTGTTTGTACTCTTATGCCCGAGTGAACGTTTCCGGTTGTGAGCTCTTCACTTACGACGCACCTTTCGGAGCGGACGCAACTAACAATCAGCAGAGCTCGTCGATTTGGCGAGCGAAACCTATTGCATTTGCCTTCAGGACTTCCATCGCATGTCCCCGATGACCTTCATTTTCCAATTCTGCGATTCGCTCATTAAAAGCGTAAAATCGTTCTCTAATTTCTGACTTTCGTGCTGAGTCGGAAACCGCGGGGCAAACTTATCAGCGGCTTGTTGTTGTTCTTCACGCGTTGCTGACAGGTTACCGTACAAGGTTCTTCGCCCCTGTGGTCATGGCCCCTTCGTGAGAAAGCGTGGATACACGTCCTATCCGCTGCGCGGATAATTCGTCGAGTGGGCCGCATCAGCCAGCGAAGCCCGTATCCGAGCCCGGACGATTCTGAATTTGGTCTGGCAATCCTTGAGATGGATATTATACCCGAGATCGCCCGCTGCTTGCAGCTGGGCGGCAGATTGCAGCCGAACCATTGCGGCTGTCCGATGGGCGCACCGGGCTGCTTCAATATCCGGCCAATTATAAGGCCGCGCCAAATCACCTCGAAGTCGTCGGCATGTTGGTCGCCGCCGATCACGGTAGGGCGCATGGTAATGGTTTCTGAATCGTCAAACATTAACTCACGCCAATTCCGTAGGCTTTGGCGGATGTGCTGTTCGAGGATGATGCTCGTGCAATAGCATCGCGATGGAACGTTTTTCTCCCGGATTCGCAAGGCAGCGCTTCAAAAAAGTCGCTCTTGAACGTGCCTTGGTAACTCGGGCCAGAGGCACCGACTTGTCGGTGCACTCGCAAGCGTATCTGAACAAAGTGGCTCGTCAGCTAAACGAACGATCACGTGAGACCTTGCAATTTGAAACCGCAGCAGAGAGATTTAACGCCTGTGTTGCGCCGACCGGTTGAGCTGGCAGAGGCAAAGCAGACTTGGCCCTAAGACGCCGACACTTCCGATTGCCAATGCGGGGACGAGGTGTTGCGAATGTTTATCGTGATGCCCGGATATTGCGGGGGGGGGGCGGCATACCCCCGCGCATCATGGTCGGTTCGCGCTCGCCGCCATTGATGCAGATGACGGACACCGACCGGCTCGGTCGGCAAGTCCATTCCGGACCCGGCACTACCTCGCCAATCAGCACCCGCCCTTGCGCTTCTCGTTACGATGCGACAGATCATTTGGGACCAATGGCCACCACAATCAATCCGTCTATTTTGATGAGAAATGCCATCGTAGGCTGGTCTGAGGTCGGCGCTAGTTTAACGGCACGTTTGAACGCAGCGATTTCCTCTTGCACCGCCGGCCGGGAACTGAGTATTGCGCCCTCAGGGCAGATGGAAATCCCGCCCGAGGTGAGCGCGCTTAGATCAGACCTCACATCTTCATCGACACAAATTTCGTATGCCTCTGCGGCCCCGATTGTCTCGAAGACGAGCATTGGTCTACCATCAATCTCAAGGGTGAAAACCGGCAACGTCGTCGCGCGATTTCGCCCAAATCTTGCTGCCTCGCCGATCGGAGGCGACTCCATTCGGAGCGGATCAAGGCCCCACCAGCCGCAGTTGGTGCAGACGTATATAAAGCGGTCGTTTTCCAAACTCGGGACTACCGCTTGATCTGCGTTGCAATGATTGCAATGCGCACCTAATGGCATAGTAGCCGCCAATCCGAGCCGCCAGGACCGCGTTGCCGAGGGTGGGACCGAAAATCGCGGCCGGGGTGTTCAGGCTAATGATCTCCACACGCCGTCGCTTATCGACGAAGCTACTGCTCCAAATATTTTGCCGCTTGATTGTTCCGCCTTAATAGATTGTTGTTGCAGATTAAATTTGGTTGTTCGTTCTAGCCTTCGAAAGGAAATTTTCCATGATCAGTCCGGAGAATGAAGGCGAATACGTCACTGCCGTGATCGGCGGAAACTTAGCCGCCTGCGGAAATTCTTGTGCCACACCGCGGGGCAATCGGGATGCCCACCGCGATGAACCACGGCTACGGATGTCTGCGTGCAAAGCTTCATTCAGCAGTTCGGGATTGCTGCCGATCAGGTGAAAACGGTTCCTAGACGAAATCGCCGAGTATGCCGTTCAGAGCGACGTGATGATCAGCAGCAATCCCGGTTTTTTCTTTCTTTGAGCGACATTCAGGTTGGACTCACAGGCAAAGTTCAGAACGTTGCCCCAACGACGTGCATACTGTTGCAGTTCGCGGAAAAGGATTGTGCTAGTTCCTGAGTTCAGACGAACTAAGTCCCTCTGGACTTGGCCCCTGAGGTTTTATTCCGCATTTTACGTGATTTTTGTTTGGCCTTCAGTACGGCAGCCTGACGGCGATATGCCTTCGCTAAATTGAAAAGGATTTGGGAGGCTTCGACGTCCGAAATTACGCGTGCCGTTCGTTCGACCTTGTCGGCCTGCTTCTGAAAGAATTTTATTCCCCTGATCATCGCGCCACCCACTCGGGGTTTCGCTGGAGCGGGACTCTCTTCGACCGTGTCCCAGGCAAAAAGCTAGAATATATTGCGTGAGCGTCTGTTCCTCAAAGCGGCGACTATCGTTGGGCTGTGTTTCTCAGGGCACATCGCTCTGGGCAGCCTTGGTGTAACCCTGAAAGCGTTGCGTGCGATCAATTGAGCATCCAAGGCGGTCGCCGAAATCGCTCGGAAATCCAATCCATGAAGCTCCGAGTCTTTCCTGCTGTGAAACGGACCGAGGGGCGTATGATTTGGATCGCGCCTTCTCCTTCGACAGTCCAATCGGTCAGGATCGACACAAGTTTTCCATCTGCACGCTCGGGTGCGGCCAGCCAATCAGAGCACATGACGATGCCTGCCCCGGATATTGCCGCGGTGATGAGGCTTTGAGTATCGTCTGCGCTCAAAGGGCCGTTAACTCTGACGGAGGAAGTATGATCCCCTTTCCTGAAACGCCACTCGGGATGGCTGGCGAGGCGCGTGAAGCTCAGGCAGGCGTGATCGGCAAGATCGCCGGGCGTCACTGGAGTTCCGTGAGCGGCCAGATATGAGGGTGCCGCGCAAATCAGCCGTCGGTGGCTCGCGATTCGTTTTGCCACCAGCCGGCTGTCGCCCAATTCGCCAAGGCGGATAGCAACATCGAAACCCTCCGCGATGATATCGACATAGCGATCGGCGTATTCCGCTTCGATCGCCACGTCGGGATGGGCGGCGAGAAATTCGGGTAGCAGTGGCGCCATCCATAAACGACCAAAGGTGGCGGGCAGCGCCAATCTCAATTTTCCTGTCACTGATAGGCTCGTGCCGGTTGCTTCAGCCTCGGCGTCCTTCATTGCGGCTGTTGCCGCTCTCATTCGCTCGTAAAAACGCACGCCGGCGCCGGTCGGGCTCACGTGCCGGGTCGATCGCTCCAACAAGCGTACTCCCAGGTTTGTCTCGAGCGCGCTTACTCGCCTGGAGATGATTGATGCGTCTCGCCCCACAACGCGCGCGGCTGCACTGAAACTTCCCGTCTCGACGACCGCCAGGAAGGCGGCAATCTCGTCCATTCTGGTGCCATCCATTGATGCTCTCAGTGCAAAGATGTAGTGCGAATAACCTATATTATAGTTGATTTTGCAGGAATGTATAAATTTCAGCGGGACGGCCGGCGTCGCCAGTTTTAACGGCTGCGCCGCCGTCAGCCGTTTTGAAAGGGACTTGGCCGATGAACAATCTCCGCCGCTCGATTGTCCTGAAAAGCCGCCCGAGAGGGTTGCCGGCGCTTCAGGACTTCCTATTGGAAACCGACGCAGTGCCCGAGCCCGGTGCGGGCGAGGTGCTGACGCGCACGCTTTGGCTGTCGCTCGACCCGGGGATGCGAGTCCGGATGAACGAGACCAAGACATATGCGGCACGGGCTGAAATCGGCGCCCCGATGACGGGTGAGACGGTCGGACAGGTCATCGTGTCCAGAGATCCGCGCTTCGCCCGGGGGCAAATCGTGGTTGGCGCGCGGGGCTGGCAGAGTCATATCCTGACATCAGGCAATGCGCTGGTGATGCTGCCGCCTGGTGCGCCGCCCTCGACCTATCTGGGTGTGCTGGGAATGCCGGGTACGACAGCTTATTCGGCCATGAAAGATATTGGGCAACCAAAACAGGGCGAGACGGTTGTGATTTCCGCAGCCTCCGGCGCCGTGGGGTCGGTCGCGGGTCAGCTTGCCAAGAGAGCAGGGGCGCGCGTCGTTGGAATCGCGGGAGGCGCCGACAAATGCAGGTTTGTTCGCGAGCAACTGCGGTTCGACGATTGTATTGACCACCGTACCGTCGATGACCTGTCGGCTGCATTGAAGCGGGCATGTCCTGACGGAATCGACGTTTACTTTGAGAATGTTGGCGGGGACCTTCAACTGGCGGTGTTTCCTCTAAT
>JAQGKC010000187.1 GCA_028290305.1 Bradyrhizobium sp.
ATTCGCGCCGACGATCTCAACAACCTCACCTCGATCGCCAAGAACATTAAACAAGGCACGCTCGAGGGATTCGACGAAGGGCAGGGCGTTGCGATCGGCCGCCGACTTGCCGATCAACTGTCGCTGCACGCCGGAGACAGCATCACGTTGGTCTCGCCGAAGGGGGCGGTAACCCCGATGGGCACGACGCCGCGTATCAAGCCTTACAAGGTCGCGGCCGTGTTCGAGATCGGCATGACCGAATATGACGGGAGCTTCGTGTTCATGCCGCTTGCGGAGGCGCAGGCTTATTTCAATCGCCCCAATGATGTGACCGCAATCGAGGTGTTCACCACCAATCCCGACAAGATCGACGGCTTCCGCAAGACCGTGACCGAGGCCGCCGGACGGCCGGTGTTCCTGGTGGACTGGCGGCAGCGCAACTCGACTTTCTTCAATGCGCTTCAGGTCGAGCGCAACGTGATGTTCCTGATCCTCACCATGATCGTGCTGGTCGCGGCGCTCAATATCGTCTCGGGCCTGATCATGCTGGTGAAGGACAAGGGCAGCGATATCGCGATCCTGCGCACCATGGGTGCCTCGCAGGGATCGATCATGCGGGTGTTTCTGATCACGGGGGCCGCGATCGGCGTGGTCGGCACGCTGACGGGGTTTTTGGTCGGCATGCTGGTCTGCCTGAATATCGAATCGATCCGGCAATTCCTGTCCTGGCTCACCAACACCGAATTGTTTTCGCCGGAGCTTTACTTTCTCTCCAAGCTGCCGGCCGAGATCGATTTCGGCGAAACCAGCGCTGTCGTGATCATGGCGCTGACGCTGTCTTTCCTCGCCACGCTGTATCCGTCTTGGCGTGCCGCCCGCCTCGATCCCGTCGAAGCGCTTCGGTACGAGTGAGAGGACAGATGGAGCAGGGGGCGGAAGATGTACCGGTTGTCTATCTCCACGAGATAAAACGCCAGTACATGCAAGGCGAGACGACGCTGACGATCCTCGACGGCGCCAAGCTTGCGCTGTGGGCGGGACAGTCGGTTGCGCTGGTCGCGCCGTCGGGCTCGGGCAAATCGACGCTGCTGCATATCGCAGGCCTGCTCGAAAGCCCCGACGATGGCGAAGTGTATGTCGGGGGCACGGCGACATCGGGATTATCCGACGTCGAGCGGACCCAGATCCGCCGCACCGATATCGGCTTCGTCTATCAATCGCATCGGCTGTTGCCGGAATTCACCGCGCTCGAAAATGTCATGCTGCCGCAGATGATCCGCGGCCTGAAACGCAGTGAGACCATCAAACGCGCCACGGAAATCCTGTCCTATCTCGGCCTCGGCGATCGCGTCAAGCACCGGCCGGCCGAACTATCGGGCGGCGAGCAGCAGCGGGTCGCAATCGCGCGCGCGGTCGCCAACGCGCCGCGGGTCCTGTTTGCGGATGAGCCGACCGGAAATCTCGATCCGCACACCGCGGATCATGTGTTTGGGGCGTTGATGCAGCTCGTCAAGGCGACCCGGGTGGCGATGCTGATTGCGACCCATAACATGGAACTCGCCGGCCGAATGGACCGGCGGGTGTCGCTGGTGGATGGCCGGGTCGTCGAGCTGGAATAGCTCAAACTGGGCTGGCTCAATAAGCGTGGCGATGGCGCCGGTAGCGTCGCCCCGATGGCTCCTCGTACGCGTTCGCGAAATATGGATTGAGCATGCACTGCGCCGCGCGGCCCGACGCGGACCCATTGCATTGGGCCAGTGACGTATAGCTGCATTCATTATAATTGAGCGGGCCGTAGACCCGCATGCAAACCGGATAATCCGGATCATACGTCTGCGCCCGAGCCGGCCCGGTCGCCGAAACCGTCCCGATCGCCAAAATCGCCAAAGCCAGAATGCGCATCAATATCTCCTTCGGGACTGCCGGCCACGACCGGGCAGCAGCTCGGCATTGGCGCTCAAATAGGGGTTCGCGGCGCAAGTGGCGTCCCGGCCGGAGGCCGTGGCCTGGCATTGCTGATACGTCGAAAAGCTGCAGTCGCCCGCTCCACCGCCGAAATCGCAACCCTTGATGCAGAACGGGGCATTTCCCGCCGCGGCCGGGGCGGCATTGATTGCGGCGATCACGCCGATCGCGATCGAAGCCCACAAAGACCTGCGCATGGCGTCCTCCGTTAAAGGCTTCGACCGATGATGTGCTGGTTGCCAAGCAGACCGGTCTGCTCACTCCCCGTCAATTCACGTTCGCGCGTTGGGCGGAGCGGCGCGTGGCGCGGAATCCCCGTGCCGCCGCTCGAATCAGTAAGCGGGATAGACGGATCGTACGCGGGGGCCGCGATAGCCACGCGGACCGCTGTCGGCCATGTAAAATGGATTTTCGATGCAGGTCAGGAACCGCCCCGAAGCGGTGGCCTGACACTGCCGGTAGCTCGTGAAGGTGCAGTTGCTGAGACCGGGATATTCGTCGCCTTGAATGCAAAACGGATAGCGGGTGCCAACGGCCGAGGCCGGCACGATCCCTACCATCGCCAGACCGCTCGCGGCCAGCAAAGCCAGAACGACGTTACGCATGAAAGTCTCCTTCGGCCGCAGCCGTTTATGCATCGATTCCTTTAAAGGAAACCCAAGCCTGCCCGGCAGGTTCCCGTCAACTCACATTCCGTGGCGGCTCGTATGGCCGGTCCACTCGGACATATGGGCATCGAAGATCGACCAAAACGATGATTCTCCGAACGATTTCCCTGCGGACGGCGGTCAGTTTGCTGGTGGCAGGATCGTTACTGGAAAGCGGAAGGTCTGCAGCGCATATTCGGCTGCATGAAGAAGTCCGATGTCATCTGTCCCGAATGCAGCGCCGGCTATCGCCGCATTGAATTGATTTCCAAGACGGGATCCAAGGGCGAATTCCGTTGCCTGCTGTGCGATCATGTCCTTGAGGTTTTCGACGGCTCAAGCGACATAGCCATTCGCCTCACGGTGCAGCCCGAGAAGATATTCGAGTGAGCCACCCAAATGCTCCGGGGGCCAAAAGGCGAGCCCGAGTGGCGGAGTTCCGGGGTGGAAAACGGGTGATTCCGGGCGCATATTCGGGAGATGAAAAACAGACTTCCTCTCCTGCTGTCAGCGGTCCTTCTTGCGGCTGCAATCCTGCTGGTATTCCGCGACGAGCTTCACGCGCACGGCCAACAATGTGGCTTCTGGGCCAGCATGGAAGCCGGGATGTCATGTCGATGACCCCGACAGCACCTCAAATGCCCTAGGGACCACCGCTTTGTTATGTACGACGAACATAACGATGCGACATACCGCACAGCTCAATTTGAATGCCCGTAAACCCCCAGCTTAAACCGGCGTGGCCAACCACGTCTCGGCGTTAACCAAGA
>JAQGKC010000193.1 GCA_028290305.1 Bradyrhizobium sp.
CAACACGCGGGATAGGAACTTCACCCAGGCCAAGATGCAGCGGCGGCTGGCGCAGATCGACGAGAGCATTGCTCGCTACCTCTCGCAGCTCGACAGCGCCGATCGTCAGGGGGAAGCGGTGCCGGAGCACTCATGCTGGTATGCGCACGCTGATCCACGACTCGCTCTCACCCTACTTCCAGCAATTTGGCGTCCGGCAGCTCGACGATGTCGAAGAGGGAGGGCGATTAGGAAGTCGTTTAGAGGCAGGATTGAAAAGCGCACAACGTGGCGAAGTTCTCGTCCTATTCGGAGGAAAGGGCTCAGGAAAATCGACGTTTATTAAGCGCTTGCTTCACCATAAGCCGCCTGCTTGGCTTAGCAAGCATTCGGTCATTGCTATTGTCGACTTGCTCACCACGCCGGAAGAACACTCTCTTATCGATGACTTTGTTTGGATGGGGATCATCAAGAGCCTCGACATGGACTCTTTGATGGAGGCAGACCGGGAAACACTACTTGAACAGCTATTTCAGGACCGTTTTGAGGTAGCAAGAAAACAAACTCTTGCTGGACTTGATCCCGCCTCCGCAACCTACAACATACAGCTAGCCGACCTTATCAGTCAGTGGAAAGAGGATTACGTATACTGCGCGACGCGGCTTATGGACTACTGGAAAAAGCGTCGCAAAGGCATTGTTGTTGTCCTGGACAATACCGACCAATATTCTTCGCAAGGCCAAGATTTTTGTTTTCAAATTGCCCAAGACATATCCAAAAGGCTTCAGTGCATAACGCTTATCTCGATGAGAGAGGAGCGCTTTCACAATTCAAAGATACATGGATTGCTTGATGCCTTCCAAAATTCGGGTTTCCACATTAGCTCTCCTAAACCCGCAGCGGTATTTGCCAAGCGCCTCCAATACACGATCGACCTGCTAAAAAGTGAAAAAGGGCGTGCTGCGCTAATGGCAGATGTTGATGCCGAGACCGTGAAGGAAATTCGAATCTACCTCGACATATTGGCAAAAGATTTCGCGACCGAACGTTCTCCCCTTAACGCTTTTCTGTCGGCATGTGGCCACGGAGACATAAGGCTATCACTTGATCTCTTCCGGAGCTTCTTGCTCTCCGGATATACAAATGTAGAGGAAATGGTTGCAACCCGCGGCTGGGTGTTTCAGCTGCATCAAGTGATCAAACCAGTGATGATTCCAAAGCGATATTTCTACGATGAGACGCTCAGTGATATTCCGAATATCTTTCAAATCAGATACAATAGACACGGTTCGCACTTCACCGCGCTGCGAATTCTACGAAAATTGGCGAAAGCGACGGAGGGGTCAACGCCAGCTTACATGAGCATGGCAGAGTTGTTGAGCTATTTTTCAGATACGTTCAACATGGCGGACGACTTCATTAAAACCGTGGACCTTCTTCTCAAGCATGGACTCGTCGAGTCGAATAACCGAGTGGACCATTATTCAGAGTCTGTCGATCAGGTAAAGATCACGAATTACGGGATGTATATGTTCAACATGCTGGGATTCGAGTTCACCTACTTGGATTTGATATGTACTGATTGCGGGATATTTGATCAGGAGGTGAGCAATTATTTGTCCGAGGCGGCGCGCATTGAATACGGACACTTTATCAAGCGCCAGAGTCTCAAGCGCGTCGAAATACGGCTGGAGAGAGTCGGTCGTTTCAATGATTACCTCCGTAGCGAGGAAGAGCGCGAGCGCGAAATGTACTCGCTGGGTATGCCCCAAGCTGAAATGTTCACTACGCGGTTGCTCGCTACGTTCGAGGCTGAAAAGGAGCGCATAAAGCGCAGCGCGGCGAAGAATTTGCGCGGGCGGCATCGCTAGCGAACCTAAACTTCGCTCAAAGCAAGATCCGTTTTAATAAATCACGCGCACCGCCTGCCAACTGAACATTGAATTTCAACGCCGACGGTGGGCAACCCGGCAAAAGGGCCTGCGCAAAGATCTATGGGCTTGACGCGGAGCCCTCAACGCGGGCCGTGCGAACGCACCCTCCACTTTTCGCAGAAGATGTTGATAACCCGCCTGCGTCGATTGACCCCTCCGGCTCTCCCGCCCAGTTTACAACTAAAAATTGCTGACTGCGCGTAGGGCGTATTTCCCGCGCCTAATTCCTTCGAGTGTTTGTTGCCAGGAGGTTTTTATGCCCGGGAAACGTATTATTCTTCTTTCAGATGGCACGGGCAATTCGGCCAGCAAGGTGTGGAAATCAAACGTTTGGCGCGTTTTTGAAAGCCTTGATCTCAGAGGCAGCGAGCAAGTTGCCTTCTACGATGACGGCGTAGGTACGTCCTCCTTCAAGCCGCTCGCCATATCGGGTGGCGTCTTCGGATGGGGTCTGAAGCGCAACGTCTTGGATATCTACAAATTCCTGTGCCTGAATTACAACGAAGGCGATCAGATTTTTGCCTTTGGCTTCAGCCGCGGCTCCTTCACCATTCGCGTATTGATTGGGCTCGTCCTCAGCCAGAATCTCGTAACCGGCGCGACGGACGCTGAAGTGTATCGCAATGCGCAGATGGCCTATCGCGCCTACCGTCGCGAAAACTTTCACACCATTTTGCGAATAGAGTTTCTCTTCCGGTTGATACGTGACGTCGTTCTCTACATTTTTGGTGCGCGTTACGATAAAGACAAGAATACTGAGGTTAAGGAAATCGAATTCCTAGGATTGTGGGACACCGTCGCGGCCTACGGCCTTCCAATCGATGAGATGGCCAGGGGCGTTAGCCAATGGATTTGGCCGCTTGAGCTTCCAAACCGAAAATTTGATACGCGCATTCAACGGGCGTGCCACGCGTTGTCGCTCGACGATGAGCGAACGACCTTCCATCCGGTTCTTTGGAATGAAAAAGACGTGCCATCGGAGGTCTTGACGCAAGTGTGGTTTGCCGGCGTTCATTCCAATGTCGGCGGCGGTTACCCGGACGATTCTCTGGCCTACATCCCTCTTTGCTGGATCATGACAGAGGCCGAGTCCCGCGGACTCGCATTTAAGACGAAGCCCAATAAGCCGGACGATCCTGATCCGGACATGATGGTGCACGCCCGATGGCGTCGCGACAAGGACGGTCGACTATACGATTCCCGTAACGGCCTAGGCGGGTACTATCGTTACGGACCACGCAAGATCGAAGATCTCAACCATATGAGATTTTCGCGCCGTGAACACGATTTCGTCGACAACGAAACGACGATCATTCACGAGACGGCAATCCAACGAGCCGTTGGTGGCGCTCACCGATATGCGCCGATCGGCATTCCTCGCTCGTATCAAGTGATGAGTGAAGCCGGTATCCGTCCGCAATCAGACTATGAGAAGGACGCAGAGCTAACCGAACGGTGCGAGGCGCAGAAGTTTATTTGGAATCAGGTTTGGCGCCGCCGCCTTATCTATTTCATCACTGTTTTTGCTTCGATCTATCTCGCGCTTTATCCGTTGGTCGTGACGACTGACAGTTCCGGCGAATTCCGGACGCGCCTTCATCTGGTGTCTACCGCGATACGAGCGTTGAACGCCTTTCTTCCCGGTGCGCTGTCGCTCTGGATCGAAGCGTACGCGCGTGATCCGAGCCATTTTGTTGTGCTCGGATGCCTCGTCGTGCTCCTGATCTGGCTTGGCATGAAGCTGGGCACGAAGATCGAGGAACGCATGGAGCGCATCTGGCGCCAGTACGGCTCAGCCAGAATGTCGAACCTAGAGATCGTTCTCAGAGTTGTCGGAGGCGCTCTCACGCTTTACGCCATCCTTCATAGTTTCTTCCCTCACACTTGGCCGACACAGAAATTCCTGGATGACCAAGTGAATGGTTGGGTCAAGGCCATTCTCGCGAGCATGCTTGTCGCTCTATTCCTACCGCCCTCAGTCGTACTGCATCTTCGGTCCTGGTGGCTCTACCGAAAGAGCGTTCGAGGTCTCAAGCTCTACCTTTTGCCAACGTTCTTCGCGGCCAGCTTTATTGTGATCGCCTGTTTTCTGGCGAACCATTTGGTCTTCAGCGTTAGGGATTCGTTCGGCTACGTCTGCGAGGAAAGCGGCGTCAATGAGGGTATTGCGGCCTGTCTAACGGCGTCCATCGCGGCATGCGGTCCTCAAGACTCCGTTCCCACGTGCAGCAACGGGCGCGCGGTGTCTTGCGGCGAAGGAACGGCAGTCTGCGAAACCCGTGTTAATCGCGATTGCGATCCCAATCACGCTGACTGTAAATTTCGAGTGCCTGTTTGCCATGTTGCGGTCTTCGCGGCGCCGGGTTTGGCCCCCGCTATGAAAGCGTCCGGATTTGCGATTTGTCCATCAGCCTGCGAAGTGCGCCCGAACGCGACTGACGCGGCGCTGAAGCATCCCGACAATGTTTTCAATATCTCGTCCGTTTGCAAACCAACCGGTATATTGGTCGAGCAAGGTCTGAAGTATCAGATTAAGATCAATGCTCCCGGTCCGACTAGCCCGTCGCCTTGGAAGAACGGCGATGTGGTCGTCAGCACGCGGGGAGCAGACCCATCTACGCTGACATTTGCCGACCGACTGCGGCAGGTTCTGTACTGGCCGCTTAAGCGGCAGCTCTTCGTCCAGCCATTCAAGGTAATCGCTCGTGTAGGATCCACAGGTAGCGATGAGACCGTGCTTGAACCGGACGATGACAAAAGGTCGAACAATCTCGACGTGGTCATTACTCCGAAGAGGGACGGTGAGCTGTTTCTTTACGTGAACGACTCCATCTGGGCGCTTGACAGCCAAAAGAATGGGTCGAATTTCTACAAGGATAATTCTGGCCAGGCGACCGTCGAGGTTCGCCAGATAAATTGAGACGGCGTTGTTGTGCGGTTGATTATTTTGCTCGCGATGCTGGCGATCGCGCTGCCTTTCATTATTTCGCAGACAGCATTGCCTTACGGGGTCGCTGTATCCTCGCGGTTCCTGGAAAGGCCAACGAACAGCGATAATCCTAAATACACAATTCCTGCCGAAGGCGATAAATCCGTGGAACTGACGGACGACAGCCTTACCAATTGGATCCAAGTGAGAGACGGGCGACCGGCGCAAGGATACGCTATGCGCGTCATTCCACTCGACTTGCTCTATCTGTTGTGTTTGGGCGCGTTTCTTGGGTTCGCGAGCACAACGCTTGCAAGCGTCATCCAGTGGCCGCCGAGTTTATCTGGTATTCCAATCTCGGCGTTCTGGCTTCCGCCAGCTCTTTATATCTTCTTCGATTTTACCGAGGATATATCGATCCTCGTGTTGCTCAATACGCCCTCGACCATCAAAAGAATGTTCTGGATATTGACCGCATTCCGAACAGCAAAGCTCGCGGCTATCTTTGTGGGCTTTATTCAAGTGTTTGTTCTTTGCGCTCTCTCATTCGTTTGGCCGACTGAGCGCAATTCCTGATGGCAACGCGACGCGTCCGCCATCGTTGTGCGACATTCCGCTTCTTTCAGATAATTGGTGCTGAGCGACCGGGCGCGACTAGGGCGGTGGCCTACTTCTTCCATAACATCTGATCCACGTACTTTGTCCGCTCCTGTGATCCAAATAGAATCTGAGATTCAGACAGAGAACGACCACCTGCGCTTGGCGCCGAAAATGCAGCTTCGTACCAGACCAGACCGGACCAGTCCGAACGGCGTCCGGGGTCCTCGCAAGCATTTCACACTGTCCTGGCTCCGTTGACGAAGAGTCCCATACCGGCGCGAGGTTGGGCTACTTCTTCGGTGCCGTCGCGGGGTAGCAAAAACCGGGTTGTGGCGAGGGGCAACTGCCGCCTAACGCAGCATTGCGCCGATGAAAAAATGCAGTCAAAAGGAGAGGCTGGAAAGTTCCCTGGGGGCCCTTCGAATGAGACTTTTTTCTTCGCGCATTCTGTGGAACGGCGTGATTCGTTTTGTCTTGTTCTGGGCTATCATTGCGGCCACGGTTTACGCAACTTCGCTGAAGTTTCCGATCCTCGACTTCCCCCTCATTCACGAGACGATCGGCATAGCTTTCGCCACCGGACATCTTGAAGGTTTGAGTTCGCAGGATTTCGCCTTTGCGTTGGCCGCTATGATTGGGACGGTCGCTCTCGGATTGGCTGCCGCGTACTTTATTATGCATGTGGTGCTTATCAGTCTCGCAATCTTCGAGGCAAGCCAGCCAGTCACGAGAGCGAGAAGCTCAGCCTTATTCGCGGAAAACTTTGATGCGATTGACCAACGACTGTCAAAGCACCCACTCATTGGCCAAGCTTGGCGAGTATTTGACCAGACGACATTCCGCATACCCGGAGCACAAATAATACAAACGACGGTGCGCCCCGGCAGCCTCCTCAATTTTGGCGCTGCGAGAGAACGATTGCCCGGATTGAAGATGATGGGGAGTGTACCTGGCTACTTCGTTGGTATCGGGCTGCTTCTCACTTTTATCGGACTCGTTCTGGCGCTTCAACAGGCATCGGCGGCCGTCAGCAGCAACGATGCTAACGGCATGCAAATAGCCACTCGCCAGCTGCTGAAAGTTGCGACATTCAAGTTCACAACCTCCATCGCGGGCTTGGGATCGTCCATCGTGCTGTCGATTTTCTTTAGAGTTTATATCGTTTGGATCGAGGCCGCCTTTGATCGGCTCAACCACCAACTCGAGAAACGCGTGCGATTCGTCTCATCACAGTCAATCGCCTGGAATATGAATGAGTCCCTCAGCGCTCAGCTCACCGAATTGAAGCAGATAAACAGCGCTGACTTCTTTGCTCGGATGGGCGAAAAGATATCACCGCAAATACAATCCGCATTTACTACCGCGATGGCTCCTGTCACAGCCAGTATCAACAATGCGATGGAGCGAATTTCCGAATCGAGCCAGAGCGGCGTCTCGGATCTCATGAAGGAGTTCAGCCAGACACTTCAGGTCGGAGCTGGCGACGAACTTCGTGAGCTGACCAAAACATTGCAAACCATGCAAGGCGCGCTCGTAGAGGCTCAGGGAGGGATCGGTCGGACGGGCGAAGACTTTGGGCGCCGGATGGCCGAAGCTGCCGAGAACCTCAATCGACTGGTCTCCGACGCTGGTGGCCGGATGGATGAGAGTTCCGAGCAAAGCCGGAACGCGCTCATGGATGTCGTCGGCGCGTTGCGTGAGACGTTTGAGCGAGCCAATCAGAAGGTGGATGAACAGCTCGGAGAGGCAGCCTCGGGCGCGTCCGGGAAGGTCGAAGAGGCCATGGCGCGCGTCATGACGAAGCTGGAAGGTCAGGTTGAGGGTTTCCGCGGTGGGCTCGAGACTTACCATCAGGACATGTCGCGCCGATTGAGCGATACCAATGCAATAGTTGGCGTGGCCCAATCGGGCGCAGTAAATGCCGTCGCGGCGGCCTCAACTGAGGCTGCGAAAGCGTTGAAGGATGGCCTCGCGGCGGCGATGCAATCTATTCGAACCGAATTGGAAACCTTTGCGAGCACGATCCGCAGCGTCGAACTGGGAATGACTTCGCAGGTGACAGCTTTGAGGGACGCCACCGATCAAACCAGGCTGGCTGCCGACGCTTTCGGCGCAACGGCACAGGACGTTCGCTCAGCATCGGCTCCGCTTTTGCAGTCGGGCGAGAGAATTGCCGGCGCCACCCAGAGCTTGACTACCGCCGTGTCCGGCGCGAGCGAGCGTATTTCCGTAAGCGTTGTCGATTCAAACGCGAGACTCGCTGAGTCTGTAACTCGGTCTGTCGCAAGCTTCGAGGTTGGACAGCGATCGGCGGCGGACTTCGCAGGGACGCTAGGGGCACATATTGGCCAGCTTTCCACCGTCTGGACTGGTTATTCCGAGAAATTCGAGCGTGTCGACGAGGAGCTCGGAAAGGCAATCGGCGATCTGTCAGAGGCGGTTAGCACTCAAGGTCAGCAACTTGTCTCCTACGCATCCAAAGTGGACGAAAGTTTTGCAACGGCCATCTCGCGGCTAAACCCGTTCCTGGAGGAGTTGAAGAGCAATACCGAAGAGCTCGGGGAATCAGTTTCGGATTTGAAAGTCACGCTTCGGTTGCCGGCTCTGCAATGAGGACTGAGCAATGATTGCGGACGAGAACGCCTCAGAATCAGAAGAAGGCGAGAACTATTTCGTCTCGATGACCGATATGATGGTCGGCGTACTGTTTATTTTTATCATTATGCTCATGATCTTCGCTCTTGATTTCAGAACCAAGACCGATGTGCAGGACAATGCCATCGATGTCGCGCGGGAAGTCGCGCGCAAGCTCGATGATCTGCAGAAGGATGTGAGGGCAGAAATTGCGTCGATGGACAGAAGCCAGGAAACGCGACGCAAACTTCTCACGACCCTGAAATCGGAGCTTAAAGCGGACGGCATGGACGTCCAGATCGACGAGGCGAACGGCGTTTTGCGGCTTACCGAAGACGCCGTTCGGTTCGATGCCAGCCAGTCCGTTCTCTTGGACCGAGCAAAATTCAATGTCGACAGGATCGCGCGCGTTCTTGAAAAGGTGATCCCGAATTATGTGGCATGTCAGATTTCGGCGGGGCAGAACAAATGTCGCGCCGGGCTAGAGTCGAGCATTGAGACTGTCTTTATCGAAGGGCATACCGATTCGACCGGCGCCAGGGGGGGCGACGATCGGTACAACTGGCAGCTCTCGGTGGAAAGATCAGTGAATACCTATCGCGAGATCGTCAACTTCGCGCCTAGCCTGCGTACCTTGCGTAACACGCGCAACGAGGAAATCATTTCTGTCTCGGGCTACGCGTCCACACGACCGATCGATCCCAGCGAAAACCATGAGGCATGGGCTAGGAATCGTCGAATCGACCTCCGCTTCGTCATGGAAGTCGATTCCAAGCAACGCCTCAAGCAGATCATCAACCTGACGGACTCCATGAAGGTTGAGATCGACCGACTTGTGACCGCCAGCGGGGGCCGCAAGTGACTGGCTTCAAGGCTTCGATACGAACCTTGCGAACCGCCCGTCTGTCCGCCTTGCCGATTCCGGCGATTACCCGAACTGCCCGTGAGGCAGACAAGATCGGTTCTGCCGCCTCGGGCTCCGATTCACCTAAGCCCAGCAAAAACTACAACCTTGTGGCCAAAGACATTTTGGAGAAGGAGATCTCGGCGGGTGAGCTGACACGACGTGAAGCGCGCGATGCGGCTTGGTGCCTGTGGGAGACGACGCCCGCATTGGCGTTGAGCAACCCAATAGTCACGTCGCTGATAAAAGCGACGGAGACCTCGGGCAGAAGGCAACCGTTTCGGGCGTTGGCCTCGTCTTACATGGCGAGTTATGCGCCTGATCGGAACCGGATCGAGGAGATTTCCTCAGTTCTCATGCGCCTAGCCAGCGGCATGGGTAAGCCGTGGGCACCGCTCCAAAACGACCTGAACCTGTTCCATTTTGTGGATGGGCCGCAAAACCTCGCGCGGATGGCGGTCGAGCGTAGCATATCACCGACAGAAGTGCTGTCTGGATATGGGCTGGGCGCCGTGAATGCACAATCCGGCTTTGCCAAGTATTGCATCGCGAGGGCGCTTGAACAGATGCGCGATGGGAAAGAGCCGCGCCACGAGGTGCGGCTGAAATGGGTCAAGACTTTCGCACTCCGGGATGGCCGCGAATTGTTGTTTCAGGAGCATGGCCCGCTGGTTGCGGATGCCCTGCTTTTGCCGTTTGGCGACACCACTCCCGAAGAGGACGTTACTGACAAATTCCTGGCAATTCTGCTCCGCCTCTTTGGCGATCCGCGATCGCAACCGGCGAAGTGGGCCCGGATGCGGGAGGCTGCCACAATTGTTCGGCGTTGGCTGACAAAACAGTCCCTCAGACAGTTCCTCGAAGTGGTTGATCAGACGGCCGACGATAGAATGTGGAAGCACCGTCGGGCGTTTTGGGGCGCGGTATATGATCGCGGGCTCATCTCCGATGCCTGGGTCGTTTTCACGCCCCTCGGTGCAGACGTCGCTCGTCGCACCTTTGGCAAAGAAATCTCTTTTGCAACGTTTGACCGTGGCTCCGTTTTGAAGGGACAGGCGGTTCTCTTGTTGCGGATCGGTCGTAGCGTCGTTGCGGAATGGAGTCACGCGGGCCGATGCATCATTTGGAATGACGCGGAAGCGGGCGGGGCTCCTGCGCTCCATGCGATTACCTATCGACCCCACTATTTGCGGGCTCCTGAAGGAGCATATTCCGATCTTGCTGAACCCATCTTTGCAATATCGCACCAAGGTGCGGAAAATTATGCGTGGCAGTCCAAGGTGGCGGAAAAGATTCATCAGATAACCGGCGTTCGAATTGGTCAACGCGAGTATCAGGTAACCTAATGGCCCTTACATACTCCTGCTCATTGCTGCCGGATGGCGTTCGCATTCAAGCAAAACGCCGCCGCTTGCTCAAATCCACCGACGTTGCCGTGTCGAATTGGGTCGACGAGGCGGGTTCGAGCGGCGTGGCAGCGCGCGTGCTGTTGGCGGCTGTCGAAAGCCAGGAGGCGCGTGCGGACGAAAAGTCGGTCCTGTTGTCGCACCAATATGCTGCAAAGGTGCCGGCGTCGATCGCCAACCACCTCAATATTCCCGCGCTGTCGCTGCTGTCGGTGACGCTGACATTCGATGGACGGGTTGACACACCTGACGGCACGATCCGCGCCCGGTGGTTTGACGAACGTACACGTTCGGTTTCGGCCAGGCGGGTCGGTGCGTTCGTTGAGGTAGGCGATCAGACCGCGCGCCTCTCATCTGCCCTATTTGAACTGCTGGAGGCAATCGATGGCTTTAACGACAGCGTCGGTCGCGACATCGAGGCCCGCATCACAAAGTGGCAACCGGTTCAGGTCGCGCTACAGGAAGTGACGGGATCCGAGGTCAAGGCGGACGGCTTTCTCGGTTCGCTGACGATCTATCAAGCCGGCAGCTTCGCGCTCGACGCACGCGAAACAGCAAACGGACCTGACCTGGTTCCTGTGCTGATGGGGCGCAACAAGGCTCCGTCTCTGGATGATAACGCACCAGCTGAGGATGACGGAAACGGTGAGGCTCACGACAGCGAACTCCGCGACGACAGCGCCGACGCGTTGCTGCCGCCGGAGTTGCAGAAGAGGTTCGCCGACGAGCGGTTTGGTCCTTCGGGCAAAACCCGCGACGCCTACGTACTCGCCCGCAACACCTTTGTCATCCTCGACCCGGATCTCAAGGTTGCGCTCGACGTTGTCCGCGAAATGCGCAAGGCCAACCCGGAGGTACGTCGCAACTTCCTTCGCAATCCACGACCCGCCATCGCAACGGCGCTTGGACGCGATGATGCTGATCTGGCCGCGGTTGGTCTTTTTGTCGAGACGAGGCAATATTCTGAGCGCGTCCTCGGATTGGGAATCTGGGATCCGCCGAAGCTGCCCTGGATGCAGAAGAAGGCTGGGCAGTGGGCACCCGAGACGTTCCCGGTCACGTTGCGCGGTAGGACCATCGAACTGACGCCGGAACGGCTCGACGAGATTATCGAGCAGGTCGATGTCGCTAAGCGAGAAGAGCGTCCGGACGTCGCCATCAATCAGGAAATCTATACGGTCGTCGAGGTTGAAGCTGCCGTAGCAGGTTTGCGCTTCTCAACGAAAGAGCCGGGCACTGACGGAAACCCAGAGCCCGAAGAGGATGAGGATCTGCCTGCTGACGATGAAAATGTGCTCATCATCAAGCAGAATATCGACGGCGTAGAACATCAGCTCAGCCATCCGCGACGGCCCGTCTTGATCAGCCGGGACTTGCCGATTGCCAGCCTTGCCCTGACCCGGCCGAAGCCGCATCAAACTGAAGGCTTCAAATGGCTGGTTGATGCATGGGAGGCTGGCTGGCCAGGCGTTCTGCTTGCGGACGACATGGGCCTCGGCAAGACATTCCAGGCATTGGCCTTCATGGCCTGGGTTCGAGCCAATATGACAGCGAAGGCCCGCGGAGTTTCGGCCGCGCCCGCCAAAGGTCCAATCTTGATCGTTGCGCCTACCGCTCTCCTGCGAAACTGGGCGGCGGAGTCTGCGCTTCACCTTGCGCCCGATGTTCTGGGCGACCGGATCGACGCGTTCGGCCCCGGGCTCAAACAGCTCAAGCGCGCGAGGGCGGCCGACTGGACACCGGAGGATGCGCTGGATGTCGACAGGCTCCGGAGCGCGGACTGGATCCTGACGACTTATGAGACGCTCGCCGATAATCATCGGGCCTTTGCACGGGTTCCATGCTCCATCGTCATTTTCGACGAAATGCAAAAGGTGAAGTCGCCGGGCACCATCAATACCCATGCCGCCAAGGCCCTGAATGCGGATTTCGTGCTCGGCCTAACTGGGACGCCGATCGAGAACCGCCTGGAAGATCTGTGGTGCATCATGGATCGCGTGGCGCCCGGTTATCTCGGAGACCTGAAGACGTTCTCCGCCACCCACACCGACGATGCCCACGACGCGTTGAATGAGCTCAAGGCAAAGCTTGATGAACCGCGGCTCGGTCATCCCGCCATCATGCTGCGGCGAATGAAGGACCAGATCCTGGTCGGCCTGCCGGCAAAGAGCATCAAGCCCTATCGCGTCGACATGCCACCAGCGCAAAGCGAGGCCTATGCGAGTGCGGTCCGGGAGGCGCAGTCAGGCGAGCGATCGCCCGGCGCGATGCTGAAGGTGATCCATGCGCTTCGATCCATTTCGCTGCATCCCAACGGGGGCGGCGATATCGATCCCTATGATCCGGAAGCGGCGACCAAATGGGTCAGCGAATCCGCGCGAGTGAAGGAGGTCTTCGCAATTCTTAAGCAGATTGAGAAGAACGGCGAAAAGGCGCTGGTCTTTCTAGAGCATCGCGACGTCCAGACCACCTTTGCGGCAGCGGCGGCGACGCTGCTCGGATTAAGGTCGGAACCGGTCATCATCAACGGGACGACGCCGGGCGCGAAGCGCCAGGACATTGTCGATCGCTTTCAGAACGGACTTCCGGGCTTCAACCTGATGGTTCTGTCGCCAAAAGCTGCAGGCGTCGGCCTGACCATCACGGCCGCCAACCACGTGATCCATCTCAGTCGCTGGTGGAATCCGGCCGTCGAGGACCAGTGCAATGATCGCGTCTATCGCATCGGACAATCAAAGCCAGTGACGGTCCACGTGCCGATGGCTGTGCATCCGTCGCTCGGCGACAGATCTTTCGACGCTAATCTCGATCGATTGCTGGAATCCAAGCGCTCGCTATCACGCCACATGCTGGCGCCGCCCGTGGGGGAGGCCGACGTCGGCGTGCTCTTCAATGAGACCATCGGAACGTCCGAAGGCGGGACACGGCTGTGAAGAGCTTAATCGTCAGGGAGCCATGGATCGGCATGACCTGGACGGCAGCAAGACGTGGGAGCTGCGCACCCAGCACACAACCATGCGCGGCGAAATCGCGCTGATCCAAAAGGCACTGGCCAGATCGTCGGTGTCGCCGACCTCATTGACAGCTTGCCTCAACTTGATCCGGAGGGGCTCGCCGAGTCCGTCCAGTTCCACGGCGTGCCGTACTCGGAGCAGACGAGCGCCATAGCGGATGGCTGGCTTTTCCCCTGGCTGATCGTCAACGCGCGGCCGCTGTCGTCGCTCGTCCCCTATCTTCATCCCAGTGGCGCGGTCACCTGGGTCAATCTTGATCCGGGCGTCACCCAGTCGATCGCACGTGCCAGGCAGGGAAGCCGGGTCGAACCAGCCTTGGCGACTTCGAGGACCGCACCGCTTCCGGCGCCACCCCGTCCGGCTCAAGCGTCCACCATGCCCGACACTACAGCGCAGGAGCCCGATCGCAGTGGTAAAATTGAAGCCAGAATTTCGCCAGCACTTGAAGCCGAACTGGTTGCGAGCGCCGACCGGGTAGGGCTGCGGGTCAAGGCGCTCGGTTCTGACACAAAGATGCGCAGCTTCACCGTGCCGTCGCGGGCGGGGGATCAGATCGTCATGGTGAACCGCCTGGCGCGGTCCGCGCCGCGCTTCCAGATCTTCCTGGCGCCGGCTCTCGACACCCGGACTGTGGCCGACATCGCGGCCGTTGCCGGTGCACAGCGCTTCATCAACGCCAGGACGAACGACCATGGGATGCGGGACAGCGCCTTCCGCGCCCTCAAGGAGCCGCAGTCCCGACGGGGAGCCGTTTGGTCATGGCTGGCTGCGGGAAAAATATCGTACTGGCGAGCATTTCAGCAAACTGATCGAAGTTATCCGCAGTAAGTAACCAACAGGGCGATGCAGCATGATCCACACCAACGACGTCATGGCGGTTTCATCGGTAGCACTATCCATCGCGACGTTCATTCCGGCTTGGGCGGGTACGATACCGAGCTCAAAAATTTCGTTGCGTATGCGGATCGAAGGCCCCAAACGCCGACGTCCATTGCAGAAATTGTTCAATCATTTCATCTTCAGGTAGAATCGTACATGATCCAGTCCGATTCGCATTATCGAGGCAGTTGGTAAATGATTGAGAGACGGACCATGACGGAAGAATAGGCGTGAGCGTTTCATTGCCGCTCAGTTGTAGGCAGCCGGTTCAATATAACTGCAATACCGATAGATGGATATGTAAGTGCAAACCTTAGAACGGCTTATGCGCAGGTTTCCTTGCAGAAGCCGACTTACTTCGTTGCTAGAGCGCATACTGTCGGCCGAGCCTGACCTCGAGCTCGATCTTGAAATTCACCGCTTATTTTCCCGTCAAGTCTCGGAAGACTTCTTTCGCGTCGAAAGGACTGTGACATATCGGACGGATGGTCGAGAAGATTATACAGTCGATGACTCAGAGTGGCTTTGGGCTCATGGCGACTCAATCGGTTCCGTCGATGACAACGGTGTCACGACATATTGGAGCGGAAGGCCACCGGGATTTTGGACGAATTGTCGGAAATTCCTAGATACACAACGCGCGTTGAGCACGCATTGAATCTTAAGTGGGAAATCCTCTCACACAAAGAGACCGTGACTGTCGAGGAAATCGTAAGCCGCTCGGAAGATGGGGACCAAAGCGAATTTACCCCGGTTTATAAGGTGACCGTTGGCGGGGGAACGAAGATCCACATAAGCGACCAAGGTCTGCGCTCGCCGGCAAAGGCGATTGTTGTTGCCGTGATTGAATACCTGCTTCTGTCTGATGAGGATCTGTGACGCGGAACATGGCTCCGCCTAGTGATAAGTGGCCGCCCTCGCCAGTAGGTTCGATCTGGTACTGACAAAGCTAAAGCGTCGGAGCGGAAATACAATATGGACTTTCTGTATCGATGACGACAGAGAGTAATTAACAGTCTCTAATTCCAATAAGCGGGGAACGAGTGGCACAACAGGCAGCTTCACTTAAGTTACAAGAAGTCGGCGACATCAAAGGTGAGTTTATTGTTGCGAGGTACCAGCGCGGATACAGGTGGACCGAAAACGAGGTCGTGCGTCTATTGGACGATGTATTCACCAATGGCGCTAGACAATATGTATTGCAGCCGGTCGTCGTAAAGGACCTCGGCGACAGCCGATGGGAATTGATCGACGGCCAGCAACGGTTGACAACGCTCTACTTGATTTTTGCGTTCATGCAGCGTGAAGGCCTGCAGAATGCACCGCCGCCATTTAGCGTAACGTATGAAACGCGTGCCGACAGTATATCGTATATGAAAGAGTTAGATTTCGACCGGCATACGGAAAATGTCGATTTCTTTCACCTTTATATGGCCTCTGAGGCGATTAAAAAATGGTTCGCTGCCCATGGCGCGCGCCGTCAGAACGTTGCGAACAAGTTCTACGAGTACCTCTTCGATCAAGTGGTCGTTATTTGGTATGAGGCCCCGCACGAAGCTGACTCTGTTTCGCTTTTTACGCGGCTGAATGTCGGACGAATCCCCCTCACGGACGCAGAGTTATTCAAGGCTTATTTGCTCTCGAAGAATTCGGATCCGGAAGGCCGGGATCGCCGAAATGAATACGCCGTGCAATGGGATATGATCGAAAGAGATCTGCGCGATCCGGATGTATGGGCATTCGTCGCGGGGACGCACGCTGACGACTCCCCGACTCGTATTTCGCTCCTGCTGGATACGCTGGCGAATTATACGGACGAGCGTTATCGTCCGCAGTTTCATACGTTCGAATCGCTTCGGAAGAGCGCCACTGAAACAAGCGTCGAGGCGGTATGGAATCGAGTCCTAGAACTCCACGCGTTAATTCTAGAATGGTTCGACAACAGAAAGCTGTATCATAAGGTTGGCTATTTGATCGCGGTTGGGCACCAGTTTGTTGATCTGGTCCGTTATTCGCGCGACAAAACTAAATCGCAGTTCGAAGCGACACTAAGCGGGCTTATCCGGAAGGAGTTGGACGTCAGTCCATCGGATATTTCAGCGTTGAGCTATGAAACTGACGCAGGATATAGACAGTGTGAGAATCTTCTTTTTCTAATGAATGTCGAGACCATCGCGCGCGTAGACGATTCCGCAGAGCGGTATTCATTTCGAGCTCATAAGAACGGGACCTGGTCACTTGAACACATCCACGCGCAAAATGCCGAGGTGCTCACAAAAGAAGAGCAGTGGAAAGACTGGTTGCGCCTGCATCGGGCGGCACTCGTCGACGCTCCGGCCGGTGATCTGGCCGCAAAGCAGAAGCTGATTGATAGGATTGATCAGCTGAGCCACGTTGACGGCAGGACTTTTCAGGTTCTAGCGAGCGAGGTGGGAGCGTTCTTTACGCAGGCTGACGAGTCGAACGGAGCGTCGACGCATTCCGCCCATTCGATCAGCAACCTTGCTTTGCTTTCCGTCGAAAACAACAGTGCTCTAGGAAACGCTGTGTTTGAAGTGAAACGCCGCAAAATACTGGAGCTAGATAAAGCCGCAGCCTATATTCCGATCTGCACGCGAAACGTGTTTCTCAAATACTACACCAAATCGGATGCTCAGCAGGGACACTTTTGGAGCATGCAAGACCGAGAATCTTATCTCCAGGCGATGATAGGAGAAGCGGGTGTGCTACGTCCGTATTTGAAAGAGGAAGTATCGTGCTGACATATCAATCGGAATGCGTTTCGTTCAATGACATGTTTCGTCAGTCTGAAGCAGAAGGCTCAGTGATTCGCGAAATTGAGATTCCGCTCATCCAGCGCGATTACGCTCAAGGGCGCACAAGCCCATCTGTCTGCAAAATCAGAGAGCTGTTTCTTGGTGCAATCTACGACGCTGTTACGGGTGGGTCCCCGCTCACGCTTGATTTCGTGTATGGTGAAATCAGCGAGAAAAGGTTCTATCCGTTAGACGGTCAGCAGCGCCTCACCACTCTGTTTCTGTTGCATTGGTATATTGGCACTCGGGCCAATACTTTGGGGGAAGAGAGGCCGTGGAAGAAATTCTCTTATGCTACGCGCCCAAGTGCTCGCCGATTTTGCGAGAGGATTGTTCATTATCAGCTGGCGGATGATTGCACGATAATTTCGGCCGAGATCAAAGATCAGCCTTGGTTTCATCATACGTGGAGAAATGACCCTACCATCGAGTCCATGTTGGTTATGGTGGACGCAATGCATGACCTATTCCGCGAGACAGACTGCATCGCGGCATGGAAACGTATGCTGGATCAGGATCGGCCAGCGATCACCTTTTATCTTCTTCCGATCAACGAGATGGGATTCGGGGATGACCTTTATATAAAGATGAATTCTCGCGGCAGAGCTCTCACACCGTTTGAAAATTTTAAGGCCCGGTTTGGGCAACTCGTTGGACGATTAAATTCTGACAAGAGTGACGAGTTTGCGCACAAGATTGATGGGGCGTGGCTTGATGTCTTCTGGAAGTATCGGGGTGATGCCTTTGGCGTCGATGATAAGATCCTACGATATTTTCATTTTGTTACGGAGTTGTGCGCCTGGTCACAAGACCAGCAGCCCGTGGATGATATTTATGAATTGGCGAACGCTGTATTTGGATCCGAAAGCGCAGAGGCAAGCAACAATCTGACTTTTCTGTTTTCCGCCTTCGACGCTTGGGTTGACGTCGATGTGGCCGGCCACTTCGATGCATTGCTTCGGCTGGCGGATGCGGAGGAGGTCATCGCAGGAAACAAAGTGACGCTGTTCCCACCGCTTGTACGCGTCGATCTGCTCTCGGTGTGCCTATCTGAATATGGAGAGGTGAAGGGAAGCGCGAGAAAGTTTAGCTGGCCGAGCACCATTCTTCTTTATGCTATTTTGTTAAACCGGATTCATAAAACGAGAGACTTCCCGCGGCAATTGCGGGTCATCAGAAATTTGGTCGAAGCGTCGAGCAATGAGCTGCGTCTGGAAAAGATGCCCGCGTTGTTGGCTGACGTTCGTCGAATTGTCGTGGACTGCGCGTTTGAGGGATGCACGGCTTTCAATCAGGCCCAGCTGGAAGATGAGGCAGCGAAGGCGGACTTCCTTGCAGCAAATGAAAATCTAAGGGGGGCGCTGTTCAAACTTGAGGATCATAAATTGTTGCGCGGAAATCTGGCAGTCTTTGACCTGGATCAGGCGCCGTTCGAAAGAAGAGCAGATGCGTTTTACCGCTCGTTTTCCGATGAAGTTTTCGCTCAGTTGACCGGGGCCCTTTTGGCGGTTGGCGATTATTCTCGTCGATTGACCAGCGAACGTATTTACTTGTTTGGCTCGGCAAATCTTCGGGCGTGGCTTGAATTGTTTGCCGGCGCAGGACGTGAAAAAGCCGTAGGAACTCGTCATGTTTTAGGGGGCTTCTTGGACGAAATGTCGGTCGCCGCAGAGGATGTCTCTCCAACATTAATGGAACTGCAAGCGAAATGGCTGGCAAGCAAAGTTGATGGATCGGGTTATGATTGGCGCTGGTACTTCGTAAAGTATCCCATCATGCGGGCGGGCATGTCTGGAAAGTATGTCGGCCACGAAGGTAGCTTAAGTTACAGCGTCTGTATGCTCGATAAGCATCAGATGAATAGCTACTATAGAGACGCTTATCTTTCCGCGGTTCATGCCGAAAGCCACGTCGGTGACGCTGTAACGAATCTGGAATTTACGGGGCATGAAACCACGCCGCGTTGGATGATGATGGCAAAGAGTGGGGTGGAGATCCGTTGCACTCATGAGGGTTTTGAGTTCAGGGGCGAGGCGAGCGATCGCTATGAGCGCATGAGGGCTGAGCTCGGATTGGATGCGAACAACGTATTGCGTGTTCCAAAGGTAGATGTTGGAAGCGCGGAGCTGGATGCCGTCGACCGAGTCGACATTGGAGCCAATGTGCTCCGTAAGCTCGTGGACGCAGGCTTTTAGCTGGTTTGGTCGATCTCCAAAGTCGCGGGTGGCGAGAACACCGGACTAGTTGCTATGGAGCGGTCCGGCGTCCGTGTTTAGCCACAAGGCTGACGCCGGTGAGGCTTTGGGCTTGAGCCGCTTGAGCACTCGATCGCGTGGACACGCAGATCTGGAAACTTGAGGTGGCGCTTAGATGCGCTCATGTAAGAAGGGGCTATTGCCGCCGTGGAGCTAGGCCATTGGCCTGCTTATTCCATAACATCTCATCCGCGAACACTGCCGGTCTCAAAAATGCTTGGCGGCGAGAAGCCCGAGCAGAACCGTCCCCGAGACGGCAGATACCGCGACCATATTGACCAGGTTTTGCGTGACCACCGACATCGCCGATGCCGCATAGACCGGCGGCGGGCTCGTCTTTGATTTCTTGCGTTTTGTCTTTTGTGGTGTCGTTTTTGCAGGCATGGCATTCCCCGGAAGATGGCGGGTCAGGCCGCTTTTGCGGCCTGACCCTGACGCTTTCCCTGTCGAGGTTTGTCCCCGATCGCCAGCCACCATCGCATGCGCCCGGACGTGAAAGCCTTAAGGGGTCTGGTAAACTAAAGCTGACCACATCGGATGGTTTATGATTCGCGACAGCTAACGCACTGAGACGTGCGCGCCGGCTCCCCGCCCGTTTCCATTTTGGTCAACGAGGACCTTGCGTGTCGTGGCGTGTCAGCGTGCGCCGCCGCCGCTCGCTGACACGCCTCCTCAATCGATCCGGCCGGTGAAAACTCGACCGACCTGATGGGCTCCAGACGGGTTCGCCGCCATCCCCATCGCCGCACTTGATCCGCCCCAGCGTGCGGCGTCTCCTGCGGTCCCCGCGCTTTCGGGTCCGGGTCCCCATCCAATTTAAGTCGTTATGCAGCCTCGCTCGGGAGTGTCGACGTCATTTCGGCAATTTTCTGAAACTCGATCAATAACTCCGGTTGATATTGTGCCAGGTAGCGTGCCACGCGGTCGTTGGTGATCAGTTTCCGGAGATATCCCTTTACGACCGTAAGATGGAGGTGATCCTGGCCATATGAGTCCTGGATCGAGGTGATGGCTTCCTGCAGTCGTGAGAGTTCGCGTTCCATCCGGGCAATTGCCTCGGCGGTCATGCCCTTTAGTCTTTTTGGCGTCTGGGCGCTGACCAATTGGGCCTGAGGTGTTCCGGCCAATATGGCTGAGGCGTAGGTGATGGAAAAATTGTTGGCATTGATTAGGAGTTCCGCAGTTTCGATCTGCCGCATAGGGTTCATTTTCCGGAGCACGTCGAACACAGCCAAGGGACACATCTTGTCCTTCAACAGACCGATTGCCTCACCGCAGATCCCGTCCAGTAGTTGCACCTTACGCGCTATGCTTCGCACATTGATGTCGAGCGCTCTTGCGATTTTTTCCTTCGGAACGTTCCGCTCAATTGCTTTGGCAATCATTCGTTGCTCCTGCACGGGAGACAACCGGCTAATGCGCTTGTTATAGGTGAAGGCTTCATCATCTGTCGAAACCAGGCATTCGACCTCGGTGTGACCTAGATCTCGGAGCACTTCGATCCGTAGATGGCCATCAAGCAAAAGGTATGAATTCGGATCTCGGGTGTCTTGAATAACAACCGGTGGCTCGACCAGCCCGATCTCGCGAATAGATGCTGTGATCTGGCGATACTTGTGGCTGGATTTTGCGGTCTTTTCTATCGCCTTCACGGGTAGAATGGACGCGATGGGCACGACAACGCAATCTGAATCGAAGGCCTGCGCGACCGACTCCAGCACTTCCGGCTCGACGAGTTTGCTCATATCGTCATCCCGTCAGTAATCCGCTCCTCCAGGAACGCGGGCATTGAATCGAGACTTTCAGCTTTTAACAGGTTGGCAAAATTCTCGTCATCTCGCAGCTCCCGAATCGCTTCGACGATGAAGAGCAGGCGGCTTTGAGTAACTTCAGCTTTTTTGATGAGTAGTTTTTGGCGATCGGCCTCTTGCCGATAGACGCGTATGATCGATTCGCTGGTGAGCGGTCGCTTGGCGCCGTCACGCCGCCCAAATCTGCTATCATGGACCTGCTTGCCGCGACGCCGTCTCTGTTCAATAAGTCGGCGCACCGCGACCAGCTTCTTTCCTCGTAGTTTCTTTTCCGTATATGCTTGCGTCAATGCGCGCTGGACATCCTCATCGCTCGATTTCGCAATCTCGATGGCCATGTTGAGCGGCAGAATTCCGGCCTCAACCGCAGTAACTAGGCGTTCCTCGCCCTTCTCCAGCAGACTGCCGATCATGTGGATGTATTCGGCGGTGACACCAATTTTTGCTGCGATCTCGCGATCATTGTAACCGCGACCGCGCAAGGTGCCGATGTCCTCCAATAAATCGATCGCCCGGTGCTGGCGTCTCGCGCAATTTTCGACGAGGCTCATGACAAGGCAATCACTTTCCTCGGCGTCGATCACGATTGCCGGGATTGAAGTCTGGCCGAGCTGAATGAATGCTTCGATCCGGCCCTGACCACAAACCAGATCATAGCTCGCCGAATCCGTCGACGCCTTCCGTGGGCTAACCGTGATCGGACGCTTGAGGCCGACCTTGGCTATGCTCTGCACAATCTCCTGAAAGTTGCGCCGATTGCGAGCTCTGGGATTTAAGAAGCGAATCTGGTCTATCGGAATGGCCTTTATCTGCTTGAAGCCTTTAGCCTTGGAATTACTCATGCTGCCTCCAGGAATGAGGTTCGAGCCGCCATTGAATAGAGAAAATCGAGTGAACTGAATCGGTAAGCGTCTAACGAGAGCGCGTTGTCCTCCGCCATTCGTATTCGGTTGGCAGTCATATCGATGCTTGGGAGGATGTAATAATCCAGGGGTTGCTCATTGGACCGATCCATGCGGATCGCGACGGTTACGTCCGGCGCCAGTCCCGTGTCGAAACGAAGCCGCCATCGTAGCGAACCAGTGTGAGTTTCAAATGAGCGCGCAATCACGAGCGATGCGGTAAATTCCCTATTTATGAAAAGCAGCTCGGTGACGGGGTCACAAACGACGGTTCCCCCTGCATTTTCCAAGGCGGCAATCACGTCGGCTAAAAGCTTCGGGTAGGATTGACGGATGTGCCGATTGATTTCGATATATCGATAATCACGGTCAGGCGCGTAGCCGATGAGAGTGTATGCCCGCAGAAGGCTTCCGAATCGATGCCGATATATACTTGACGATGGCATGTCGTCTCGCTCGTCTATTACGAGGCCAGATAGCGAGCCTTCTTCGTCAAGGACTGCCTGGAGCAAGGCTAGCAGTTCTTCATCGGAGTAATGATTGCCGCGTTGGTCGATGATTACTCGTGCGCGCTCAAAAAGAGCTCGGTCAACGATGGACGGGAAAACGCCTTCCGCACGAACCCAAGTGTCGGGTCGATTGACGACGCGACGCTGTTTCAACTTGTAAGATACACGGTTGAATATGTTGTTGCCGATATACTTTTCATTCGTCAAAATCTGGTGGATCGAGGCGCGAGTCCAAGGGCGGCCGAAATCGCTCAGGACTCCTTGCTGATTGAGCACCATCGCAATTTCACGTTCCGATTTCCCCTCCTCGACAAACATCAAATAGACGTTGTGGACGTGCCTGATTTCTTCGGGCGGACCCGAGGTAAGGACTACGCGGTCGGTCTGCAGGCTCTTTCGATCGCCGCGCCCGAGTTCCCCCTTGGGGGTTCGATCCTCATCAATGAGGAGGCGTCGCAAGCCAAAGCCGGCCGGTCCTCCCTGACGAAAGCCGTGTTCGATGAGGCGGCATTGCCCGGCAAAAACCTTGACCGATAGCTCACGGCTGTATTCGCCCGCCATGACCCGTTTGACGTTTTTGAGAAGGATCGAACCGATGCTGCCATCATTGTCAAACTGTTCGCCGCAATAATGGACTGGTATCCCTGCCCGAGAGCAAACGTGCTCGTGATATGCACCTTCATCCGCATCCTGAAATCGTCCCCAGCGGCTGACGTCGTAGACTAGGATTGCTTGAAAGCCCGCCGCGCCGGATTGCACTTCCAGCATGAGAGATTGCAATCCGTCACGACCGTCCATTCTTAAACCGCTGCGGCCGGAATCTTCAAAGACACGCACGATCGTGAAGCCGCGTTGCTCGGCATAGCGACGGATCGTGTGGAGTTGATTTTCAGTGGAGTATTTCTGGAGGTCTGTCGACATCCGGACATAGGCAGCGGCCAGAGAAGGACCTTCTCCTCGATTTGCGCTCTTGCCGATGCTTTTGATGCGCCTTGTCAATCAGCACCCAATTCCAACGCGATTCTGCCGGCCTCCCCCAAGGCGTCACGAGTTACATGCCTGATCCTACGGGACAGGAGGGTGGAATGTCGTTTCCAAAAAAGGGTAAGTCCTTTCCAAAAATGGGTAAGTTCTTTCCAAAAAGGGGCGGAGACGGCAGTTCGGATTTCAGCCTTGACGATCATGCGTTCGCGATGAAAATTGCGTCGGCATTGACGTCGGAACTCAAGGATCGAAACTCGCGCGCAAAGTTGGTGGCGGGCTGGACGGGTGCGAATGAGCGTACGGTCAAAAATTGGATTTCAGGACGATACGCACCCTGCGGCCGACACCTGGTAGTATTGGCTCAGCATTCAGACCGGGTGCTAAATGCCATTTTGTTGATGGCGGATCGGCAGGATCGTTTTTTAGGTGGAAACGTAGAGGATCTGAGGCGAAAGGTATTGGAGTTGGCGGCCATCATCGGGGAATAAGTCGCCCCAGTTGGAGGCCTCGGTGCTGCGCTCGATGAAGCACAAGCCAACCAACCATAGCCCTGTCTGGCGGAGTACAAGGTGGACTTTATCCTTCCACGGCGCGCGGTTGGCAGGGAACTCACGTAAGCTCACCCAGGCTGGCGCGGAGATGTTCGCGTAGCTACACCACTTGAAGCCAGCAGAAGGAATAATGCGCGGTAAGCCCTGTACTTCGCTTCCCGGCGCGTTGTCTCCCGGCCTCTCATTAACGTCGTACCGCGGCGGTCATAAACCCGCCATTGCTATCTCTTGCGGACACGCCGAATTTCCAAATCGAACATCGCCAAGGACGATACTGTCGCAACGCGCACAGCTTAATTAAGCATCGGGATTCGCAATCCCTTCATCCGGCGAGCGCCGGGCGGGCGACATCGGCGGGTCTGATCCGGATGAATACCCCCGTCCCGCATGCTCCTTGCCCTTGGAATTTTGGGGCCAATCGAGCGCGAGGCCGTTGCGTACTAGCCACTCCGCAAGGTCATACTCCTCGGCTCGGTTACAGAGGCGAGAAGCATGAGCCACCGGTCGGTTTCGGGCCAAAGCGGACTCCGGCGCCGGTCTAACGGGAAACGCCCTGTAGCGTTTGACCCGTTTCAGACATTGAGCCTGATCAGCGCCTGAGGCCAATTGTGTTCCATTTCACATCGCGCCCGGTCCGAAAGTGCTAGGCTTCTGTCGCGACGCGTTTTACGCAGGGGACAGATGCAGCGCCGAGATATCATCACGCTCGACCGGAAGGAAATGTCACAGGGTTGTCGACCAGGGGGTCGACGTTGCTAGTAAGCGCCTCGAATTTCTGCGTGAAATCTAAACTCACCTAGGGAGGTGATTACTGCGTGATTCCCGTTTTTTGGGGAGTGACCTTCCCTCGTGTACCCATCTTCCCGGGGGTAGCCGAAGATCCCCTCCATCCAACAAAACCGTATACTCCGGGCGAATTCAAAGATGCGTTGGTCTCTATTAGCGAAGCCAAATATTTCTCTAAGCTGAAACAATACAATGCAAACGGTGTATCTGTAGCTCCGCCTTCCACCTTCTCTGATCCCTGGCCCAACCAGGGGAACGGTTACTATGTTACGACATTCACCAAGGAAGAGGTCGTGGCGTTCCTGGAGGGCCATATAAACAGCATCCAGGTTCCAAGCGGTACGACTCCGATATACGCAGTTGTAATTCCAAGTGGCTCATTGTTGGACGGGGGCGCACTAGGGGCTCACGACACGCTAAAAGGTGAGCAACAGAACCGCATCTGGTTTTGGATGTACGGGAGTAATTCTATCAGCGATGCGTGTAAAGTGGCCACGCACGAGATTGCGGAAGCAATCGGCGCAGATTTTGGAGTACCGAAAGAACTTTGTGACGATTGTCAGGCCGAACTTCCCGATGGTCGAACTATGGAAAGCGGGCTCATTGTCGAAACATATTTTGATGCAAGTTCCAATCGGTGCGTTGCTCCCGGTAGCACCTGGATCCCGCAAGAAGTCGGCATCGGCGGTAGTACGAGCAGCGGGCCAGCGATAGCGGTCTACCACGATCATCTTTTCGCGGCCTGGAAGGGCGGCGGGAATGATGAGCGTATGTTTTGGTCGAGCTTCGACGGCAGCAACTGGGCCCCGCAACAAGTGGGCATCGGCGGCGGTACGAGCACCGGCCTCGCGCTGGCGGTCTACCACGATCGTCTTTACGCGGCGTGGAAGGGCGGCGGCAATGATGAGCGCATGTTTTGGTCGAGCTTCGACGGCAGCCACTGGGCCCCGCAACAAGTGGGCATCGGCGGCGGCACGAGCACCGGCCCCGCGTTGGCGGTGTTCGAGGATGAGGTCGTAGCTGCTTGGAAGGGCATTGGGGCCGATCAGCGCATGTTCTGGTCCAACTTCGGCGGCAGGAGCTGGGATCCACAACAGGTAGGTATCGGCGGTGGCACAAGGGACCGGCTAGCACTGGCGACCTTTCAAGATCAGCTTTTTGCCGCTTGGAGAGGTGTGGGTAACGATGAACGTATGTTTTGGTCGTCCCGCTCTTAGGGCAGGGCAAGCGGAGCGGCGGGCGGTCAACGTGCCAAACACGGACCGCCATCAAGGTACGCTAGGTGTGCGAGCAAGCACACCAGCAGATGACCCGATGTCCGCACTGCCGCGGCTGGCTCGCCCAATCACCACATGAGCGATGCGTGCCAGTAATGCTTCTCCACTGACGCAGTCGCCCGATTCGCGCGGGGGATGAGACGTGCGAGTCTCGGGCCATGGGCCGGGCGGTATGCCTGATCGTAGGTGCTTTGGATCGGCGGTGCTTGGAAGAGATTGCAGCGGACCTGCCGCGCGACAATCAAGGTGAGACATCCTGATTGTCGCGTAACAGCGCCTTGAACGGTCAAGGCGCTCTGGCAAGCCCTCGGCAGCCTCGTCGACCTGTTTCACATCGGCGGAATGCGTCAAAGTGGTCTAGGCCGCCATCGTGCCGCCGCCGTCTATACCCTGATCGAGACCTGCAAGATGAACGACGTTGATCCGCAAGCCTGGCTCGCCGACGTGCTCGCCCGGCTTCCCGATCATCCCGCCAACAAAGTCGCCGACCTTCTTCCGTGGAACTGGAAGGCAACTCAGCAGCCAAAAGCCGCAGCAGCAGCCTGAACGCGTGCTCCCGCGCTCAATCGCAAAGGCCTGGGGTCGTGGCCGAATGCGTACGCTTTTGGCACGAACCGGACCAACTGAGCCGGTCCGACGATCTCCGGTTATCGAGGCAGACCGGAAGTGACCTGCGCAAGCTCAGAACGACGCGAATGACCCAGAGCGGTCACTGAGCCTTCGGCAGATTGAGCTGCCAAGAGACACCAAAGAGATCGGTCAGCCATCCAAATCGCGGGCTGAAACCATAGTCGCCCAATGGCATCTTCACGTCACCGCCATCGGCAAGCCTATTGAACGTTCGATCCAAGTCCGCAGTCTGGTCAAAATCGACGAACAAGGACATCGAGGGCGTGAAATCAAACTTGTGCGGTACCGGACTGTCGATAACTATCAGTAGGTGCCCGTGAAAATCGATCTTGGCAATTTTTATGAGGCCAGGAGTGGGATCGCCCGGCCCATACTTTTCCACGGACACGACTGTGAAGCCCGGGAAGACAGACGCGTACAGGTCGACCGCTGCTTGCGCTTTGCCGCCTTGAAACATGAGGTGCGTACATACGGACATCATGCTCAAATTCTATCAAGAGACCTCGTGAGCTGCAACGACAGCTTCTGGCACGAAACGGACCAGTTGGCCCGGTCTGACGATGTCCGTTCATCGGGGGATAGTGTTTCAAAACTCAGGTCTGTCTTGAGGCGGAGCTTGGCTTTTGAGCTATGGCGGTCCTTCGGCTTGGGCGGTACTGACGGTTTCCATGTTGCTTGTTGGTGTTCAGCAGACCACTGCCGTAGGTGGCGGGGCGCGGCAGAGCAGCTTGGCGAGTCGTGCCCTCGCCTCTATACAGCGACCAATTAGCTTTCGATTGGCTACGTCACCGATCCGGCAAACGTTCCCCCACAATCAACAGCCACCCGAGTCCAAGGTTGTTACCATGAGAACAAATAGTGAACAAGAGCGCTGAAGCTGATTATTAGGCTTCAGCATCCGGAATGTTGGCGGCGGCCACCAGATCCCGGTATTGAGCGAAAGATGCGTCGGACAACGGTGTCCGGTTCTCGCGCGCCTCGTATTTGGCAATTCGCCCGAGCGTCACGTTTGCCGATCCGAATCTAATATCGCAATTGAATGCCGTGATCGCCCAGGTCGGGGGCACGAGCTTCGTGGGATTCGGTATCAATCCCGCAGCGACCGATGCATCTCGGATATCCGCATAGGCGATTTCTAGAACCGTTGCATCAGCATGTGAACCAATGAAATCATCCATGTAAACCGAGACGCGGACTCCGTTAGAGATGGCCCGCTCGATGGCCGTGGCAACCGGAGACTTCATTAAAACTAGACTGGCCAAGAGCGGGGATTGAACAAACCCTATCGGTAATACGTGGGCATGATTCCCAGGAATTGGATTTCGCACCGTAGACCACATCGCCAGCGTATTGGCGCCGGGGTACCCATAAGATCGAAGCGCGCGAGTGACACGCATCCTCGCGATGGAATAGTAGAAATTCTGAATATCGATTTTGAAGAATAGGGTATTTTCGACATGCGCGTGCATAGCCGCGACATGCCCTCCCGGTTTGTAGTGATAAAAGTAGTCTGGAAATTCGAGATGGCGGAAGAACTTGATTATGCGGCGTCCCTTGCGTTCACACTGCTCCGTGGGAACGAAAATGTATCTTCCGCGCGTGCGATATCTGAGGGTGTAATTTGTGAGCATTGCAGTTGGCGACCTTGCCCACGATTTCAATCAGGAGATTGACGACGGTTAGTACCGGAACCAAAAACACTGCGATCTCGCGAACAAGGTCCGCTATACGTGCAAGCTTTTTGCGCATATGGCGTCTCCATTCGTAAACCCGCTAGCTCACCAGCGACACCAAGATTATGGAGCCGACAACCGAGAAGAGTCCCCCAGAAGCCAAGTCGCCCAGAGTGCTTTCGAGCCGGAACGCCACGTCGCCAAAACGCCATAACGCGCCGTCGTCGCTAGGTCTTCGCCAGCGGATGCACGGAACATGATAGAAGATGAAACAATCCGCAAGGGTTTCGCGCAACCGGCATGGATTGCTTTGCGAAGGTGCGCTTGCCTGCGGAGCGGTGAAGCGCGACGGCCAAGGCTATGGGGAGCCCGAGCCCCTATTTGGGGCGAGTGTACGCGCTCGTACGAGGGCGTGGAGACGGGTTTGGGGCTCAAAATGGCCCGAGCTGGCTGAGTGAGACAGGGCGGCGCTGTTCTAGGTGTTTTTTATATAATCTTCATTTCGATAATAGGGCAGGAAGTATCCGCTGCTGTAGCGCCAGCAAAACCGGTGCTCATGGCTGTCCCCGAAAATGTCATCGTAGATGATGCGACCGTAAAACCAAATACCAGTTTCGGCCCTCATCATACTCCCTACGCGCCCGTAGGTGAGTGGCAACATATCGACCAATATGTTGGGCTCAATTTCCCTCCCCGATGCCAAGAATCTGCTTTTTGGGAGAAGCAGGGGCGCGCCATATCCTGGCTCATCGGGAAGTTCCTTATAGTGGAACAGTTGGGCGGAAACAGTCTTGATAATCGCGGGAGTTTTCCCTTGGTTCTCAATAGAGAATTCGACGAACAGGTTCGATTCGCTTCTTTCTTTCAAATTGTCGTCGGTCATTTTGACATACTCAGTCAAAATGACCCCGAAATTTTCAGCCTTCACTGTGACAAAGAGGTAGGCGCGCTCAACGCGCGGAATGTGCTCGGCGGCGGCTTGAGCGGCTTTGGCGGCTTGTTCGGCGGGGCCGAGACTTTTGCGGATCAGACGCATCTGTCCATAAAAAATAGCAGCTTGGACCAGCCCAATGAAAACGAGGCCCAAGGTGAAAACCGCCACGGGGTCTTGCCACCAAGTTAGTTCTTGTTTGTTGCCGGGGCTGCGCTCGCCGGACTTTGTGTCGGTTTGGGTTTGTGTTGGCGCGCTGGAGTTTGGCGATGACCATAACAGTGCGCCCATCGCGAATATCGCAACCGCTAATAAAATTCCTAACAAAATATCCGGGAAGCGAAAACGTAGTTTTATCAGCATCCCTCAATCGCCGTTTCGAAAAATGTTCGCGCTAAAGCGATTGTTACACCGGAACTGCAACTGGGCGATATAGCGCGGGAGATGCTGTCCCCAGACTCCCGGCTGCGCTTCCATTCAGTCCGGCGATGTCGCCGCCCGGATCAATTCGTCAAGTTCGGATTTTGTGAGGTGCACTGGCGTCGAATAATCAACAGCAACCAACCTGCCGTCCTTTAGCCGCGCCCAATCAGACGCCTTGGATTCGAAAGGATCGCCGTCTTCACCCGGCATGTAATTCCGATCTGGGAATGCGCGCCGGTCGAGTAAATCCGCATGATCGGATAGCCCCGGGCGCAGGGTTCAGGTCGCTAAAACCCCGCTTGCTACGACTGTAACCCAATTCTCGCCGGGCGGTGACGATGCCGTAACGCGCAGCCAGGAGAGTCTCCCGGTCACCCCCTACTCCCTGTTCCGAAAAGAGAAGGGATCACGATCATGGAAGGTCCACAGAAACGCATCGCGAAACGTCCGGCCAGATGCCGAAAAGCCCGGTCCAGTCTGGTGCTCAGACTGGTTCAGGCCATAGATGATCCGGCGAAGCAACGCACACGACGCTGGCTCAGCGACATCAACGACGAGCGGCTTTTAAGCTTTGGCCTGACACCGGAAGACATTGCCGTCCTGCGCGGCTCACGGGGCTCTGGTACCCTCGTCAATTTATTGCGGATGTGCGCTTTGTTGCTTCTATCCGTACATTCCCCACCCGGTTCATGGTTCTAGAGCAATTCGGCGTTCCGGAGAGCGAACGTCGTCTGATTTCAGTTTCTCGTGCGATAACTCCGTCACATCCGCGCAGTCGTGCGCCAATGGCGTAGCCGTATTTTACCGGATTGAGGTTAGGAGCGATCTGTGGTGATACGATCAAGCCGAGGAATTTGAGGGGCTCGGTATCCTAACCAACGCCGCCGAACGATTATATTCCGTCCGGGCGGCGTTGGCCGTTTTAGTGGCTGTTTCGGTATGACCTGAAACGAGAGGCACGCGCCTTACCGCCGAAACGTAAGTCATGGTCTGGCGCTCCATGGTCAGCCTGATCATGTGCGCGGGCGGCGCGTATCGGCCTTTCTTGCATGATCGGCAATTTCAGCGCGCTGGTTTTTCAGTAGCTTCCTCGTGGGGTTCCACTAACACCCGTTTGCCGCGCACCCGTCACGACTTGCACACCTTTCAAATGCAAACACCGACCCGCTTAAACTCTGACCTCGGAGACAACCATGCCCGCCGTGATGCTCCGCGCCTCAACGATCCTCGGCGAGTTCGAGGAAGCGCAGTCTGAGCTTGTCGGAAAGGCCGTTGTCCTAACCGATGGAAAGGCCGGGACGGTGGAGAACGTTTGGCTTGACGAAGTGCTCGGCCTGCGAATCTCGATCAGGGGCCACGACGGGAAGTGGCCTGTCTCAACTATCAAGTTCACGCAGAGCTAGACCGTGCTTGCTTTGCGTCCAATGCCGGTGCAGTCAACGGGACAAATTGAAATTGCGCCTGGTAATGCAGGGGTTTCCGATGCCGAGAGAGGCCTCGCCCATAGCCGCTGCCCTGGCAGGCCCCGTGGCGGCGGCCCAGCCGAACAAAGGCACGGGCGAGGCTGGCGCGCCGCGCTGTGCCGGAGCCCCTCGATTGGGAGTCATGAACATAATCAATGGGAAATGAGGCGGCGAGACTTCAGGAACTGGAAGAAATGGCGGCGAGACTGCTAGCGCTCGCTCGCAAGCTTCCACCCGGTCGGCAGCGGCACGACGTAGTTCGGGAGATCGGGAGATTTCGTGTGCGGATCGCTGCTCTGAAAGGCCCGGATTTAGGGCGACCGCACCGAGGGCCAAAGGCGAAGGGGAAATGATGTGACCACCTTCCATTTCCGGAAGGCTGGTAGACGGGCTGACTGCGCGCGTTTCTTCATCTCTCCTCGTCCCGATGCACCCAGACGTAAGGCGTGATCTCTCGCATCTCGGTCAGCTTCATCATGTGCGCGGGCGGGAACGCGATTATCGGCGCCCGTGTTGGCGGAAGCTTACGCCCGCGAAGCCGGGAAGCATCTGACAAGTGGCTGATGAAGGGCGGTCAGCGCGCCGCTCCTGTGGTTGTCTCTCCGGGACCGGCGGCTGGCGCTGGGGTCTGGTCTGGTTCCGTCGATCCCGGTGTTCCGCTAGGTCCGGGATTACTCGCAACATGCTCAATGTTCCACGGTCCCCATGTGAGGATGGCAACCGCCAGAATGAATGCTGCGATAACAGCGAGCGCTCGAAAGCTGATCGAACCTTCCCGATCCTGACTATCCCGCATGCGGCTCTCCACGCTAGTTAGTAACCCTGATTTCAAGCCGTCTTGGCGAACAGCGTGAGAACACCGTCGGCGATGTTGATAGCAACGATTTGTGACGAACTCAGGCCCTTGGCCTTAAGCACGGACGCCACTTCCGGGGTCGTGTCGATAGACTTGCGAAGGGACTGCATATCTTCCTCGCTTGTGTGCGCAACGACGTCATCGACCTTCGAGCGCAACGCCGGTTTCAGGTCCTTGACGTCGACGACCTGTATGGATCGTATGGCCGCGCTGGACTGATCAGGCGGTGTCTGTGCCTCGGGTTGCGAGGTGCTCCTTGTGCCTGCACGAAAGCCGGCGTCCCGAGCGAGAGCGCTGCAATAATGACGGATGCCGTAATGATGCGCATGGTCATTCCTTCCAGTTTGAACCAGTTTGAAAAAACAGACTAAGAAAGCCCTTATCCACGAAATTTGGTTAGCGTCTGATTCTGATGTGGCCATTTGGTGAAACCAATGGGGCTGCAATGTGCACGCTGATGGCATAGCCAAAACCGAGGCCAACCACTTCGGAAATTGCCGGTCTGCGCCGCCCTAGTTGCTCAGCGGCCGATATCGTCGTTGAGGCGCTGACAAGGTGATGACGTGCGACACGCATCTTGCCACTTCGATATCTGACGGCAAACACACCCTCTGCCACACCCTCTGCGTAGTCAGAAGAAAAGTGCTGATAGAAAAATAACCTCCGCAGCCTTGCTCATCGGCGCGCACCACCCGTAGTCTGGTCGGGCATCGGCTTTTCGTTAGCGCTATGCGGGATGGTTGTGCTTGGAATAATCGCATCCTGCCTGCTCATGTCAATGACACCTGTACGGACCAGCACCACGAACACCGCAACGGCGACAACCGCTATCAGCGCGAGGATGGCAAAGGTCCGCTTCATAGGAGTTCTCCTCACGATTTAATTAATTCGCAGCCGCTTTGCTTGTTCCGGTCGCCGGAACCGAATCGGTCGGTGCCGGTTTGAATCCCGGTTCCGTCGCGGAGTTGCGTCCTTGTCTTGGTCGAATCGTTTTGCCGAGCCTATCGAATTGCCGGCCGGCAAGAAGCTGACGGCCTTGCGCGACGCCATCGCATATCTCGGCAAGGTCATTCCAAAATCAGAACACGACATGCCGGACGTGCAGACGGCGGCAGAGCTTCTGACGAACGCGGCCGAACACGACGGCCCCGTCGAGTTCGCACGCATCGGCACCCTGCGGGCGATCAATCGGCCCGTCGGCCGCTTTTTTGACCCGTCGCGCAAAGGCACGAAATGGGGACGCCGGAAGCTGGCGCGGGATCTATGACGCAATCCATTTACAACATCGTCAAGGCCCCAATGGGCTGGTCAATATTCTGCGACGGCGTGAAGATCGGCGGCGTTTACGGATCAAAAGAAGCTGCTCTAGAAGCCGCTGCTGTTGCGGCTGCGCTCGCTGTTCGCGACGGCGCAGGAATTCAGATCAATGTCCCGAGCGCGCCCGAGGAAGACGAGATACCGAGCGAATGAAAAAGCCAGCCGCGAAACCAACCGAACAGAAATGTCCGGCATGCAACGGCAGTGGATTTCCCACGGTGACGCAGCCGGTGCAGCCCGGCCGCAGAATCTATCCTGCCCCGTGCAAGAAATGCGGTGGTAAGGGCCGGATAAAAGAAGACGCCAACTGAGGCGCCCTTATTGAAAGATTGCCAACTCTAGAGATTCCCGCCTAGATTTAATGGGCTAGAATGCTCGGGAGGAATTTCAAATGAGAACTATTACCATCGCTGCACTTTTCGCCTTCCTTTGCCTGTCTACTGCCGCTTATTTCGCGCCCGTCTATGCGGCGTCTCCCGGTGCGATGAGCTGAAAATATGGTTACGGGGAAAAGGGCTATAATCAAGCCAAGAAAGAGAAAATGGCGAAGGGCGCAAAAATGAAGAAGCCTCAATAGCGCTGGTAGCCCAAATCATAGAGCAATTCGACATGCTGCCCAACGACAAGGTCGCTGTATCGGGGGCCTTCGGTCGGCCACGGTTCAATTGCGATCAGGCGACCTTGCCCATTTCGGGCTGCGGTATTCCTCGGTCGAGTCATCGTCCCGGCGATTCGGTCCCCCTGCCCGCGCGACCGTTTGGGATATATACAGTTGGGACATTCAAAATTACGGGCGAAGCGGATGAAAGCAAACAGCCTATGTTTAACCTCGCTACGGTGAATTGCGAAAAACAATCTGATGACGCGGGCAGAGCAAGTCTTGAATGTAAAGTTACAAAGGCTGTTGTGGGTATCAGCAGCTAAGCCGGACACAGACAATCCAAATTGTTCGCTCGACCTCGACTCTTCCTCATATTCAATGAAGGAACTTCAAAAAGGCGTCCTCACAGGGATCATTGGGTCGAGGGTTCGAGTCCCTCCGCGCTCACCATGTAATCCATGTCCGGCTCGGACACATCGGTAGCATCACGTACTTACGCCGGCACGTTAGCGCAGCAACGCTGCGATGGTCTTGTGGCCGCCAGGCGCCCACAGTTGAACATACATGCTTGAATTTTGAGCTCCGGGAACGCTTAACGGAGTTAAAGTCAGACATCGCGTAAGGTCCGAAAAGTGCTAGCATGCCGGTGGCCTCGGCCCGAGCACGGGGAAAAAGCAGGGCTAATTCTCTTGGCTGAATACCTATCCATGATCGAAACCGAATCGCCGGCGTCATCGGCGGGCAGCCGGGAAAGCACGATTCTCACAACCGATATCGTGGGCAGCACCGCCCTGCTCCGCCGCTATCCCAACGACATGATGGGCGCCATGGATCTGCACGACCAGATCCTCCACGCGGCCATCCGCCGCCGTTCCGGCAATCCGTTCCGACACACCGGGGACGGTGTGTTGGCGATCTTCGAGCGGCCGCTGGATGCGGTGCTGGCGGCGATCGACGCGCAGCGCGAGATGCGCGGCGCCGCCTGGGGTCCCACCGGACGGCTTCAAATACGGTTCGGCATCCACACCGGCCTGACACGTGCACGTGGGGGGAACGACTTCTTCGGCCCTTCTCTGCCGACGGCCACGCGGCTGCAGGGCGCCGCCAACGCCGATCAAATCCTGCTTTCGGGCGTCACGACGGAGCGGCTGGCGATCGACTGTCTTCAGACGCCGTTCGAACTGTCTGATCTGGGCGAACATCACTTCAAGGGCATCGAACCGATCCGCGTCTACCAGGCCTGCACTTCGGACCTGCCGAGCGCCTTCCCTCCGATCGGCGGCAAGCGGGAGACCGCCAGCGGCAATCTGCCCGCAAATCTGAGTTCGTTCCTCGGCCGCGAGCGGGAACTGGACGATCTTGTCCAATTGGCCCGCGAGTCGAGATTGCTGACGCTCATCGGTCCCGGCGGAATCGGCAAGACGCGGCTGTCCATCGAGTTCGCCCGGTCGCTGGAATCCTCCTTCCCCGACGGCGCATGGCTTGTCGATCTGTCGGCGCTCGAGCGGGACAGCGAAGTCTGGCCCGCCATAGCGGAAGCGCTGTTGATTCCGCCACTCCCCGGCGTGGAGTGGCGAGTCCAGGTCCTCGAGCGCCTGTACGACGCCCGCGCGATCCTGCTGATGGACAATTGCGAGCACGTGCTCGACCCGATCGCCGACGCGGTCACCGAACTGGGTTCGACCTGCGGCAAGCTGTTTCTGATCAACACCAGCCGGCGCACACTTGGAGTGGAGGGCGAGGCGCTCTACGAGGTCTCCTCCTTCGAATCGTCCGCGGCCGTTCGCCTGTTCGTCGAACGGGGGCGATTGGCCGATCGACGGTTTCAGCCGACCCCGGGTGATCTCGCCCTGATCCAGCGGATTTGCGCCAATCTCGATTACATTCCGCTCGCCATCGAAATGGCGGCCGGTCATCTGCGCCGGCTTAGCCTGGAGAGCATTGAAGACGGGGTGGCAAAACCCCTTGATCTTCCCTCGAGCAACTTCCGGCGCCGGGCCGGCCGCCAGCAAACGCTTCGGCAGACCCTCGAGTGGTCGTACGACCTTCTCGACCCGATCAGCCGCCAGGTTCTGCAGCGGCTATCGGTATTCTCCGGCCCTTTCCACGAAGAACAGGCCCTGGCTGTCTGTGCGGGGGACATGCCCGACGAATCCGACGTACTCGGCGGAATCGACGAACTGGTCGAATCCTCCCTGCTGGCGCGGGATATGGGCGGCCATCGGCTGTTGAGAATACTCCAAACCGTCCAGGCCTTCGGACGGGAAAAGCTCGATGAGGCCGGGTTGCTGCAGACCGTGGAAGCCCGGCATGGCGAGGTCTACGCGGCCCGATGCCGGGAGCTGGGCCAACGAATCGCGAGCGTGAACGAAGCTAAGGCCGCCAATGCGATTTACGATGAGCTGTCTAATCTCCGTGCAGCCTTCGAGCGGGCCGTAACGCGCGATCTGAAACTGGCGGCGGACCTGGCGGCCCCTCTGTTCCTGTTCAACTATTCACACCGAGGCGCGGAAACCGGTAATTGGTACGAGCGGATCATGGCCAGGCCGGGCGCCGATGAGCTCGAACAGGCGCCCCTCCTCCTTGCCGGGGCCGCCGGCCACGCCTTTCACGACGAGGGGGATCAGAATAAGGCCACCGCTTTCATCGAGCGGGGTTTCCAGATCGAAGCCACCGGGTCCCGATCCAGCCAAGGCTGGCTGTCCGGTGTCGCCGGTCAGATGGCGCAGTGGTCCGGGGACACGATAAAGTGCATCGAGCACCACGCGACAGCGGTCAGGCAGGCACGAAGCGTGGGCAACACCCCCTGTGAGATCACGTCCCTGTGCATGGCGGCCTTCGTAAAGGCGCGGACGCGAGATCTCGATGGCGCCGGCGAACTGGTCAGGGAAGTCACCCAGTTTGGGCAGACGGCCCTGCAGCCGACCCTGATGGGGTACATTCACTATGCCCGAGGCGGCTTAGTGATCTTGAGGGATCGCAATCGAGCGATCGACGAGTTCCAGACGTCCGTGGAATGGGCGAACATGGCGGGTAATCATCTGGGGGCTCAACGGGTCAAACAGTTGATTGCCGATCTGCAAGCCGCGCAGGCCGAGCCGACCGAAGCCCTGGCAATTTATGTTCGCACGCTGATTGATCTTCCGAACCACGGGGCAGCCTTCTACACGTTGTTGACGATCCGGTCGCTGCTCTTGCCACTGGCTCAGCTCAATGCGGATGAAGACCTTGCCGTATTGGCAGGCGCCCTCAAGGTATCACCGTTAAAACTCGACAGAACGGCCCGAAACGCCGTCAATGAAGCCAGAGACAGATTGGGTGACAGTGCATTCGAGTTGGCGGCGGCACGCGGATCTCTGTTTGACGTGGCGGAGGCCCGAACGTACATCATCAATGTCTGGGAAAGCATGGGGCGCCGGTCGAGCGAAGCCGAATCTGGCATACATCCTCTGAGGAAGTGCTAGTCTGTTTGCAACGGAGGGGGGCATGGACGGGGGCATGGACGATTCAACCGTGGCCAAGCGGCTTGTCGACGCCGTCATTTCCGATTTTCCCGATCATGCCCCAGGGACAAGGCCGGTCCATACGGTCGGCGTCGGCGTGGACGGCTATTTCGTCGCGTCAGATGTAGCGCGCATCTACTGCATTGCGGAGCACTTCCAAGGCCAGCGTGTTTCCGCGTCGGTCAGATTCTCCAACGGCTCGGGCAGTCCGGTTCAGCATGATGGATGGTCCGATGTCCGGGGAATGGCGACACGATTTCATCTGCAGGACGGCGCCGCGACCGACCTGATCGCCATGACGCTGGGCGAATTTTTTGCACCCACTGTCGATGACTTTCTGGCTTTCACCAAGGCCGCACAGCCGAAACCGCTTCGCAGGGAATCCCCGTGGCGGAAAATTCTCGACATGCTGCAGCTCAAGCCCCCAATGCCCGACCCGATGCCGGGACAAAAAAACGACAGCGGGGCTGTGGGGATGCTGGACTACGCCAATCGGCACGCCTTCGCCCGGCTGGCGGTGTTCCAGGCCGGGATGATCGGCGCCCCGGAGAGTTATGCCCGCGCCACCTACCACGCCGTCCACACCTTCGTGGTGACCGCTCCGGACGGGGTCCGCCGCCCTGTTCGTTTTTCCTGGCAACCGGTCGCAGGCGTTCGCACCACCGATCCTGCCACGCCGCCGGTCGATAATTATCTGCGCCAGGAACTGGAAGACCGGCTGTCGCTGTGGCCGGCCCGGTTCATGCTGATGATGACGATCGGCGAAGCGGGCGACGCGGTCGACGATCCCACCCGGCCTTGGCCCGACAAGCGCATCCGGGTTGCCGTGGGCACGCTCACGCTTACGAATGTTGCCGAGGATCAGGCCGCGGCTTGCGAACACATCAGTTTCAATCCGTGCCGCCTCTTGCCCGGCATTGAGGCCTCCGGGGATCCGGTCCTGCATGCCCGCCGCGACGCCTACGAGGTCTCGCGTCAAATGCGCGGCGGCATTCAATGCCCCTTCAACAGAGGTAGCACTGATGCCAAGTGAGAAAGGTTGGCTCGATCGATTGGTCGATGGGCTGCCCGACAATCCCGTGTTCCAGTTCGTGGCGTCGCATATCCTGGTGCCCTATTGGGCGTGGCGCACGCCGGTGAAGCCTCAGCCCGGCGGCCCTCCTTTCTCGATCCAGCCGGGCGACAACGTCCAGCGCATGATGAACCTGGTGATGCCGCTCAAGGACAAATCGCCGATCGGCCGCGCGAAAGCGGCGCTGGCGATTGCACAAAACAAGGATGAGATCTACGCCGGCCTGAACAATGTCGGCACGGTGCATTTTGCGCGCTTCGTGATCGTCGACGACAATATTTGCATGTTCTCCGTCTACGACGGGGATTTCACCAACTACATCCGTGATTTCATCGCCACCATCGGCAGCGTTTTCGACGCCGTGGTAAAACTTGTCGAAGGGGGCGATGCCGTGATTCCTTCTGAGCATAAGGTCGAGGCCTTCATCGATTGGGTGCATGCCCACGATATGTATCAGGTGCCGGACATGGCGACGGATCTTCTGAGAGACCAGGAAGCCGTGAACGGCGAGCCCGCCTCCGGTGCCGACGACCTGCGCCTGCTCCCACGCAGTCTGATCCTCCAGCTCCATGCCAACGCCAACGTATCGCTCGGCAGCGGCTACCGCGCCTATCCCGGATATTCCGCGGCACAGGTTCGCCAGCAACTGGGAATCGGCTGGTGAGCGCCGTGTTCGATGCCGCCGATGTCCAGGGCAACATCGTCCGCGGCTACCGCAAGCCCCGCGTGCGGCACCTCGTTCTCGAGGTTGCCGATCGCATCGCGGCCCGCCGCTGGCTCGCCGACATCACATCTGGCAACAGCGACACCATTCCGCAGATCACGACAGAGGCACCCTGGACCGCCAAGCCCGACATCTGTTTCAACATCGGCCTGACTTACGACGGATTGCGCGCCCTCGGCACGCCAGACACCTCCCTCGCCACGTTCCCGACCGAGTTCGTCGAAGGCATGAACGCCCGGGCCCTGAAGCTCGGGGATGCCGGGCCCAGCGCGCCGGAAAACTGGCAGGCTCCGTTCAATAACCCCAAGCGGGTGCATCTCATCGCGACGATCTACGCCGACGAGGCTGCCCGGCTCGACAACGCGCAGAAACGCATCCTCGCCAGCCGAGAGGCGCTGAGACTGCTCGGTACGCGCGACGGCGCGGGTTTTAATGGCGACTACGTGCACTTCGGGTACCGCGACAACCTCACGCAACCGAGATTCGCGGAGGTTCACGACCCCGACGAATATGCGGACGGACAACCGATGGCGCCGCTCGGCACCGTGCTGTTGGGCTATCCGACCAATTTCGAAGGTTTGCTGTGGCGAGTTCCTCAACCCGAGCCACTGGGACGCAATGGCAGCTTCAACGCCTTTCGGGTGCTCGCCCAGGACGTGGTTGGCTTCGAAGCATATCTCGACACGGCCGCGACGGAGTTGCTCGGGCATCCCGATGTGGATGAATTGCTGCCTCCCGGCGCCGAAGCGAAGATAGGAGATGGACTGTCGCGACGTGCCGCCTTGCGTGAGGTTGTCGCTGCCAATATGTGCGGCCGATGGCGCAATGGCGTGCCGTTGGCGCTGTCACCCGACACGCCCCTCCCGTCGCCCGCGGTGGACTTTACCGATTTCGATTACGCCGGCGACTCGCGCTGCCCCTACGGCGCCCATATCCGTCGGGCCAACCCGCGCGGCGGCAAGATCGTGCAACGGGTCGCGAATAACAGTCGACGTCTGATCCGACGTGGCATGCCCTATGGACCGGCCTATGATCCGGCGAAACCCGACGACCCTACGACACCCGAACCGGAACGGGGGCTGCTCGGCAACTTCATCGGCGCCAATCTCGGCGCCCAGTTCGAGGCCATGTCCTGCGACTGGCTGAACCTCGGCCTGCAGGATCCGCGGGTCACGGGCTCCAATGATCCGCTGCTAGGCGCCAACGATCCTGAGACCAGTTGGTTCGACTTGCCGCTCAAATCCGGCGCAACGATAAAGTTGCGGGGGCTGCCGCGGTTCGTCCGGACGCGAGGCGGCGCCTACACGTTCCTGCCGAGCCTTTCGGCGATCCGTTTCCTGGGAGCGCTGATCAACTGACGCCGCGCTCCGGACCACTTGCAACGGGTCTTGAACGTGCGCATTGCAGCCGCATTGGTTTCACTGAATGGCCACATGCAAATCAGACGCTAACCAAATTTCGCGGATAGGAGTCTTCCAGTTTTGCAAACTGGAAAGGAACGACTATGCGCATCTCTACGGCATCCGTCATCATTGCGGCCCTCTCCTTCGGAACGCCGGCTTTCGTGCAGGCACAAGGAGCACCCTCGCAATCCGAGGCACAGAAACCGCCTGCTCAGTCCAGCACGGTCATACGGAGTATACAGGTCGTCGACATCAAGGAACTGCAGCCCGCGGTGCGCTCGACGGTCGATGCCATCGTCGCGCACACAAGCGAGGAAGATATGCAGTCACTTCGGAAGTCTATTGATGCGACACCGGAGGCAACATCTGCACTCAAGGCCAAGGGCCTGAGTTCGGCACAAGTCGTTGCCATCAACCTCGCCGATGGTGTCCTGACGATGTTCGCCAAGACAGCCTGAAACCTCAAGCCAGCTTGAAACCAGGATTGCCGATACTCGAGTGGCTACCCCTTCCGACTCATGAGAGTTAAAGCCCGCCGGCCTGAACTGCAGCTGGCGGGAATATCTCGTTAGAGCTTTTCCGTTCCGATTGAATCGGAACGGAGGCTCTAGTTTTTATTTTGACGCGTTTTCCAGCGAACCGGTACCCACTTCGCTGGAAAAGCTCTGGTCAACGCGACTTACCCTCGCCCCGCGGCGTAGGATTACCCCGCGGGCGAGTTTTCCCGGAACAATCAGCTCCGAATCGACTTATCGGGAACCCATGGGCGATACATCAAGAGAGAGAAGCAGCGAGAGATCGCGATCGGGCGGAATGATCGTTCTCGTGGTGCTGCTTCTGTCTGTTGTCGGAATCGGTGCGGTGGTGTTTTGGGCAAACTATGACCAGTTAAGTGCATCATTACGCGCGGCCACCGCTCAGCCCGCTGCCCAACCTCAGGCTCCGTCTCCCCCACGGGTGGAAGCTCCGGACGATACGATGCAGTCGCTGAACGCACTTCAGCAATCGGTACAGGGCCTCCAGGCGGCACAGCAAAACATGGCGGATCAGCTTGAACTCGTTCGGAGGCAGCTAGCGTCTGAACAGGGAGAACGAAAAATGCTCTCCGAGCAGGTTGGAGCGCTCTCCGGCCGCGTTGACGGTCTGTCTACGTCGGCCACCCCGGTCACGACAGGGACCGCACCGCAATCCCCCAAAAAGAAGCCTGCATCGCGGTAAGCGCGCCATCAATTGGAATACGTGCGCGGACATCGCGCCATCGTGAAGTTGTTTCACGCCCCGAGCGGCCGAGAAACAACAAGAAACAATCCGGCAACCCCAACGAAGCCATTTTAGTTCGCCGCGAAGACACCCTGAAACGAACATCGACTATCAAAGCCCCGGATCAAACAACGAGGTTCGGTCATGTGGGCATTCATCATCTGCTTGGTTTACGACCATTCCTGCAAAAAATATCTCGCCGACTTGGTGAGGCACCAACACCGGTGGATTTAGGGAATTTGATGCGGGACTTTGGTCGCGTCGCCAAGTGATCAGGCTCGTTGCCCTCCGCGCCAATGTCGCGATATTAAAGCATCATCCGGAAAAGTGGGAACCGGTTTTCCTCGCGACAAACGCAAAGCGCTTGCGCGGAGATCATGCTCAAACAAAGAGATGAGATCATGATCCGATCTCATCGGATCTTGATCTGGTATCGATCATGCGCGCCGCACGTGGATTACCAAAAGACGGCGCGTCGAACGTTACCGCCATCATGCCGCTGAAAGTCTCGGCTCAGGGTAATGAATTGGACTGGCCCTCATTTAATTTTATTTAATAATAGGCCTAGAAGTTCCATTTAATTACCATTAAACAGAGCCGGGGGTATTTAAATGGGAGATGCTCATGGCCAAGCGAATTCCGATTACCCATGGCGATTTATTTGATCATCAATTAGGTACCGATGACGCGTTGATTGGCGTCGCGAACTCGACCAATTTTCTGGTCGGCGATGCGGGTCGGGACATACGCGACCACGCCGTCGGCGGGGACGACAGCTTTACCGCCAGCGCGAATTCCATCAACAGCTTCGTTGGGGACGCGGGTCGGAACATGCTCGATCATGCCCTTGGCGGCGACGACTCCTTCACGGATCTAGCCTTCACCGACAGTAATTTCTACGGCGACGCCCACGGAAACATGTCTGACAACGCCCGCGGCGGCGATGACACGGCTAAGGCCGCCGCTGCTGCCGGCGCGATTACACCGCATGTCACTTTTTACGGCGATGCCGGCGGCAACATGTCGGATAATACCCATGGTGGTAATGACACTTTCGATGCATCCAGTTTGTCGCCTGCAATTTTGCCGCAGCTCACTTTCTACGGCGACGCTGGGGGCAACATGTCGGATAATGCCCATGGCGGTAATGACACGTTCAGCGCGAACGTGGCGCATTCCAACCTGACATTCTACGGCGATGCCGGCGGCAACATGTCCGGCCACACGATCGGCGGCAATGATACCTTCACGACGCCGGGGGGCCTGGAGAACAACAACAATTTCTACGGCGATGCCGGCGGCAGCATGACCGGCCACGCCGTGGGCGGCAATGACACGTTCACGGTGAGCGGTGTTAACGCCTTCAATTTTTTCTACGGCGATGCCGGCGGCGACATGTCAGGCCATGCCCGGGGTGGCAATGACACTTTTGCAACGAGCGGCAACGCGTCCGATTTCGAGAACACCTTCTATGGCGACGCCGGCGGCAACATGCTTGGTTATGCCACAGGCGGAAACGATACCTTCACGGCCGGTGGCGGCAGAAACACCTTCTACGGCGACGCCGGCGGAACCATGTCTGGCCATACCCAAGGCGGCAACGACACCTTCATGGGCGGTGCGCCGGCAGGCACAAACGGCATAAATTTAGCCTACGGCGACGCGCTCGTGATGACCGGCAACGCTCGCGGTGGCAATGACACGCTCGTCGGAGGAGATGATGCGACTCCGCGTCCGGCCGGCACATACGAGAACACTCTCATCGGCGATGCGCAGAGCATGTCCGGCAACGCGCACGGTGGCAATGACAAGCTGATCAGCGGCACCGGAAACGATGACATGTGGGGTGACGCGCAGGTCATCTCCGGCCACGCTCGAGGTGGCAACGACACCTTCGTGTTCAATTTTAACAACGGTCACGACACGATCGAGGATTTTGGTCAGGGTAATCAATGTGTCGCCAAATCCAATCTGGGGATCGACCACATTGATGTCAGTGCTCTGGGCATCGAAAACTTCAGTCAGCTTCACATCTCGGCCTTTAATACAACGACTGACGAAAGCACCATCACGTTTAGTCCGGGCAACGACGTCGTCGTGCACAGCCAGATCGCGCTCACGTCGCACGATTTCTTTTTTGCATGAAGCGCTGACGTCGCTCATCGAGTAACCTCAGATGTCGCTCATCGAGTAACCTCAGATAATGACATTGAGACCGCCTTCGGGCGGTCTTTTTGCGTTTGATCGAACTGATCCGCCGTCGCTGCGCCCTCGCCAGCATCTTCATCGGCTCTCCCCGCTTCGGATAACCATCCACCAAAAGATGTGCATCAAGCCAAGCACGCCTCACGACAATTTGTGCGGCGCACCATCAGCGGAATCCGTAATGAGAGTATCGGACTTCAAATCGAACCCACGGCGTTCTGCGATTTGAAGGTTGGGCATTTTCTGAAGGTAGGACATGGGCCTCGTCAAATACGCGCTCAAGTTCCGTGTCACGTTTTACGTATTAACCCTGCTGATGATGCTGGGCGGCGTCGGTGCCATCATCGTCATGCCGAAGGACGTTCTGCCGACGGTCGATATCCCCGTGGTCGTCGTGGTCTGGACCTACACCGGCCTCGACACGACCGACATGGCGCAGCGGATCACGACCTATAGCGAGTTTTCGCTTTCCAATAACGTCAACAACATCCGAAGGATGGAAAGTACGACGCTGCAGGGCGTCGCGATCGAGAAAGTCTATTTCGATCAGCGGGTGTCGATCGATCTGGCGATTGCGCAGGTCGTCTCCGCGATGAACTCGATCCGGGCGGCCATGCCGCCCGGCATCCAGCCGCCGGTCGTCATGCGATTTTCCGCGTCGTCGGTGCCGGTAGTCCAGCTCGCTCTCTCATCCGAGAAGCAAAGCGAAGCTCAACTCTACGACTACGCGCAATACCGCATCCGCCAGACCCTTACGCAAGTACCGGGCTCGACACTACCATCGCCCTATGGCGGCGCGCCGCGCCAGATCATGGTCGATCTGGATATGCACGCGTTGCAAGGTTACGGCCTCACGCCGCTCGATGTGACGAACGCGATTTCGACACAGAATCTCACAGTGCCGTCCGGCCAGTCCAAGATCGGCGACTGGCAATATCCGATCCGGCTGAACTCTGCACCCGAAGCGATTTCGGCGCTCAACGTGCTGCCGATCAAGATCGTGGCGGGGTCGCCTGTTCTCGTGCGCGACGTCGCCTATGTGCGGGATGGCGCCCCACCGCAGCAGAACATCGTCCGCGCCGACGGCCGCCGCTCCATTTTGCTCACGATCCTGAAAAACGGCGAGGCATCGACGTTGTCGGTCGTCAACAACGTCAAGGGCTTTTTACAACAAATCCGCGCGGCGGCACCTGAGGGCGCCAAGGTCGATCTGCTGTTCGACCAATCGGTTTTTGTCTCCGGCGCCATCGCGGACGTCGTGCGCGAGGCGGTGATTGCCGCCGGCCTGACCGGCATGATGATCCTGCTGTTCCTCGGCTCGTGGCGATCCACTTTAGTGGTCCTGATCTCGATTCCGCTCTCGATCCTGACCTCGCTCGCGGTGCTGGCGCTGCTCGGCGAAACCATCAACATCATGACGCTGGGCGGACTTGCGCTTGCGGTCGGCATTCTCGTCGATGATGCCACCGTGGCCATCGAGAACACCTACCGTCTGATGGAGGAAGGCCACCCGTTCCGGCAATCGGTCGTGGAAGGCGCGGCCGGAATCGCCAAGCCGGCGCTGATCTCGACGCTGGCCATCTGCGCCGCCTTCGTCTCGGTTTTCTTCCTGACCGATACGCCAAAATTCCTGTTCACGCCGCAGGCGCTCGCGGTGGTGTTCGCCATGCTGACGTCCTATCTGCTGTCGCGAACCGTCGTACCGATCTTCATCGATGTGCTCGTCAAGAAGGAATACGACCGGCGTTATGGTGAGCACCACGGCCAACACGACGAAGCGGCCCCACGCAAGCTGGGGTTCTTCGCGCGGTTTCATGCCGGTTTCGAACGCTGGTTCGCCCGTTTTCATGCCGGATATCTCGGATTGCTGCACATTGTGATCGGGCACCGGATCATCACGCTTGCGGTGGTCGGCGTCGTTGTCGCGCTCGCCGCCGGTCTCTTTACATTTGTTGGGCAGGATTACTTTCCGCAGATCGATGCCGGAGAGCTGACGCTTCATGTACGCACCCGGCCGGGGATGCGCATTGAGTCGGCCGAGCAAACCTTTGCAGCCGTCGAGGACACCATCCGCAAGGTGATCAAGCCGAATGATCTCGGACTGATCCTGGACAATATCGGGCTGCCCGCGAGCAACTACAATTTTGCATTCGGCGACGGCTCGTTCGTCGCGAACTACGACGGCCAGGTCCTGATTTCCCTCAAGGAGGGGCATGCTCCGACCAACTCGTACCGCAAGACGTTGCGCAAGGTCCTGCATGAAACCTATCCGGACACGGTGTTCTATTTTCAGCCGTCCGACATCATCACCCAGATCCTGGATTTCGGTACGCTGACGCCGATCGATGTTCAGGTGACAGGCCGCAACGCCGACAAGGATCTTGAAGTCGCCAAGCACATCGAGCGGCGGCTGCGCGACGTCCGCGGCGCCGTTGATGTTCATATCCAGCAGATCACCGATGCTCCGGAATTCTTTGCCGATGTCGATCGGCAGATGGCGGGAGAGATCGGCCTGACCGAGCAGCAGATCGCTAACACGCTGAACATCTCGCTGGCCGGCAGCTTTCAGGTTACGCCGAATTTCTGGGCCGATCCCAAGAGCGGCATCCCCTATCAGCTTTGGGTTCAGACCCCCGAATATCGCAACAATTCACTGACGGACGTAGGTAACACCCCGCTGTTCGTATCGGCGGCGCTCAACCCGACGGGCGGGAACCAGCCGAGCGTGGTCACGCTGTTCAATAACGTCGCCAAGCTCCGCCGGCAGTCGGAGCAGACCGTGGTGAACCATGTGAACACCCAGCCGAAATACGATGTCTTCGCCAGCGTGCAGGATCGCGACCTCGGCTCGGTGAGCAGCGAGATCGAAAAAATCATGCAGGACGAGCAGAAGAATCTGCCGGTGCCCGACCGGATTTCGGTGCTGGGCCAGATCGCCGATATGCACAGCGCCTTCCAGAACATCGGCATCGGCCTCGCGATCGCGATGATCGCGGTCTACCTACTGATGGCGGTGAATTTTCAGAGCTGGGGCGATCCGTTCGTCGTGCTGGCCGCGTTGCCGCTGGCGTTTTGCGGCATCGTGATGAGCCTGTTCGTGACGCAAACGACGTTCTCGATTCCCTCGTTGTTTGGCGCGATCATGAGCGTGGGCGTCGCCAGCGCGAACTCGATTCTTCTTGTGACGTTCGCGCGCGAGTATCGCGAGCAGACCGGATGCAGTGCCGCGGAAGCTGCGATGAAAGCCGGAGAAACCCGACTGCGGCCGGTGCTGATGACCGCGGCCGCGATGTTCGTCGGTCTGATTCCCATGGCGCTTGGCCTCGGCGAAGGCAGCGAACAGAACGCCGCGCTGGCACGCGCCGTGCTTGGCGGCATCCTGGTCGGGACCTGCTCGACGCTGCTGTTTGTGCCCTTTCTCTATTCCATTTTGCGAACCGGCAAAACCGAACCCCTGAAAGACTACGTATGAACACCATCGAGGACGTGCGCGTGAAAAAAACAGACCACACTCCGACGGTCAATGAACCGGGCCATCACACTGAGCCGCCGGCAACACCAGCTGCGCCGCCATCGAAATGGCTGCTGGGTGCTGTCTTGCTCGTCGGCGGCGGCGTTTTGACCTTCGGAGCCTACGGCCATTGGCAGACCAACGCTGCCGCCGCAGAAACCCAACAAGAAGCCGTCGACTTCGTACCGGCGGTGCGTAGCACGATCACAAAACGGCTGGCCGACCCGATTGAGACCACCTTGCCGGGCCAGACCGACGCCTTCGATCGGGCAAACATCTTCGCCCGGGCGACGGGTTACGTTGCGGAGCGCAAGGTCGATATCGGTAGCATCGTCAAGCAAGGAGACGTGCTTGCCCGGATCGCTTCTCCCGATCTCGATCGCCAGCTCGACCAGGCCATTGCGCAGCTCGGACAGGTCCAGGCTGCGCTTGCGCAGGCGCAAGCGCAGATCACCCTGTCGGAAGCCAACCTCAAACTGGGCAATCTCAATTTCGCCCGATCAGACGCGCTGGTGAAGAAGGGATTTGATACCTACCAAAATCACGATAACCAGCAGGCCAACGTTTCGACGCAAGAGGCCAATCTCGAGGCAGCCAAAGCGGGCGTCAAGGTCGCGCAAGCCAATATCGAGGCGCAGCAGGCAACAGTAAACCGGCTACGAACGCTGGCCGAGTTCGAAAGCGTGCGCGCGCCATTCGATGGCGTCGTGACCGTGCGCAACGTCGACGTTGGCGACCTCGTCAACGCCGATACCGGCGGCGGCACGCCGATGTTCACGATGGTGCGCGACGACATCCTGCGCGTTTCCGTCAACGTGCCCCAGAGCCTGGCGATTGCCATGCGCGACGGACTTGATGCGAAAATCCAGGTGTTCGAACTTCCGGGTCGAACCTTCGCCGGCAAGGTGGCGCGCAGCTCGGGCGCGTTGCTGTCGTCATCGCGGACGCTGGCGGTCGAAGTCGATGTCAACAATGCTGCCCATGTCCTGCGCGCCGGACTGTTCGTCAACGTGTCCTTTGCCGTTCCCCGGGAGCACCCCAATGTCGTCGTCCCGGCCGAAGCATTGATCTTCAATCAGCAGGGACTTCGGGTCGCGGTCATCAACGAGGACAAGAGCATTCACCTGCAGCCCGTGACTGTCTACCGCGACTCCGGCTCCACGATCGAACTCAGCGATGGACTGCACGGCGGTGAAAACATCGTGCTCAACCCGCCGACCAGCTTGCAGGAGGGCGGAAAGGTCAAGGTTACATCCGACCAGAAGGTGGCAGACGCCGCGAGATAATCACGACGAAGTAATCAGGCCTGGCTTGGGCGGCAAAAGTCACGACTTCGAAGATCCGGAAAAATCAACCCTCGGCGAGATGATCCTCCTGGTTTTACGCGTTTTTGCCGCTGGCATCGCCTGCTGAGAAGGATTGCTTGAAGTGCACCCTGCCCGCGCCTGGAATTCGACTGTGCCGCGTCCTGTTGATAACCCGCCGCCCGACGGGCGGGTGGCGTGACAGACGGCTGCGACGTGTTATCGACGGGAGAATGCCTCGCTCATGACGGACCACACCATGCGAATTACCCTCGTCGGCTCCCGCCATTTCGGCGTGACGACCCTGAACACGCTGCGCCAACAAGGTGTCGATATCGTCAGGGTGGTCGTCGCCGACGCCGACGACCGGCTTGCCACGGCGGCTCGCGCCGCCGGTATCGAGGTCGCGGTGCAGGCCAATCCCAAGCTCGTTGTGCCCCAGGAAATCGCTGACGGTACCGACCTGATCGTGACGGCGCACAGCCACGCCCGCGTCAGCGAGGAGGCCCTCGCTGCGGCGAAGCTCGGCGGTATCGGCTACCATCCCTCGCTGCTGCCTCGGCACCGCGGCATCGCGGCGGTGGAATGGACCATCCGGGAAGGCGATCCGATCGCCGGCGGCACGGTGTATCACCTTGCCGATCGGATGGATGCGGGCGCGATCGCCGCGCAGGAATGGTGTTTCGTCAAGAAAGGCGAAACCGCCCGCGAATTGTGGGAACGCGCGCTGGCGCCGCTCGGCCAGAAACTTCTCGGTGAAGTCATCGACTACGCCAAAATCCACAAGGCCCTGCCGGCCAAACCGCAGGACGAGCAATTCGCGACCAACGCGCCAAGCCTTCCTAAAGTGAAGCCTTCCTAAAGCCAAGCCTTCCTAAAGCCAAGCCTTCCTAAATAAGTCTCCCTCCGTATGTCATTTCGGTAAGTCTTTCTGACTGAAGCCTTTTCGACCAAGTCAGGGGCGGCCGTGGTGCTCCCGGCTGCGCGATTTGCGATAATGCTGTTCCCGACCGGGAACCAATTTCCTGTTCAAATGTCTGATATGCAGGGAACTTTTAGTATTGACGCGGCGCAGCAAATTTTGAACACATTGTCACTGAATAAGCCGCGTTATCACGCAAATCGGGGATATGATTCATGCGCCAGCACCGCATTCATGCTTTATTTTTTGGTTCCATTCTTACCATTGCCACCGCCGCCCTCACTGCCGCTCCCGCGACCGCTCAGACACCCTATGACGGGCTCTGGAATGTTACCGTCGTAACCAAGTCAGGTAGTTGCGAACCGTCGACCCGCTCCACACTTACTGTCACGGACGGAAAAGTCTCTGCCGCTGGAGCCGATGTCTCCGGCAGCATCGGACGCGAAGGTCTTGTACGTGTCTCAATCAACGGGGCATATGCAAATGGCCAACTCAGTGGCAACGCCGGATCGGGGAAATGGAATGGGGCATCAGCGGGCATACCTTGCAGCGGCCGATGGGAAGCGTCTCGGCAGTAAAGCAAATCGAACGGCTGACACCTTCGTGACTATTAGACGGCTGATATTCGCGGCCATCACCTTGTTCGTGGCCTCCGTATCCGGCTCTGCAAGCTACGCACAATCGGGAGCATTCGCCGGCATGGCCGGGATCTGGTCCGGCGGAGGGACCGTTACGCTCGATGATGGCTCGACCGAGCGAATTCGATGCCGGGCATCCTACGCCGTAGGCGCTGGCGGCACCGGCCTCAATCAGACCCTCATCTGTGCCAGCGACAGCTACAAATTCGATTTCAAAACCAGTGTCGTCGCCGAGGCGGGAGCGCTTTCCGGGACCTGGAGCGAAAGCAGCCGGGGCATCAATGGAAACCTTGAAGGACGCGGAAACAACGGCAATTTCCAGGTCATCGCGAGCGCGCCCGGTTTCACGGCGAACATTTCCCTGACGACGCGCGGCAACAGGCAATCCGTCGTGATCCGGCCCGAGAGCCAATTCAAGGGCGCCACCATTTCGCTGACGCGTTCGTAGCGTTTTCGCGACGACCGGCTCCGGTCAACTTTCCCTTCAACTCTCTCTTGGTCTGGCGAGCCGTGCAGCGGTTTCCTTCATGGTTTTTGCGATCAACAGGGCTTGTTCCTTGTTGAACGCAAAATCCTGAACGCCTTTCTGCGTGGTCAATGAAAGCACCATGATTTCCGGCTGGTTCTCCGGCCAGCCCGTGGCGAAGGCAGTCACAAAATCCGCGGATGTGGATCGCTTTGACATCGGGAATAGTCCTTTTCGAAATTTCTAGACTGTCGTTGCGTGCGCAACGTTGGAAAGGCGCGGGACACCTTGGTCCCGCAGGGCATCGATGGCGAAACCGGCCTATGCCGCCGGCACGAACGCGGTGACCTCGATCTCGACCTTTGCACGGACATCGACCAGACCTTCGATGTAGAGCAGCGTCGAGGGCGGGAAATTTCGCCCCAGCGTCTCGCGCCAGGCCGCACCGATGCCGGCCCCGGCGGCCTTATATTCGCTCCGGCTCGTCAAATACCAGGTCAGGCGAACGACGTGCTCCGGACCGGCGCCGGCCTCGGCAAGCAGCTTGATAATGCGTTTCAACGCTACAGTGACCTGCCCGGCCATATCGGACTGATATTCGCCCTTCTCGTCGCCTCCGGTCTGGCCTGCAAGAACGATCCATCGGCCAGGACCATCGACCGCGACACCGTGCGAAAAACCGCGGGGCTTAGACCATTCGGCCGGTTGCAGGATGCGCATGAGCAGGTTCTCCAGAACAATAAACACCAGATCGATTCTTAGCACCGTTCGGGCTGCTCCTCCCACATCGAAATTTGAAGCGGCGCAGCACTGCATCGGCACATTTGCGCGTTGCAAATCCGCACGAGGTCGCCGATACCGGCCGCTCTCTCCGACCTTCCCGCAGTTTCCGCGGCACGCCCGGGCACTCCCCGCTGATGGACCGAACGCCTTCCAAACCAAGGGCCGCGCTATGGATGGCGGGCTGGCTCGTCTTGATGCTGATGGTGGCGATCGCCGGCCGTGAGACGACGCGCGAACTGAGCGTGTTCCAGATCATGGAGGTACGCTCGATCCTCGGCTTCTTCATGCTGTACCCGTTGATCCACCTCAACGGGGGCTTCGCGACGATGAAGACGTCGCGGCCGCTGCAGCATATCGGGCGCAATCTCACGCACTATGCGGCACAAGTCGGCTGGTTCTTCGCGCTGACGTTAATTCCGCTGGCCCAGGTGGTGTCGATCGAATTCACCATGCCGATCTGGACCGCCATCCTTGCGGCGAGCTTTCTCGGCGAGCGCATAACGGTCTGGAAGATTTCGGCGATCATGCTCGGCTTGATCGGCGTCATCGTCATCGTTCGACCCGCGACGGGGCAGATCAATCCGGGGCAACTGATCATGGTTGTCGCGGCCGTAGGGTTCGGCATCTCCGTCACCATGATGAAGTCGCTGACTCGCACCGAAAATACGCTGGCGATCATTTTCTGGATGCTGGTGGTCCAATCCGTGGCCGGCCTTCTCCCGTCGCTCTACGTCTGGATATGGCCCTCGGCATATCTGTGGGGTTGGATGGTCGTGATCGCGTTCTGCGGCACGTTTTCGCATTACTGCATGGCGCGCGCGATGCTGCATGCCGATGCGACGGTGGTGGTGCCAATGGATTTCCTGCGGGTTCCACTCACCGCCGCCGCCGGCTGGCTGCTTTATTCGGAACGTCTGGATATGTTCACGGTGCTGGGCGCGGCCCTGATCCTCACCGGCAATCTCTTGAACCTGAAAGCACCGGCACCGGCTCCCGCGCGCATTGGAACCTGATTGCTTCAGCTGTGGCTGCGGTCAGGTCCGATCGTTCGCAATCTCTTTGCTAAGCCCGCCCCGCATTGTGATCTAAATCACGCAAGAGCGCTCGCCGAGCGAATACCGTGAGCCGTCACGGATGGCGCTGCCAAAATATGGGCAACAGCACAATTTTTTGTGGCGCGACGTGTGGTTTTTTCGTGTAAGTTCGCGACAACCTATTGCAGCCGAAATTGCTCGACTCAGACAGGGGATTTCACATGCGCCATTTCACCATTTTTCTTTCCCTGATTTGCATGTTGTTTGCCGCCGACGTGGCCAAGGCTGACAAGCGTGTCGCCTTTGTCGTCGGTAACGGCGCCTACAAAAATGTTGCACAACTTCCGAACCCTCCGATCGATGCCAAGTCGATGGCGGCCGTCCTTCGCAATGTCGGCTTCGAGGTCGTCGAAGGCACCAATCTCACCCGCGATGCCATGACGGAGCGGCTGCTCGAGTTCGGCAAGAAGGCGCAAGGCGCCGACGTCGCGGTATTTTTCTATGCCGGCCACGGCATTGCCATCAGCGGCACCAACTACCTGTTGCCGATCGACGCCGACATCAAATCGGAAATGGACGTCAAGCTCGGCGCCGCGATCAATATCGACCTCACGCTCGACCAGACCATGAGCGACGCCAAGGTCAAGCTGGTGTTCCTCGATGCCTGCCGTGACAATCCCTTCGCCGCCAAGATCAAGTCGAATGCCACCCGCAGCGTGTCGGTGCAATCGGGCCTGGCGGAGATGAAATCCGGTGAAGGCACGCTGATCGCATTCGCGACGGGTCCCGGGCAGACCGCGCTGGACGGCCAGGAAGGCACCAACAGTCCGTTCACCCGTGCCCTGATGGCCCATATCTCGACCCCCGGCGTCGAGATCCAGCAGGCGATGACCGAGGTCCGCGCCCAGGTCAACGAAGAGACCAACAAGGGCCAGCTGCCATGGGGCCATACCAACCTGATCGGTTCGGTCTATCTGAACCCGGCGGCGGCTGCTCCTGCGGCCAGTGCGGCCGCGTCGTCATCTTCCAGCCCTGCTGTGGCTTCGACCTCCGGCGGTTCGGATGTCGAACTGGAGTTCTGGCGTTCGATCAAGGACTCCAACAAGCCGGAAGAACTCAACGCTTACCTGACCAGCTATCCCAACGGCCAGTTCAAGTCGCTCGCGCTGGCCCGGATTGCTTCTCTGGAAAACGGTCCGAGCACCACCACCCGCAACCTGACCACGGGGATCGATCCCGCGACCTTTAGCGAGGATGCAAACCAGACCACGGAAGACCAGATCGGCCTCGACAAGGGCCAGCGCCGCGACGTGCAGCGCCGGCTGACCGGCCTTGGCTTCGACACCAAGATCAACGGCAAGTTCGATGAGCAGACGCGCGCCGTGATCACGCGCTGGCAGGCCGCACGCGGTTATCCCAAGACCGGCTTTCTCAACAAGCTGCAGCACAAGGCGCTGTTGACCGAGATCGTCTCGGCAACGCAAACGAGCTCCGGCGACGATGAATCATCGGACGATCGTCCAGCCCGCCGTCACCATAGCGGCGGAGGGGGCGGTGGCGGCCGTCACTATCGCGGCGGCGGCGGCGGCGGTGGTGGTCCCGGAGGTTTCATCGGCGGCGTGGTCGGCGGGCTGTTCCGCTAAGACTCGCGATTGCTTCGCGACTTCAACAAAAAGCCCGGGTCATCCCGGGCTTTTTGGTTCGGTCGGTATCCGGCCAAACCTATTTCCCTCAAGCCTATTTCCCGGCCGCCTTTCGGAGCGCGTCATTGATCCGGTCCTGCCAGCCCGCCCCGCCCTCCTGGAAGTGTTCGAGAACGTCCTGATCGATCCGCAGCGAAACCAGTTCCTTCACATTCGGAAGCGCGGCCTTTTTAGGCGGAGCCTCCGGCACCTTCGTTGTGGTCCGCTTGAACGCAGCTTCGGCTTCGGTCCGGGCGTCGTTCAGGGTCCTTGGTCGTCTCGGTTGGTCTGCCACGGTTAGATTCCTTCGAACAACGCGGTCGACAGATAACGCTCCGAGAACGACGGCACGATCGCAAGAATGGTCTTGCCCGCGCTTTCCGGCCGTTTGCCGATCTGAAACGCGGCGGCGATCGCGGCGCCGGAGGAAATACCGCCGGGAATTCCCTCGTTGCGTGCCAGCGCGCGCGTGGTTTCGATCGCGGTGGCGCTGTTGATCTTGACGATCTCGTCGATCACCGAACGTTCGAGGATATCGGGGATTAACCCTGCGCCGATCCCCTGGATCTTGTGCGGGGAATGCTGCCCGCCGGAGAGCACCGGACTTTCCTCGGGCTCCACGGCGACGACCCGCAGCGAAGGCTTGCGCGGCTTCAAGACCTGCCCCACCCCGGTGATGGTGCCGCCGGTGCCGACCCCCGCCACGAAGAAATCGATGTTGCCGCCGGTATCGTTCCAGATCTCCTCCGCCGTGGTGCGGCGGTGGATTTCGGGATTGGCGAGGTTCTTGAACTGCTGCGGCATCACGGCGTTGGGCGTGGTACGCACCAGTTCTTCCGCGGTCGCAATCGAGCCCTTCATGCCCTGGGCTGCCGGCGTCAGAACAATTTCAGCGCCGAGGAATGCCAGCATTTTGCGCCGTTCGATCGACATCGATTCCGGCATCACCAGCTTCAGCCGATAGCCGCGCGAGGCGGCGACGAACGCCAGCGCGATCCCGGTATTTCCCGATGTCGGCTCGATCAACACGGTATCGGCGTTAATCACTCCCGCCTTTTCCATCGCGATGATCATCGCCGCACCGATGCGGTCCTTCACGCTCGCGGCGGGATTGAAATATTCCAGCTTGGCCAGAATTGTCGCATGCACCCCGTGCTGCCGCGGCAAATTGCGCAGGCGGACGATCGGCGTATCGCCGATTGCATCGACGATGCTGTCGAAAACACGACCCCGACCGGGACGGTGCACTGCACTCGTAGTTGATGGCGCGTCCATGACAAACTCCCTGTAGAAGCAATGTGCGTAAAGTTAGAGCTCTTCTCCATAACGCATGATCCGCCAATGTGTGAGCGGTTTGGTGATAAGATCATGCGCCAATTTATTAATTTAGAGCGCGCCCTCGTGATAAACGAAACCGCCTGTCCAGTAAAATCGGTTCCCGCTTTTGCTGATCGCGCTCGGTATTAGCTCACGGCTCCGTGCAAGTCAGAATGAGCCGGTCCCGGAAATCTGCACAGGACGATAAGTGGAATTTCTGCCTGACCACGGCGATAATCGCCGCGAACAGGAGAGACCATGAACAGACGACCGCGCCGGAACCACACAGCGGCTTT
>JAQGKC010000203.1 GCA_028290305.1 Bradyrhizobium sp.
TTCGGCGAATTCCCCACGCCGCGCGCGCTGATCGGCGGCAGCTTGGTGATGGGCGCGGTCGTCGCCGATATCATCGCAGAGAATTGGGCTCGCATGCGAGCTGGCACGACGAACAGCCGTTGAAACAACGAGCATTAAAATGCCCGCGACCCTTGCCGGTGCCGGCCTCACGATCTTGCGACGGTGCGCTTTGCGCATGTAGTTGCCCGACATCTCAAACTTTAGAGAAATGCTGCCGCGAACATTTCAAGAATCGAAACCGCCCCCGTAATTTGCGAGCTCGAAGCGAAAAAGCCCGCTGCCCGCTTCCGGCGCGGGTCTTATAGTCTCGCGATGCTGTCAATCTGACCGTGATTTGCCCGACGTGTCAACGGCGCGATCACCGCGCGGATGATGAACCAATAGCGAGCCTCCGATGTACTTTGTCGCCGCCGCCTTGGCTGTCCTGTCTGCGCTGTTCTATGTCGCGGGCAATCATGACATGGGCTCATTCGGCGCTCAGATGTGCGAATACGGGAGCACGTTCTGCGACCGTCCGCACTACGTTCTGGTCGCCGCCGCACTCGCGGCTGCCTGGGGCACGTTCGTCAGCATGCGCTAACTGGTCGCGGTTGCGGCATGACCCGCTGGTTCCGCACCGCATACAGCGGTGTTCTCACGGTCAATTGGCAGAATGGCCGCGGCACCCGCGCGATTTGCGCGGTCACGCCAGCCTATCGCGCAGCCTACAAGGGGCGCCGGACGAGTTGACGGAACAGGATCGCATCGCCGCTTGCGCAGAGATAATTTGATCCAACAGTTTCAAATGGAATATCGGTCGCATGACGGTTCTGGACAGAACCCTTCCCCGAGCCCATCATCGATTCTCGGCTGGGTGGGGGAGACGAGCATAGATGGATGTCAGGGCTTGGCTGGGCAGCCTCGGCCTGGATCAATATGAGACCGTGTTTCGGGAACACCGGATCGAAGCCGATGTGCTGCCGGAGCTGACCGATCAACACCTCAGGGACATGGGCGTTCCGCTCGGGCACCGGCTGAGAATGTTGCGGGCGGTCCGGCAACTCACGGGCGACGTGTCGGCGGCGGCTCAGCCGGCTAGGCCGGCTCCGCAAGACGGCGCCGAGCGCCGGCATATGACGGTGATGTTCTGCGATCTCGTCGGACTGGCCTCGCTGACGGCGCAACGTGATCCCGAAGACATGGCCGACCTGATCCGCGCATTCCAGGGCGCCGTCGCTGCCGCGGTGGCGCGCTTCGACGGCCATGTCGCGCGCTGGGTCGGCGACGGCGCCACGATCTATTTCGGCTATCCCCGTGCGCATGAGGACGACGCCGAGCGCGCGACGCGCGCCGGCATCGCGCTGATCGAGGCGGTCGCAGTGCTGCGGCGCGAGCGTGATGCCGCAATCGCGATGCGGATCGGCATCTCGAGCGGCCTCGTCGTGGTCGGCGAGCTGATCGGCGAAGGCGAAGCGCGCGAGCGCGGCGTCGTCGGCGACACGGCGAACCTCGCTGCGCGGCTAAGATCCGTGGCTGAAGCCGACACCATTCTGGTCTCGGAATCGACGCGCCGGCTGTTGGGCGAGACCTTTGAGCTGAAGGCGCTCGGGCCGCAGACACTCAAGGGCTTCAATTCGCCGGTCGCTGCCTGGCTGATCGTGGGCGAACGGGAGAATGTCAGCCGGTTCGAAGCTTCGCGTTCGGAAGCCCTGACGCCGTTCATCGGCCGCGAGCAGGAGATCGGGCTGCTGGCCGCGTGCTGGAATCGTGCGATAGCCGGCAAAGGCCAGGTCGCGCTGTTGTCGGGAGAAGCCGGCATCGGCAAATCGCGCATTGTGGCGATGCTGCGCGAGCGGATCGGCAGTCAAAATCATTGGGTGCTGCGCTATCAGTGCTCGCCGCATCACGTCAACGACGCATTCTATCCGGTGATCGGCCAGATCTGGCACGCCGCGGACTTTGTCGGCGGCGAGCCGGCCACGGTGCGGCTTTCCAAGCTTGAAAAATTGATCGAAGCCACCGGACTGAATAGCGGTGAGATCGCGCCATATCTGGCCTCGCTATTGGCGATCCCGACCGGGCAGCGCTACGCGCCGCTGGATCTGGCACCGAGCGAACTGAGAGAACGGACCATCGCCGCACTGATCGCGATGACCCTTGGGGCTGCCAAGCAGGCGCCGCTCTTGATGATCGTGGAAGATGCCCATTGGATCGATCCCACCTCGCTGGACCTGACCAACCAATTGCTGGAGCAAATCCGCCATTATCCGATCCTGTGGGTGACCTCGTTTCGCCCGGAGTTCACCGCCCCCTGGATTGGCCGCGACAATGTCACGGAGCTGCCCCTCAGCCGGCTCGAGCGGGATCAGGCGGTGACGATGATCGACCGCATGACCTCCGGAAAGAGCCTGCCGGCGGACGTCCGCGATCAGATCTTGGCGAAGACCGATGGCGTGCCGCTTTTCATGGAGGAATTGACCAAGAGCGTGCTGGAATCCGGACTTCTCCGCGAGGAGGACGGGGCCTATGTGCTGGCCTCGGCGCTGACGCCGCTTGCAATCCCTTCGACCCTGCACGACTCGCTGACGGCGCGACTGGACCGGCTGTCACCGATCAAGGAGACCGCCCAGATCGGCGCGGCGATAGGTCGTGAGTTCTCCAAGGTTTTGCTCGAAGCCGTCTCGCCGATCAAGGGAGCGGCGCTGGACGCCGCGCTGGGCCAGTTGATGGATGCCGAGTTGATCCACATCCGGGGCACCCCGCCGCATGCGACCTATGTGTTCAAGCACGCGCTGGTCCAGGATGCGGCCCATGCATCACTCCTGCGCGGCAGGCGTCAACGTATCCATGCCGACATCGCCCATGCACTTCAGCAACGAATAAGCCCGGAGGAGTACCTTCCTGCCACCATCGCGCATCACTACACGGAGGCTGATCTTTCGGAACCGGCGGCGCTGAGCTGGCTCGCGGCGGCCGAACTGGCGCTGTCGCAGTCGGCGCCGGCAGAGGCCGAACGTCACGCCTCCACCGGCCTTGCCCTGATCCCGAGCGTCGAAGAGGGAGCAAGACGAGACGCGCTCGAGCTCGCCCTCCTGGTCGCCCGCGCCAATGCGCTGGTGCCGCTGAAAAGCATTTCCGCGCCCGAAACGTTCGCGGCGATGACCGAAGCCAAGCAAGTGCTCGATCGAGGAGTGGGAACGGATCTCCAGCGTGTCTCTATCCTGTTCGGGCTTTGCTCGGCGACGACGCTGATGGCAAGACTGCAACCAGCCTTCGAGCTAGCGCATCAAATCATCGAAGTGTCGGAGCGGCAGGACGATCCGACCCACCGGCTCGTCGCCTATCGTATGCTCGGCACCAATCAATATTTTGCCGGACAACACTGCGAGGCGCTCAAGAGCCTGCAGAACGGCAAGATGTATCGTGATCCGCACAGGCAACGGCCCCTCAGCTACAGGTTCGGGTGGGACCCGAGCCTTGCGATCCTCAGCTACGAAGGACTGGTGCGATTGTCGCTTGGCCTGCTCGATAGCGCTGCGCGGATCAGCGAACAGGTGCGAGCCGAGCTTTCAGGTCATGGTCACGCCACGACGATCGCGTCGGCAACGTTTTGCGTGACAACCTGGCCCGAGCTGGTGCTGGGGGATCTCGAAGGCCTGGAGCGCGACAGCGCTGAACTCGTCGCCTATTGCGCTGAAAAGAAGGTCGAACAAATCCGGCTGCTGGCCAGTTTCCACTGCGCCTTCGCCCGCGCAATGCGCGACCCGACCGCCGACAACATCGCGGCCCACCGCTCGGCACTCGACGCGATACTTTCGGCGGGGGGCAAGGTCGGAAATTCGCTCGCCATATGCAATCTTGCGGAAGTCTCCTTAACGGCAGGAGATTGGACGAGAGCCGAAGCCGACCTCGCGGACGGCTTTGCCTTTGTCGAACAATCGGGCGAACAATACTGGCTTGCGGACTTGCACCGCCTGCGCGGACAGCTCGCGCTGAGACAGCCACAGCCGGACCGTTCGCACGCGGAAGCCTGCTTCACCAAGGCGATTGACGTCGCAAGACATCAGCACGCTCGCCTGCTCGAACTGCGCGCGGCGACCGACCTTGCCCGGCTCTGGCGCGACGCCCGGCCCAATGACGATCTTCGCGCCCTGCTGCAGCCGGTCCTGGCCGCGATCGAGGGTGGCGAGACGACCCGTGATGTCCGCAATGCGCGCCGGCTACTCAATGGACAAGATTGAGCCATTCTGCCGCCCGTGACATCGCCGGTGCTCCCAATTTGCATTTGCAAACGTCAATCTTAGATTGCACAATGGATGACGGCTTTTGACATTCAATCGAGTTCACCCGAAAATAATAGTCGCGCTATCCAGCGATTCGCCTCCTCCCCACAGAGATTTTTCGGTCGATCATACCTGCCCGCGGACGATGGTGGCGAAGCTATTTGGTTCTGATTTCGACAGGCGCTACGAAAAATAAAGTGCAAAAACTGCGGAATGACACAAAAGCGTTATCGCCAATTTTGACAACGTGATCATCAGACGGACGTATAAAGCGCGCCTATCGCGCAATCAACTTGCAGGAGAAATCGATGTCAGCAGAAGCCGATCAACCCGGCCTTAGCAACACTCTTACTGTCACGGAAAGAAAATTTGCCCGGGACGCAGGTACTGTCTGGGGCCTGGTGCTGGATCACCTGGTCGACAAGCATGTTGAAGCCGCCGCCGCCATGAAGATCAACCCGGAAGGCGGCGTGGCGCGCACGCCCGAGGGCATCGTGGTCACCGGCAAGGAGCTGGTGCTGCAGGTTCTGCTTAACGCTGACGGAAACTATACCATCGAGGGCTATCAGCCGCGCATGGAGCAAAGCATCGGCATCATCTATCTCGGCATGGATTGGGGGCCGGAATACGAACGGCAAGCGACCCCGGCCAACGCTGCCATCGGCCGCGTCACGCGGCGCGAGGCATTTGAACTTGCGGTCAAGGAGACGCGCGCGGCTCTTACGACCGTTCCGGCCCCCAGCGGCGTGATCGACATTCAGGCGATTTCCGACGTCGTCCTTGCCAAGCTGTGCGCCCATTGGTTCGATATTCCTGACGGCATCTATGTGAAGCCGGGTGGATTTCGAATATCGAACCTGCTCTCGGCCGGGATTTGTCCTGGCGACTACACGCTGCCCTCCGGCTATATCGTGCATCCCGATCCGGACTTCGTGCTGACCTCCCTCGGCCAGCGCACCGGCCAAATTCTACGCGAGTCGGTCAACAAATATGTTGCCGATAAGCGCGCCGCGGGACAGCTTCCCACCGCCCCCCTCACCCGTGCCTTCTTCGAAGAATTCCCGGATCCGAAAGACAATGACCTGCTGGCGCGAACCATTGTCGGCGTGATGATGGGCGCCTTGCCGACCATCAACGGCAACCTCATCACCATCGTCAAGACCTGGCAACGAACGGCGACGCTGTTGGCCCTGCAGGCGAGCCTCAATGCCAGCAAGGAGACGGATGAATTCGTCAAGGCGCACGAGATCGTTGAAATGCCCATGCGCCAGGCCATGCAGATGCAGCCGACGCCGGACTGGCTATGGCGGCTGGCAAAAAAAGATCACACGATCGGCACCATAAATCCGGTGCAGGTGCGAGCCGGCGACAAGATCTATCTCAGCATCACGCAGGCGACACAGGAAGAACTCCATCGCGGCGGGAGCGATGTCTGTCCGCTGTTCGGCGGCGACCGCAGCCAGAAACCGCATCCGACCCACGCCTGTCCCGGGTTCGAGATGGGATTCGGCATCCTGCTTGGCGTCGTCTATGGGGTCGTGGACTTCCAGTCCAAGTCGTAGGGTTGGTCGTCGGTATTCCCTCGTGCAATCGAAAGCCCGCGACCGTTCGGCGCGGGCTTTTTCACACCAACGCGCTCGCCGGGAGGCCGGCTCTCCCTGAGCGCCTCGACTGCTTCGACGGTCCAAGAACGATCCTGACGGCGGTAGGTTCCCGGTTCTGGAACTTTTCCCGATGAACGGGTTTGATCGCAAGGCTTCAAACCTTCGTAATTTCTTCTCCGTAATTCCTCTCATTTCGCAGCAAGGCTACCAATGGAAAAAACCAAACGCGCCGAGCGTAAGACCTTTCTTAGGACTGCGCTTCGCTCGCTCGGCCCAGGCCTTGTGACAGGCGCGGCTGACGATGATCCCTCAGGTATCGCGACCTATTCCCAGGCCGGCGCGCAATTCGGCTATGGCCTGCTCTGGACGGTGTTTCTCACCACGCCCTTCATGATCGCGATCCAACTGGTGAGCGCTTATATCGGAAGGGTGACCGGCAAAGGCCTCGCCGCCAATGTGAAGGAGCTTGCGCCACGCTGGGCCGTCCTGCTGCTGATCTTTCTTCTGGTCGCCGCGAACACCTTCAACATCGCCGCCGATATAGCGGCGATGGGCGAAGCGCTTTCGCTGGTCATTGGCGGACTTCATCATGAGCATGCGCTGATTTTCGCGGCAACGTCGACCTTGCTCCAGGTGTTCGTACCCTACCGCCGCTATGCGCCAATTCTCAAATTCCTGACTTTCACACTGCTCGCCTATGTCGCGACTGCGCTGACCGTGAAGGTGCCGTGGAGTCACGCGTTGTTGCAAGCGATCTGGCCAAAGCCGGCGATCAACGCCGACTATTTCCTGATGGTGGTGGCCGTGCTCGGCACCACCATCAGCCCCTATTTGTTCTTCTGGCAGGCATCGCAGGAAGTGGAGGAAATGAACCAGGGTCGCGTACACCGCCCACTTCGAGAACTTACGCGAGGCGGCAATCCCGAGTTGGACCGCATCAAAGTCGATACAACCGTTGGGATGATCCTCTCGAACGTGATCGCCTTCTTCATCATCCTGACCACGGCCTCCGTCCTGAATGCCCACGGCGTCACCAACATCGATTCGGCAACCCAGGCGGCGGAAGCATTACGCCCCCTGGCCGGCAATTTTACGTTCCTGCTCTTTGCGCTCGGTATTATCGGGACCGGCCTGCTCGCGATCCCGGTGCTGGCCGGCTCGGCCGCTTATGGCGTGGCGGAAGCATTCGGATGGCACGCCACATTGGAAGCTAAGGCGCCGGACGCGGTTGAATTCTACACCATCATCGCTGCCGCCACCGTCATCGGCTTCGGATTGGGCTTTACCGGCATCGACGCCATTCACATGCTGGTCTGGAGCGCCGTCCTGAACGGTATCGTCGCAGTCCCCATCATGGCGATGATGATGGTGATCGTTTCAAATTCGCAAGCAATGGGACGGTTCAAGGCGAGAACATGGCTGGTAGTGCTGGGTTGGATCGGCACCGGCCTGATGGGCGTAGCCGTGATCGCCCTGTTCTGGTCTTTCCTCGCCAAGGGTTAAATCAAGGGTTAAATCAAGCGTTAGGCCAAGGGCTAAACCACGGATTGAAAAGGGCCCTCCCCTGAGTATGAACTCTTTGTGGCTTGCGGACAGGGTCAATCCATCTTCTTCAAGCTGAATGCGTTGCAAATGCGCATGTCATTGGTGCGCTGCGGCATCGACTTTGTGTGTTAAGTTCGATAGACCGTGCGCCGCGCCTGAAACGGCAGACGCCGAAGCAACTACAAAATTTCCCAGGGGGAACGTCTTGAACAAACCCGGTCGGATGAGCGCACGCTCGACTCCTTACTCACCTTCGCCGCGTTCTGATTCGCCGCGGGGCCTCGCGTTGTTGCGCGATCCCCTTCTCAATAAAGGCACCGCTTTCACGAACAAAGAGCGTGATGAACTCGGACTACGCGGCTTTCTGCCGGCGACAGTACTCTCGATGCAGGCTCAAGTCGAGCGCGTGCTGACCAACCTGCGTAGCCTGCCCAGCGATCTTGAAAAATACATCGCTCTGAATTCGCTGCATGATCGCAATGAGGCGCTGTTCTTTCGCGTCGTCTGCGACCATATCGACGAGATCCAGCCGCTGATCTACACGCCGACGGTGGGACTTGCCTGTCAACGATATGGCCTGATCTTCCAGCGGCCGCGCGGCCTGTTCATTTCGGCCAACGACCGTGGCCGGATCGCGGAAATCCTGTCCAATTGGCCGTATCACACCAAACTGATCGTCGTCACTGACGGCGAGCGCATTCTCGGTCTCGGCGACCTTGGCGCCAACGGCATGGGCATTCCCGTCGGAAAGCTGTCGCTCTATTCCGCATGCGCGGGCATTCATCCTGAGCTTTGCCTGCCTGTCATGCTCGACGTCGGCACCAACAACGAAGAGTTTCTCAACGATCCCTACTATATCGGCCTTCGCCAGAAACGTATCACCGGCGACGCCTATGACGCCTTCGTAGACGAGTTCATCATGGCGGCACGTGCAGCGTTTCCGGGCGTGCTGATCCAGTTTGAGGACTTCGCCAATCATTCAGCCTTTCGCATGCTGCACAAATATCGTGATGACGCTTGTGTCTTCAACGATGACATTCAGGGAACGGCGGCCGTTGCGCTCGCTGGCCTGTTCTCCTCGCTGCGCACGACCGGCGGCAGGCTCAAAGACCAGACGTTGCTGTTTCTCGGGGCTGGCGAAGCAGCGACCGGCATTGCCGATCTTGTCGTATCCGCGATGGTGGCGGACGGCCTGACGGAGGCCGAGGCGCTTCGGCGCAATTGGCTGGTGGATTCGCGCGGTCTGGTGGTGAAGAGTCGCTCAGGCCTTGACGGACACAAGCTTCGCTTCGCACACGATCAGGCGCCGATCGGCGATTTCCTGACGGCGATCCAGACCCTCAAGCCCACGGCGATCATCGGCGTCGCTGCGGCGGGCGGCGCCTTCACGCCCGAAGTGCTTCAAACCATGGCACAGATCAACGATCGGCCGATCGTATTTGCGCTTTCCAACCCGACCTCGAAAGCGGAATGCTCAGCCGAGCAGGCCTATTTCCACACCGAGGGACGAGCGATGTTCGCCTGCGGCAGCCCTTACGACCCGGTGAAACTCAACGGCAACACCTTGGTGCCGCGCCAGGGCAACAACTCCTATATCTTCCCCGGTGTGGGCCTGGGCGTAATCGCAACCGGCTCTCGGCTGGTGACGGATGAGATGTTCATGGCGGCCGCGCATACGCTGGCCAACTCGGTCAGCGAAGCCGACCTCAAGCAGGGCAGTCTCTATCCCGCGTTGCCGCGGATCCGGGAAGTCTCGGCCCTGATCGGTGCCGCCGTCGCCGATGTCGCCTACCAGCGCGGCCTTGCCGACGGCCCGCCACCGAACGATCTGATGGGATACGTCCAGTCGCAGATGTACGATCCGCATTATTGAATGCGGGACAAAGTCAGCCGCGCTGCAGCAGCCGGCGCAGGCCGCGGACTTCGGTGACCTTTTCGATGTCGAAGATGGTTTCGATCAGGCGCATTGACGTATCGCGCCCGAGTACCGGGACCATCAGATCGCGCGCCTTTTCGATGACCTCATTTCGGGTCATCGGATTGCGCGGAGTGCCCCGCACGGCCGAGACTCGCTCCGAAAGTTGCGTTCCGTCCTGCAGTTCGACCTCGACCACGGTTTCGCGCGCCGGCAAGAGCTTGGCGAGATCTTCGTCCCGCACTAGATTGACCTTGGCACGCTGTTTCAGCACGGCGAGATCCTGCATGCGCGGCTTGTCGTGCGCGGCGTGAAAAGAGACCATCTTGTCGATCAACATCACCGCAACGATGTGCTGCAGACAGATGTCGGGAATGTCGCGATTATCGACGACATTGGCCACCGAAGGCGCAAGCCGAACGGTCACCCTTTTTACCTGATCCGCCTCGAAAGGCTGCTTGCCGCGGACGGCCTCGATGGCATCGAGCGGCCCCTGGATCGGCGAGCCGACGGTCCATTTCTTGATATCGGTCTGGGTGATCTCATAACGTTCGCCGAGCTTATCGATCAGGCGGTCGGGCTGCGCCTTCGGCGCGTAGGCGGCGAAAAAATTATCAGGACCTGAGAAAATATCATCTACCCCGTTCCAGCCCGATTTGACGAGCAGTGCGGCGGTCACGCCATTGCGTGCCGGCATGCCGGCGAACACGAAGGCCTTTTCGATGTGATCGGTGTCGCGCCGCCATGCCGTGATTCCGGAGGATTCCTGGGCGGTGTAATCGAGCGCCCAGCGCATCTGCTTTGTGTCGAGACCCGCGGCGCAGGCCGCCGCGGCGGCCGCGCCGAACGTCCCGGCGATGCTGTGTGTCGCAAAGCTGCTCTCATAACTGAAGGCGGCGCCCCCCATCGCCATCACCACGCGTGTGCCGATGTCGTAACCGAGCGCCACCGCTCGAAGCAGGACGGTGCCGTCGATCCCGTAGGCCTCGCCTGCCGCAAGCGCTGCCGGGACAACCGCGCAACCGGGATGAGAACGGGATTCGTTATGCGAGTCGTCGGTCTCGTCGGCATGGGTCATCACGCCATTGGCAAGCGCGGCATCGATCGGCGGTGCGGTCAGCGCGGAGCCCACGACGGTGATCGTTCCACCGCTGCCGCTATGCTCGCGGATATAGCGCTGCGCGGCCTGGCCGGGCGGCAATTCCGAGCCTGAAATCATCGCAGCCAAGCTGTCGAGCAGATGATACTTGGCTTGCTCGATGACCTCCTCGGGCAGCGCGCGGGCGCGCGCCGCGCTCATATAGGCGCTGAGCGTGCTCATCACACGGCCCGGTCCGGCCTCGGAGCCTTGTGCAAAGGCATGAAACGACGGCAGGCCGAGCGCCGCTATGGAGGCCGTCAGACCGAGAAAGGTTCGCCGCGATTGCGTCATTGGCGTTCAGACTCCTCTGGCGCGTCTTCCCTCTTCAACAAAGGCTTTCGATGCATCGCCCGGCTCATTCCATCCCTCGCAGCGCTGCGATATCAGGTGAGCACGATTTTGCAACCTTCGGACGTTCAGGAAAACGATCCCGGACCAACCTCAAATCGCAACCTGCCGTCCGATCTCGACCACTTGGTCGCCGGGCAGGCTGAAGAAATCGCTCACATGCTGGGCGTTGCGCTCCATGACGGCAAAGAGCCGCTCCTGCCAGCCGGGCAGGCCGGTGCCGTCCTCACGGCGGACCACGGTTTCATGGCCCACATAATAGGTCACATCGGCAAGGTCGACAGTGCATCCCAAGGATTTGCTCGTGGCCAGGAGTTCCGGAATGTGCGGACGTTCCATGAACCCGAAACGCGCCTCGGCGCGCCAGAAATTGGGTACGACCTCTTCGATCGAGAGCCGATTGCCGGCGGCCACCCAGGGCACGGACAGAATCTCGACCCGCAACACGAATAGGTGCTCATGCAGCGCGCGGTTATGTTTGACGTGCCAGATCATCACGGGCGGCGTATCCCGCTCGGTGCGGGTCGGAAAGACGGCGGTACCGGGAACCCTGGGCACATTGTTGGCAGCGATCTTCGCCATGAAATCCGGAATGGGGATCAACGCCTCGTGCATGCGCATCGAGACTGCGGCAGCGCCACGATGCCAAATCCACATCACGCCATAGACCAAGACAGCAAGGATGAGCGGGATATATCCACCTTCGGCAATCTTGCTGAGATTGGCGAGGAAGAAAGCGCCATCGATGGTCAGGAAGAAGGCTGCGACTGAGCCCGCGGCCAACAGGCTCCAGCCCCAGATCTCGCGCATGGCGATGAAGAGCAGCGCCGACGTCATCAGCATTGTCAGCGACACAGCGATACCATAGGCGGACGCGAGATTGTCCGATTTGCCAAAACCGATGGTCAATCCCAGCGTCACGATCATCAAGAGCCAATTGACGACGCCGACATAGATCTGGCCATAACCTTCCGATGAGGTCTGCTTGATCTGCAGTCGCGGCAACCAGCCGAGCTGGATCGCCTGCCGCGTCATCGAAAAAGCTCCGGTGATGATCGATTGGCTGGCGATGATGGTGGCAACCGTTGCGAGCAGGATCAGCGGCAACAGCAGCATGTCCGGGCAAAGCCTGAAGAAGATATTGCCGTCGGTCGGCGCCCCCTCAAGGACCAGCGCGGCCTGGCCCGCGTAATTCAAAATCAGGCTTGGAAACACGACCGCGAACCAAGCCAGCTTGATCGGCCCGCGGCCGAAATGCCCCATATCCGCGTAGAGCGCTTCCGCGCCGGTGACGCAGAGAAACACCGCGCCCAGCACCAGGAAACCGGTAGCCCCGTTAGAGAACAGATAGGACAGGCCGTAGGCCGGGTTGAGCGCGGCGAACACAGAGGGATGCTTGGCAATACCGAACAATCCCAACAGCGCGATGGTGAAGAACCAGGCCAGCATCACCGGTCCAAACATTTGACCGATCGTCGCCGTTCCCCGCGACTGGATCGCAAACAGCGCAAGCAGGATCGCGACAGCCGCCGGAACGACATAGGGTTGCAGCGCCGGCGTCGCCATGTTGAGGCCTTCCAGCGCCGACAGGACCGAGATCGCCGGCGTGATCGCGCCGTCACCATAGATCAGCGCCGCGCCGAACAGGCCGACGGCGATGATGGTCGGCCGGCGATGCTTCTTCACGCCCAACAGCGCCATCAAGGCCAGGATTCCACCTTCGCCGTCATTGTCGACGCGCATCGCGAACAGCACATATTTGACCGTCGTGATGATGAAGAGTGTCCAGAGCACCAGCGAAAGCGCCCCCAGCACGGCAGCTGTATCCGGAGATTTTGCGGTGACGCCGAGAATGGTCTTGAAGGTATAAAGCGGACTGGTTCCGATATCGCCGAACACAATTCCGAGAGCCGACAGGCCGAGCAGCGGCACACGGCCGTGCGGGGATTGCCCCGTCTCGGCGCCGGCGACTACGGGCCGTCCCCGGCTCACCGTGCCGTCCAATTCGGTCGCTTCGCGTGCTTCGGTGTGCGTTTGGTTGTTCATCGCTTCGCTATGGACTATCGCGCCGGATTGCGGCAGCCGAACGACCTGACGCCCTTCACGGAAACCCACCAATGGCACCAGACAATCCGAGAGCTGTCCGAGTTAAGATAGGGTGCGATCCGGCGAATTGACGGCGCACTCCGATGCGTCTTCTCCCAGCCCTACGTTCGCCGCCCTGACGGATAGGAATGGATTGGAACCAAAGACCCGGCATCATCGCCGCAAAAACAACCCAGGAAACGCCATGACGATAAGATCAAGTGTACCAACCTCGACATCCTCTCCTGCGACGCAGGCTGGAGAAATTGTCACTTTGTCAAGATCACGACCGAAGACGGCGCAATCGGCTGGAGCGAATTTGACGAAGGTTTTGGTTCGCCCGGCGTCAGCGCCGCGATCCAGCGCCTCTCGGCGCGCGTGATCGGACAGAACGCCTTTCAGCACGGGGGCATCTATGCGGAGCTGTTCGCGGCGACCCGCCCCGCCGCCGGCGGCGTGGTCGCGCAGGCGCTTGGCGCAATCGAAAATGCATTGCTCGATGCCAAGGCCAAGCTCTTGGGCGTCCCCTGCTACGAATTGCTCGGCGGCAAGATTCGCAACCGTGTCCGGGTCTACTGGTCGCATTGCGCGACCTGGCGCATCAATCATCCAAGCTGGTACAAGCCGCCGATCGAAAATCTCGACGGCGTGAAAGCGATCGGCCGCGAGGTGCGTGAGAAGAAGTTCACCGCGCTGAAGACCAATATTTTCACCTACGACAGCGGCAAGCCCACGGGCTGGCGGCCCGGCCTCGGTTCGCCGTTCCTGCCGGAGATCAATGTCGATCGCAAGGTGCTGCGCGACTTGCGCATGCATCTCGAAGCCATTCGGGATGGCGCCGGACCTGACGTCGATATCCTGCTCGATCTCAATTTCAACGCCAAGACCGAAGGCTATGTGAAGATCCTGCGCGCCATCGCCGACCTCGACATGTTCTCGATCGAGATCGACAGTTTCAGCCCCGAAGCGCTCGGCTATATCCGCCGACAGAGCCCGCACCCGATTTCGTCTTGCGAGACGCTGTTGGGCTTGCGCGAGTTCCTGCCCTATTACCGCGAGCAGGCGATGGACGTCGCGATCATCGACACGCCCTGGAACGGCGTGTGGCAGTCGATGAAGATCGCCGCCGCCGCCGAGGCCTACGAGGTCAACGTCGCACCGCATAATTTCTATGGCCACCTTTGCACCATGATGAACGCCCATTTCAGCGCGGCAGTACCGAACCTGCGAATCATGGAAACCGACATCGACCGACTGGCATGGGATCACGAGCTGTTTACCCATGTGCCGGAGTTTGAAGATGGCTACCTTGTCATGTCGGACCGGCCCGGCTGGGGGACCGAACCCAACGAAGAGGCGCTTCGTGCGCATCCCCCGAAGAATCCCGGTGGGCTGCTGAACTACGGTCAAAAATCTTAGCAACTGGTCGCCGGCAAACCAGCGAATTCCAGCGGGGCATCGT
>JAQGKC010000220.1 GCA_028290305.1 Bradyrhizobium sp.
CCGGCGATGCGTTCCGCGCTACCACCCGCCCCGGTGCGCGGCCGGGCGAAGCTGCGCCAGCGTCATCCCCACCGCAGCCATCGACGTCGCAGCCTTCGACACCGGCTCCGCCGCGTCCGCGCCCGCCCGGGCCGCCGCCGTCGCGCGGTGAACGGCCGCCGCTCGGACAGGAAGACCGTCCGCAGCGCAACCTTCGCGCCGATGCGCCGCCGCCGCGACCGCAGTCTCCGCCGCAAGTCCCGATACAGGATCCGGCGCTGCCGCCGACCCGCGAACGATCGGGCGCGCCGCGCCGCGGCTCCGACAACAGCGCCCCGCAAGCACAGCCACCGGGCGTGCGCGGCTTACGCGACATCGCCGCCGACGCCGACGATCTCGGCCGCGCCGCCGCGCAGGCCAACCGCGCCGCGCGAAAAACCTATGCCAACGTGCCCTCGCCGTCGCCGGAGTTCGACCGGCTCGAGCCGAGCATGGAGAACCGCGGCGCCGATCCCGATGCGCCCTATTCGTACGATGAATCCGCCGAGGAGGCCGAGCGCTACGCGCAGCAGCAGCCCGCGCCACGGCCGCGCCCGGCACAGGACCGCGAACCGAAGAAGCGCGTCCGCACCGGCGCGGTATTTCCGTTCAAGAGCGCGATCGCGGTCGGCATCGTACTGATACTGGTCGGCGCCGCGATCCTGTGGGGCAAATCGGTGGTGGCGACCGTGAGCGGCCTGTTAAAGCCGTCCACCACGGTGGTGGAAGCGCCGAAGGACAGTTCGACGCCGCTGTCGAAGCCGAAGATTCCCGATCGCGTCGGCCAGCCGTCGTCCACGGAGCAGGTTGCACCGGTGGCGCAGCGCGTGGTGCTGTATGACGAGGATCCCTCCGATCCCAAGGGCAAGCAATATGTCGGCACGGTGGTCTGGCGCACCGAGCCGATCAAGGCCGGCGCCGGCCAGAGCTCCGATATCGCGGTGCGCGCCGATATCGACATACCCGACCGCAAGTTCAAGATGACGATGTCGTTCCGCCGCAACACCGACACCTCGCTGCCGGCTAGCCACACCGCCGAGCTGACCTTCATCCTGCCGCCGGATTTCGCCGGCGGCGGCGTCAGCAACGTGCCGGGCATTCTGATGAAGTCCAACGAGCAGGCGCGCGGCACGCCGCTGGCGGGCCTCGCCGTCAAGGTCACCGATGGCTTCTTCCTGGTCGGGCTTTCGAACGTCGACGCCGACCGCGCGCGCAACATCCAGCTTCTGAAGGAACGCTCGTGGTTCGACGTGCCGCTGGTCTACGTCAACCAGCGCCGCGCCATCATCGCCATCGAAAAGGGCCCGCCCGGCGAACGCGCGTTCAATGACGCCTTCGCGGCGTGGGGGGAGTAGGGCGGACGGACGTCACTTTGGCGACGTCGAGCGAGCGGCGGGCTTCGATCGTGGATCAATCCCTTTATGAAGTGGATCAATCCTCTGGATTCAAAGGCGATAGAACGATTTCGTTCAACTGATAAGTCCGTAGATAACCGCCGTCAGTTCGGATTCGTCGCCATCGAAACTGGCGATCATGGCGTGAAGCATTGCGTCGGGATCGCGCAGAAATGTGCAAAATCCAGCTTGCCTTCGGGGAGAGGTTCCCCCGCGCGCGTGAGGGTGATCTCGGCTTCGAAATCATCAAGTTCGCCCTGGTCGCGCAGATCAAGCTTGTTAACAAGGACCGTAGAATTTCGTACGTGTAAGGGTCATCGGTCGCATCATACATGCGACGGTAACTCAGGCTTTGCGATAGGTGCGAACGATCACCTTGCGATATTCTTCGGCGGACAGGCCCTCGCTGGCGGCTTCTGCAGCACGCTTTTTCATGGCCGGCTTCAATCGAATGCCTTCAACCGCGCTGATCTTCGTAAAGTTGGCTTGGCCGATGACGAAGCCCGTTTTGTTGTCCTTGCCGGTCGGGCGCTTTTGCTTTGGCATGTCTGGAATCTATCGCATTTTTTGTTCTTTTGCCATGCCATCCAGGGGCTGAAGCCGTCCACAACTGGCAGATGGCATATCAAATCAAAGGTCTCGGGCCGGTATCGTCCGGCTTCTCGGGCCAGCGCAAAACAATTTCCGTAGTTCACGCCAAAAGCAAAACTGCTATACCGGGATAAAAGGCGCGAGGCAGGCATGAAGCGGTATTTGATTTTTGCGGCGGTGGGGCCGTTTCTCGGCGGTTTTTTTCTTCTGGTGGCGACCACGGTGATGTCGGGATACTGGAGTGAGTTCAGTTTTGCGATGGTGGCAAAGCTCATCGTGGTCTTCCTCAAGACGCTTCAGTACAGCTATCTGTTCGGCATCCTGCCCCTTCTGATCTTCGCCGCGGTGGATGATATTTTCTTCCACGTCAAAAGAATCAGCCCGGTTGTCCGAACGCTGGGTGTCGGCGTGGTGGCGTTCATCGCGGCGGGATTTCTTTACGGCTCCCGGGGATCGGACAGCGGCGTGGCGCAGTTCATGCTTTACGGCCTGGTCGGCTTTGTCCCCGCCACGGTTTCGTCGTGGCTGGCGCATGAGGCGATCGATTTTCCAGCGACGGCATCAGGGTCTGCTGCCTGAAGGCGAGCAGGTCGGGTTTAACCTTTAGCCCTGTTGTCGTGCTGCTCGTCGATGGATTACAGCGATCTCTGAAGGCGGATAGCGGTTTTGCGATCAGAACACGCGTAAGTTAAAGCGCGGCCGTGCGACGCAACTTGCGTTCGCCTCGGACGTTACCCATTTGATGGCGACGTCGACCGACGAGATTTATCCTTACAGACCTGCGCATTCCGGGAACGCCAATTCCCGGAGCGGTAGCGCTGGGAATGCGTTTCGCAACGCAGAGGCGCGGGGACCCATCATCGATCAGGACGGCCGCGAGATCCCGGCGGAATCGCTCGGTGGGAGATTTCAGGGCTTCCGGTTCGATTTCGGCCATTCCAGCGCCAACCCGTTCGGCAATCTCACCCGCGAGCAGCGGCTGTCGCGGCTCGATGCGATCGCAAAACTTCTGGACATCGCCTTCGTGCTGCCCGGCACCAACATCCGCTACGGCATCGACGGCATTATCGGATTGATCCCGGTGGTCG
>JAQGKC010000223.1 GCA_028290305.1 Bradyrhizobium sp.
GCTTGGTGCGGCTCGGTGAACAGTTGCGCACGCTCGTGACAAGCTCGGGCAAGCTTGAAGTAGTCGACATTGCTCCGGTGCGGGCTGAGGCACACGAGGCTAGCCTTCAGGCATGTGGTGGCTGCGAGGCCATTCGCGGGCTTTTCCTTGAGATTGTCGTTATCGGTCGCTCTAATAGATCCGGCTAACTATCCGGGAGAGGCGCAAGAATGTTTCCATTATTTTCAAGGACGCGCGCTAATAATTACTTCAAGGCGCGATCGGCCAGCCGAGACACCGAAACTGATCGTGCTCGAGCTGCATCTGTTTTTCGTTCGATAGAGGACGCGCTGAACGGGGCAAAAGCTGAGCAGGCTGGCCTGAAATCACGTATCGATGACGTACTCGCGCGAGCCGCAGTAACTCTGGGAAACGACTCCGATGAGTATCTAACGCGAGATCCGGAGGACAATCATTATCAGAGTTTGCTCAACACCGAGATCGCAAATGGGCAGCGGCGATTGAACGAGCTGGAAGTGACCATCGGGCATTTCAAGTTTTTGAAGACCGCGCTCATTACAAGATTTCCCGACTTCGAGCTTTGAACACAACAGTTCCCGCAAAAAAGATAGAGGATTCACTACCGAAACTTGCTGGATCACGCCTTACCTCTGGGTGAACCCCGACAGTTTCAGCAACCACGGCATATGTTTTTCGTTGCAGCGTCCGTTCGCGCATTTTCTGCGCTGAATGGGTCAACGTATTTCCCCTGCTCCGACACCGGCATTTTGGGCGTTGCAGACTTACCTTGGGCAGTGGGTGGCGACATCTTATCGTAGCAAGCAAGCCGTGCACTGGCCTTGCGTATAGACTGGCACTCCGACGTCTGTGCGATTGCAGTCCCGGTAAACATGCAAAGTAAAAACAGCGCAATAACTCTCATTTTCTAATTCCCGCACGCGATGAAACCGAGATTTGACAGTACACCATCCTGCCGTGTGGTGTTGCCTTATATGCGCGCCGTCGCCACCCAGCCCTTCGTGATCCGTTTTCAGCGGTGGCCGGCCTCCTAGACAGCCTTCCGAGCAAAGACGTACCAGCGGCAATCCTGGAGTCATGGCGCGGCAACGGGCTATTCATCCTCTTCAGGTTCTGGCGTCTCCAGGGTCTTTGCGGGGCGCGGCCCCTTCAACAACCCCGGCAAATCGACCCTATCATCTTGTCGACCTTCGCTTCTTCACGGTCGATGGCGGGATCGGTGCCAAGTAGCGGCCCTTTAATAGGGCGAAGGCCGGTGCCGGTTGACGAAAGCGCCGTGCCCAACGAGTTGGTGCCAGGCGCAGCGGCGCTGGTGCCGAAGGCGCCACCAATTACGGACATGTGCGATCCCATGCCGCCGCCACGGGCAAACGCGGCGGTGGCCGAAAGGCTAACGCAAAGGGCCACGCAAAGAACGGAAAGCTTTTTCATGCCGAGACTCCTCGAACAAGCGATCAAACGTGACGATTGATCGCCGATGGCATGCATCTGATGTAGGTTCGCAATTCGCCGCCCCCATTAAATTGAATTTTATTCGGCGCGGCCGTCGCGCATCTCTCCGAAGGTGATCTTCTGCTGCCGTGGGGCGAGGGCGGTCATGGCTGCATCAAAGCGCGGCACGGCTTGCTCGGCAAATCACGCTCGGGAACAGGTCCCGCCCGCTGCCGATCGTGGATGTTGATAAGTCGGTGGGCGAATCGGGCGCGAGATCACGCCTGATCTCTGGGTGCATCCGGGCGAGGAAAGGTGACTTCAAAGCGATCGAGAGCGCTGCGGTTGGATTGCGAAAAATGGCGTGACGACATTCAATCAGGCGGTCATAAGACGAGGGCATTCGCGCCACCCGCCTGAAATCCGGTCATGTCTCGACGCTGACGTCACCTTGCTCCAGACTGCGGGCGATCTGCTTTAAAGCTTCGACGTCTGAAACGCGGCCAAGGGGCGGCGTCTCGGTCTCTCCTGGGCCCGTCGAGGGCGGAGGCAGGCCTCCGAAGCCGCTCGTAGAGGCAATACTACGAAGCGCCGCCACCATCTCTTCATGCGGATGCGTGTTTGCGGTCAACAGTCCCTTGAAATAAATAAGCCAGAGACGCTCCTGTCCGGCGTTTCGTAACATCGGATAGCTGGTTCCGATGGCATCAAAGACAGCGGAACTAAACTGGATGATTTGCTGCTCAAGAGCCTCACCGCGATCTTGAACCACCTCCAGGCCGCGGTGAAGCAGCCACATCACCGAAGCCTGGGCGATGCCACCTTCGATCGCCCTGTTCAGATCGTCGTTTGAAGTTCTTGAGGCAAGAACGTCCGGCGACAATGCTCCGCGGATCACTCGAAGTCGGGTAGGCTGCGCACTCGAACTATACGAAAGGTGAGGCATGGGCTTCAATTCAACTGCCACTGCCGTTACTCCCAAATACTTAGGCCCTAACGTTCGGGTTAAATCTTTAGATTTTTAGGAAGTTCCTTAAGTATGCATTAAATATGGCGGAATTCCAGATAATTGCCGGCGCGAACAGCCGCAAAGCAGACATCGGTAGCGCCGCATAGCTTGCATTGATAGACGTCGGACGGTCACGTCATGGGTCTGTGGGATATTCAAGACCGATGCTTCAAACTACTCGGTCACTCTTCCGTCCCGGACGGCCAGGCCTTAGCAGGGGACGCCGGGGACAAGGTCAATTGCAATGCCGCTGGAATGCCGTCGCTGACGGCCGGGTCTGTTCGCGCGCGCCGCGCCCGCCCACCGGGCTAGCCAAATGCAACAGCGAGCAAGCTCGAACACAGCAGCACAAAACCGGCCGCGGTCAACGCGAGGAATCCGTCGGAAACGAAGTCATGATTACGCATTGTGCACCTACCGCTCGCGATGCTGGTCCGAATTTATTAAAGATTTCGGAATCAGCTTTTTTTGCAAAAGGTCAAAAGGTACTGCGTGCCGATGCCGAGATCAGGCCCTCGAACGAAAGCCATCATAGGCATGGGCAAGAAAAACGCTGGCGCTAATCAGGCCCATAAATGCTGTAACTGTCTCAATCATCGCAATGTCCAATGCGCCCCGGCTCGGACAAAACGACTGCGATGCTGCACAGTCAAAAGAATTCCGTTGGAAGATCGAAAATCGGAGCCGACTGATGATTTGGTGCAACAGATTCGTCCCACGACGGCACAGATCGGCAGCTCGCCGAAGCAACCATTGGTTCACCACCTCGATGCTCTCCCCATTTCCGCCGCGTTCGCGCTGCGATATGTTCATACCTTGGTGCGGAGATGGGCTGCATCGGGGACGTAGTGCCGCCGCGCACGCCTTGAAGTAGGCATGCAGCCGGTAGAATGGTAATTGGGGCGCATGGGGATTCGACGGTCAGATCCGATCATTCGGGCGGCGCGGGGCGCTGCGGCCGTGGCTGCGTGCCTGGTTCTGGCCAATTGCGCCTCATCGGGGAAGTTCGCCAGCCGGGTTGATCCCAGATATGGCGTCTCCTCCAGCCCGCGCGTAGTCGCTTTTGGCGAACCGGTGCCAAAGGGTGGTGGTACCTACCGGGTCGGCCGGCCCTATACTGTCGGGGGCCGGGTCTACGTACCGGAAGAAGACGTCAACTATCGCGAGGAGGGGTTAGCCTCCTGGTATGGTGATGATTTCCACGGCCGGCTGACCGCCAATGGCGAAGTGTTCGATATGGGTTCGCTCACGGCCGCGCATCCGACGCTGCCGATGCCTTGTTATGCGCGTGTGACCAACCTCAGCAACGGCAAATCGCTGGTCGTTCGCGTCAATGACCGTGGGCCATACCACGGTAACCGGCTCATAGACGTCTCGAACAAAGCCGCTGAACTGCTTGAATTCAAAGGCAATGGGGTCGCTCGCGTGCGGGTCGAATATGTCGGGCGCGCGCCGCTTGAAGGTTCCGACGACCGTCAGTTGATTGCAACCTTGCGAACCGGCGTGCCGGCGCCGTCGCCGTCCCTGGTGCGGGTGGCGTCTGCCCGTTCATTCGTTCCAGAAATGCCCTCATCTGGCCGTGCGATCCGGGGCGAGGTTCCGATGCCGGAAGGGCGTCCCTATAGCCTCGGCAACACGTCGGCGGATCAGGCGTCGATCAACGCGACGTCCGAGATGTCCGCCTCCGCCCGCATGCGTTCGAGCGGCCGCAGCCTCAAAAATCCGCGCGCGGTGTCGTATGGAAATGACGACCGTTATGCGCCGGAGGTAAGGCCGGTTGCCGCCTATGCGCCGATCGATCCGCACGGACCGAGCGAGATACTGGCCGGACGCGGACTCTACTGAGCCACGCTTTTCACGCTCAATAATCCCACATTCTCCTTGAGAAACGCAATCAAGGCGGCGTTGACCTCATCGGCGCGTTCCTGCTGAATCCAGTGGCCGGCGCCATCGATGATGAGCTTTTGTCTTAAGTCCGGCAGAACCCGCTCCATATCAGCTACACGTTTGGCGCCGATCAGGCCGGTGACGACGGCATCGTTCGATCCCGCAATGAACAGCGATGGCTGATGGATTTGCGCGCCTTGCCACGGCGCGGTCAGTTCCCAGTTACGGTCGATGTTGCGGTACCAGTTCAGTCCGCCGCGGAAGCCGGATTTCCGGTAGGCCTCGACAAAATAAGAAAGGTCGGCCTCGCTGAGCCAATCCGGCAACGGGCTGTCGGTGCCGACATCACCCAGAAATCCCTTGCCATCCTCGACGAATAGCGAGGCCGCGGGATCGGAAAATCCGCGCCCAAGCATTGTTCGCATTGTCAGCGCCACATCGCGCTCGAACTCCCGTTCGGCGATGCCAGGCGTCTGAAAATACTGCCAATAGAAATTGGCGATTCCGTTCTCGCGCAAGGTTTCGAGCGGCCGGCGGCGCCCTCGGAAGGGTGGCGGAACGCTCAAGCCCGCGACGGCGGAGAAAACATCGGGACGGAACATCGCCGCATGCCAGGCGACCGGTGCGCCCCAGTCATGGCCGACAATGACGGCCTGTTTTTCTCCGAGCGCAGCGACCAGCGCGACCATGTCCCCGACGTGATCGAAGATGCTGTACGCCCCGATCTCGGTAGGCGCGCTGGTTCGGCCGAAACCCCGCATATCCGGCGCGACGACATGATAACCCGCAGCCGCCATGACCGGGATTTGATGCCGCCAGGAATAGGATAATTCCGGCCAGCCGTGGCACAGCACCACGAGCGGACCTTCGCCCTGTTCGAGCAGAAACATCTCGATCCCGTTGGCGGAAATGGTGCGTGAGGATGGCATCGCTTTTCCGCCTTGTTTCGGAGATTTTGTCGAGGGATCTGTCGCGCGGCACGATAGGATTGTTTGAGCCGTGCCGCAATTGGATCGGCACTGCGGCTGTCCCGTGTTGTTTGCGATACTGCCAACTGTTAGAACGCCGGGCTCAGGGCATCGCCGATGACAGTCGAAATATCACCCTCCCGCACATCCAGGCTCGCGAGCGCCCGCGCGTGGCGCCGCGTGATGGCGGCCGTTGTCGTGGCGGCTGTCGGGTGGGGCGGCATGGTGTACGCCGCCAACCAAAGTGTGCAGGGCGCCAGGAAGGAAGAGGGCGGCTTCGACGGCGATGCACCGACCGCGATCCTGATCGAAGCCTCGAGCGGCAGCGTGCTGTTCGAGAAGAACGCGGATGAGTTGAGAGCGCCGTCCAGCATGATGAAGCTGGTGGCCGTCGAAACGGTCTTCCATGCCATCAAGCAGGGCGACGTCAAATTGACCGACGAATATCAAGTCAGCGAGAACGCCTGGCGCAAAGGCGGCGCCCCCGCGGGCGGTTCGACCATGTTTGCGGCCATTCACAGCAAGATCGCGGTAGATGATCTCTTGCACGGCGCCATTATTCAGAGCGGCAACGATGCCTGCATCGTGCTGGCGGAGGGAATCGCCGGCAACGAGCATAATTTCGCCGACATGATGACCAAGCGCGCGCGAGAGCTCGGCATGACGCGGTCGACTTTCGCCAATTCGAACGGGCTGCCCGATCCCGGCAACAAGATGACGGTGCGTGAACTTGCAAACCTCGCCCGCTACATCATCCAGACCTATCCCGAATTCTATAAACTGTTCGGCGAGCGCGAATTCACCTGGAACAAGATCCGGCAGCAGAACCGCAATCCGCTGCTGACTTCGCTTGAAGGCGCCGACGGGCTGAAGACCGGATACACCAAGGAGGGCGGCTACGGCATGGTCGGCTCGGCGGTACAAAACGGCATACGGCTGATCGTCGTCGTCAACGGCCTGGAAGATCCCGAAGACCGCGCGTCTGAAGCGAAGAAGATGCTCGAATGGGGATTTCGCAATTTCGAAGCGCGGACATTGTTCGCAGCGCAGCAGCCGGTCGGCTATGCCAAGGTGTTCGGTGGCGACAGCCGTTCGGTCCAGCTCGCCAGTCCCGAGCCGATCAAGGTGATGGTGCAGAAAAACGGCACCGATAAATTGATCGCGCGCGTTGTCTATAATGGGCCGGTACGTGCACCAGTCGAGTCCGGCCAACAGGTCGGCGTCGTCAAGGTTTGGCGGGGCGCCAACATCGCCGTGGAGGCGCCGGTTTATGCGGCGGAATCGGTTGGCAAGGGATCGACGGCGCAGCGGGCGATCGATGGTGTGAGCGAACTCGTCATCGGAGTGTTTCGCGCCGGCGCCGAGAAACTCTAACCATGGCCAAAGCAAAGGTCAAAAGAGCTTCCGGACGCGGACGATTCATCACCTTTGAGGGCGGTGAGGGATCGGGAAAATCCACGCAAATCAAGACGCTCGCGGAACGTCTCGACGCGGCCAAGGTGCGCGCCATCGTCACGCGCGAGCCCGGCGGATCGCCGGGTGCTGAAATCATCAGGCATCTCCTGTTGTCCGGAATGGGCAAGCTGTTGGGTCCCGATGCGGAGACGCTGCTGTTTGCCGCGGCGCGTGACGACCATGTGCGCACCGTCATCCGGCCTGCGTTGAATCAGGGAATATGGGTGCTATGCGACCGGTTTTCGGATTCGACGCGGGTGTATCAGGGCACGCTAGGGAAGGTCGCGCCCGCGGTGATGAATGCGATGGAGCGGGTAACCATTGGCGATCTCAAGCCCGATTTGACTGTTATTCTCGACGTCCCGGTAGAGGTCGGCATGCAGCGCGCGGCCGCCCGCCGCGGCGCCGGTGTGCCCGACCGGTTCGAGGCGGAAGACGTCAAGTTTCATCAGGAATTGCGCGACGCCTACCGGCAGATCGCAGCGAGCGAGCCGCAGCGATGCGTGCTGATCGAGGCCACTGCTGACGCCAGCACGGTTGCCGCAAATGTGTGGGCCGCAATACGCGACCGTTTCTTCGCGGTCGGCGTCGGCAACGCGGTCAATTCAGCATGAGCGCCCGTCAGGTCGAACCACAGATTGCGGCTGTTCATCCGCGCGAAACCAGCGGGCTGTTTGGACATCGCGAAGCCGAGACGGCATTGTTGAATGCCTACCGCAGCGGGCGTATTCCGCATGCCTGGCTGATCGGCGGTGCGCAGGGCATCGGCAAGGCGACGCTGGCCTATCGCATGGCACGGTTCGCGCTCGCTCATCGCAATCCCCTGGCATCTCAAGTGCAACGCGCCGAGACGCTTTGGGTGGATCCTTCCGATCCGGTCGCGCGCCATGTCGCGGCCGGCGCGCATGGCGGCTTGCTCACCCTGGAACGCAGCCTCAACGACAAGGGCGTGATGCGAACCGTGATCACCGTCGACGAGACCCGGGAGACCATTTCGTTTTTCGGCTCGACCGCGGCGGTTGATGGCTGGCGGGTCTGCATCGTCGACACCGTCGATGAACTCAATCCCAACGCCGCCAACGCGCTGCTCAAGATTCTCGAGGAGCCGCCGCAACAATCGCTGTTCCTGCTCGTCAGTCATGCGCCCGCGCGAGTTCTGCCGACGATTCTGTCGCGCTGCCGAAAACTGCTATTGCGCCCGCTCGCCACCGACGACGTCATCCGTGCCGCCTCCCAAGCCGCAGATATCGCGATCGATGATCCTGCGCTGGCGGAAGCCGCCGACGCGGCAGAGGGAAGTGTGGCTCGCGCGCTGACGCTGCTTGGAGGCGACGCCATCAAGCTTCACCAGCGGACCGCGGCGCTGCTGGCTACCCTGCCGAAGGTCGACCCGCGCGAACTTCACGCGCTGGGGGACGCGCTCGGCGGCAGTGACCGGGTGGCACTCGCAGCGTTTATCGACAGCGTCGATCGCTGGGTGAGCGAACGCCTGCGGGCCGACGACGCCAATGCCAATGCGAACCTTCCCCGCCTTGCACGGCTGGCGGAGGTGTGGGAAAAGATCAATCGCGCCGCGCGCGACACCGCAGAATACAATCTGGAACGAAAACCACTGGTTTTCTCGGTGTTCGGGCTGCTTGCGGAAGCAACGCGATAAGCAATCCGCCGATAATCAATTCAGAAATGTTGTTTGAGCCGTAAAGGAATTCGTGGTGGCGTCGCCGAAGAAAAAAGCTTCCAGGAAGACTTCAAAGAAAACTTCCAAAAGAACTTCCAAGACGCAAAGCGCGAAGAAGGCTCGCAAATCGCCGCGTGCCCGCGCCGCCAAGGCAGCCGCGTCAAAGAAGCGCGCGAAGACCAGCAAGCGTACGGTGAAGAAGGCCAAGAAGACCGTAAAGAAAACGACCAAGAAGGCGACGAAGAAGACTGTCAAGAAATCGGCTGTGAAGAAAGCCGGAAAGAAATCGCCGCAGAAGTCCGCCACGGCAACAAGACCGAACAAATCTGTTTCAGCGCCCAAACAGCCGAGCGCTGCCGAAAAAACGCCGTCCGCCAGGAAACCAAAACCCGCTGTCGTCAGCGAGAAGGCCAGTATTGTGACGATGTCGCCGGCCCCGGCTGAGCGAAACACCTTCTACATCACCACGGCTATCGCCTATCCGAACGGGGTGCCGCATATCGGCCATGCCTATGAAGCGATCGCGACCGATGCACTGGCGCGCTTTCAACGGCTCGACGGCAAGGACGTGTTTTTTCTCACTGGAACCGACGAGCACGGGTTGAAGATGATTCAGACCGCGCAGAACGAAGGAATGGCTCCTTTCGATCTCGCCACGCGCAACGCCGGCCTGTTCAGGGAAATGGACCAGCGTCTGAACATTTCGTTCGATCGATTTATCCGCACGTCCGAGGAGCAGCATCATCGCTCGGTCCAGGAGATCTGGAAACGGATGGAGGCGAATGGCGATATTTATCTTTCGAGTTACGCCGGCTGGTATTCCGTGCGCGACGAAGCCTATTACGCCGAGGATGAAACCGTTGTCGGCGACGACGAAGTGCGGCGCGGACCGCAGGGCACGCCCGTGGAATGGGTCGAGGAGAAGAGCTATTTCTTCAAATTGTCGGCCTATCAGGACAAGCTTCTCGCGCTCTATGACAGCCAGCCCGATTTCATCGGACCGGACTCGCGCCGAAACGAAGTCGTCAGTTTCGTCAAAAGCGGGTTGAGAGACCTGTCGATTTCGCGAACCACATTCGATTGGGGCGTCAAGGTTCCCGGCAGTCCCGAGCACGTCATGTATGTCTGGGTCGATGCCTTGACCAACTACATCACTGGTGTCGGCTTTCCCGACGAGCGTGATGCAAACTGGCGCTACTGGCCGGCCGACGTGCATATCATCGGCAAGGACATCATTCGTTTTCACGCGGTGTACTGGCCGGCATTCCTGATGTCGGCCGGCATCCCGGTGCAAAAGCGCGTCTATGCCCACGGCTTTTTGTTCAACAAGGGCGAGAAGATGTCGAAATCGGTCGGTAACGTTGTCGACCCTTTTAATCTTGCCAATCAATACGGCGTCGATCAGGTGCGTTATTTCTTCATGCGTGAAGTGTCGTTCGGACAGGACGGCAGCTACAATCACGAGGCTATCGTCGCACGCATCAATGCCGATCTCGCCAACGACCTCGGCAATCTGGCGCAACGCTCGCTGTCGATGATTGCCAAGCAGTATGAGGGCATATTGCCCGAGCCCGGCGCCTTCAGTGACAACGACAAGGCGATCCTGGCGCAGGCCGACGGCATGATCGGGCTCGCACGAACAGCGATGAGCACCCAGCAGATTCATCATTGGCTCAATGCCGTCTGGGCCGTAGTGGCGGAAGCCAATCGCTATTTCGCGGGCGAAGCGCCGTGGGCACTGGCGAAAACCGATCCCCAGCGCCAGCGCACCGTGTTGTACGTGACCGCCGAAGTGATCAGACAGATCGCCATTCTGGCGCAACCCGTGATGCCGGAGTCCGCAGCGAAGCTGCTGGATAGTCTCGGCATCCCCGAAGGCGCGCGCGACTTTGCGGCGCTGGGCGATGCAGCGCGCATCAAGCCCGGCACGGCACTGCCCGCACCGACGCCGGTGTTTCCGCGTTATATCGAACCATCCGCGGCTTGAACGGTCAGCCCATGCTTGTCGACAGCCATTGCCATCTCGATTTTCCTGATTTCGCCGATGATCTCGATGCCCTGGTGGCGAGAGCCTCAGCCGCAGGCATCGGGCGCATCGTCACCATCTCGACGCGGGTGAGGCGGCTTGGCGCGTTGCTGGCGATAGCGGAGCGTTTTCCTGATGTTTATTGCTCGGTCGGCACGCATCCGCATCAGGCTGATGAGGAAGATGGAATATCTACCGAGGAACTGATCGAACTGACGCGGCATCCCAAGGTCGTCGCGCTTGGCGAGGCGGGGCTGGATTATTTCTACCAGCATGGCTCGCGCGAAGCGCAGGAGCGCGGTTTCCGCGCGCATATCGCCGCCGCGCGGGCGACCGGACTGCCACTGGTCATCCATACCCGCGAAGCCGACGACGACTGCGGCCGCATCCTGGAGGATGAAATGGCCAAGGGATCGTTTCGGGCCGTGCTGCATTGCTACACCGGCGGGCGCGAACTGGCGATGAAAGCGATCTCGCTGGGTCTTTCGATTTCGTTCACGGGGATTTTGACCTTCAAGAAATCGGAGGCGTTACGCGATCTCGCAGCCGAGCTTCCCGCCGATCGCATCATGGTCGAAACCGATTCGCCGTATCTGGCGCCCGGCAAATTCCGCGGCAAGCGCAACGAACCTTCTTATGTGGTCGAAATTGCCAAGGTGCTGGCGGAAGCACGCGGCGTCTCACTCGAAGAAATATCGCGTCAGACCACGGAGAATTTCTTTCGCCTGTTCAGCAAAGTGCCGCCAGCGGAAGCAACCGCATGACGGTGACCCTGACCATTCTCGGCTGCGGATCCTCCGCCGGCGTTCCGCGTCCCGCGCTCGGTTGGGGGGCGTGCGACCCCAACAATCCGAAGAACCGCCGCCGCCGCTGCTCGTTGCTTGCCGAACAGACATCGGATCACGGGACGACGCGGATTGTCATCGACACCTCGCCCGATCTGCGCGAGCAGTTGATCGACACTCATGTCGATCATATCGACGCGGTGTTCCTGACGCACGAGCATGCCGATCAAACCCATGGGATCGACGATCTGCGCTCCGTCGTGCTGCATCAGCGCCGACGCATTCCGGTCTATCTGAACCAGTCGACCGCGAAAGATATGATGGCGCGGTTCTCATACTGCTTCGTGTCGCCACCCGGCAGCGACTATCCTCCGATCCTCGATCGTCATTCGATCGAAGCCGGCGAAAGCCGCACCATCGACGGGAAGGGTGGTCCGCTGACGCTTTCGGCATTCGTCGTGCAACACGGCCAGATTCTGGCGCTCGGTTATCGGATCGGCGATGCCGCCTATACCCCCGACGTCAATGACATCCCGCCGGAAAGCTGGCCGTTCCTGGAAAATCTCGATCTCTGGATTATCGACGGGCTGCGCTATACCGGGCATCCCAGCCACTTCAGCGTCAACGACGCGTTGTCGTGGATCGACCGGTTCAAGCCGCGCCGCGCGGTTATCACCAACATGCATTCTGATCTGGATTACGAAGTGCTGCGTCTCAGCCTGCCGCCGAACGTCATCCCTGCCTATGACGGCATGCGGCTGACGCTGGAGAAATCGGGCTGAAACGTCAAGGTGTGGCGACCGCACCGAAGCCGTCATTGCGAGGAGCGAAGCGACGAAGCAATCCAGGGCGTCACGAGCAGCTCTCTGGATTGCTTCGCGGAGCCTGTCATCGGGCGCGCATTCGCGCGACCCGTTGGCTCGCAATGACGAAGAGACACCTCACGCCGAAATCGCCTTGGCCGAATGAACCTGATTGCGCAGCATGAACTTCTGAATCTTGCCCGTGGATGTTTTCGGGATCGGCCCGAACACCACCGCCTTCGGCGTTTTGAAGCCTGGCATCTGGCTGCGGCAAAACGCGATGATCTCGGCTTCGGTCGCGCGCGCGTTGTCTTTTAATTCGATAAAGGCGCAGGGGACTTCGCCCCATTTTGAATCGGGTTTTGCAACCACGGCTGCGAACAGCACGGCAGGGTGTTTGTAGAGCACATCCTCGACCTCGACCGAGGAGATGTTCTCGCCGCCGGAGATGATGATGTCCTTGGAGCGATCCTTGATGATGACATAGCCGTTTTCGTCCAGCACACCGAGATCACCGGTGTGAAACCAGCCGCCCGCAAAAGCGTCGCGGGTGGCTTTCTCGTTCTTGAGATAGCCCTTCATCACGATATTGCCGCGGAACATTACTTCGCCGATGGTCTCGCCGTCGCGTGGCACCTCGCACATGGTTTCGGGATCGATCACCGTCACCGCTTCCTGCAGCGGGTAGGACACACCCTGCCGGCGTTTGAGTTGTGCGCGCTGGTCGGCGGGAAGTTCATCCCAGCCGGGTTGCTCCGCGCATACCGACGCTGGACCATAGACTTCGGTCAGGCCGTAGACATGCGTGAGCTTGATCCCGATGCGTTCGGCGCCTTCAAGCACGGCAACCGGCGGGGCCGCGCCGGCAATCAATCCAACGACGGGCCGCGCGGCAGCATGGTTCGGCGCATCGGGAGCGTTGATCAGCGTATTGTAGACGATCGGCGCGCCGCACATGTGGGTGACGCCGTGCCTGGCGATCAGCTCGAAAATTTTGGTGGGGTCGACCTTGCGCAGGCAGACATTGATGCCGGCCACTGCCGCCATGGTCCATGGAAAACACCATCCGTTGCAGTGGAACATCGGCAGGGTCCAGAGATAGACCGGATGCTGGCCGAGATTGCCCGCGAGGATGTTGCTGACGGCGTTGAGGTAGGCGCCGCGGTGATGGGTCACCACGCCCTTGGGGTTACCCGTGGTCCCCGAGGTGTAACTGAGCGCGATAGCGTCCCATTCGTCTTGCGGCAGCCGAGCGGTGAAGTCCGGATCGCCCCGCGACAGCGCGTCCTCATATTCGATCTCGCCGATCCGTTTTCCATCCGCGAAAGCCTTGTCGTCGACATCGATGACGAACGGCTTCGGTCCGGTCATCAGGGTGAGCGCCTCTGATATCACGTCGGCAAATTCCGGATCGACCAGGATGAGTTTCGCGCCGCCATGATCGAGCTGGAAAGCGATGGAGGCGGCATCGAGCCGAATGTTGAGCGCGTTGAGTACCGCGCCGGCCATCGGGACGGCAAAATGCGCCTCGTTCATGGCGGGGAGATTCGGCAGCATCGCCGCCACCGTATCGCCGCGACCGATGTTTCGGCCTGCGAGGTATGACGCGAAGCGCCGGCAACGCGCATAGGTCTCCGACCAGGTGAAGACGCGGTCCTCGTAAACCGCGCTGGTATGGTTGGGATAGACGGCGGCTGCGCGCGCAAGGAAGCTCAGCGGCGTCAAGGCCACGAAGTTGGCGGACGTCTTGTCCAACCCGATACTGTATTGGTTTTGGTTGCCACTCATCGGCCACCTTCCATTTCATGCGCTTACAGGAATCCGATCGAGATCCACGGGAATATCGCGACCACGATCAGGCCCACCAGCAGCGCCAGCATGTAGCCCCAGATCGGCCGGATACCCTCGGCGGGATCGACGCGACCGATGGCGCAGGCGGCATAATAGCCCACTCCAAAGGGCGGCGCGAACAATCCGATGCCCATCGCGAGGATGATGATCATCGCATAATGAACCTCGTGAACGCCGACCGCGCGCGCGATCGGAAACAGCAATGGGCCGAACAGCACGATCGCCGGAATACCTTCCAGCACGCTGCCTAGCACCGTGAACGCCACGATCGATACCGCGATGAACGCCGCGGAGCCGCCGGGCAGGCCGGTCATGGCGGCCGCGAGCGCGCGTGAAAATCCCGACTGGGTCAATCCCCAGGCCATGCCGGTCGCGGTGCCGATAATCAGCAGGATCGCACCCGACAGGCATGCCGTATCGACTAGCATCGGCATCAGCCGCCGCCAGTCGAAGCGGCGATAGACCAGAAGGCCGACGACGGCACCATAGACGATCCCGATGGTGGAGACCTCGGTGGCGGTGGCGATACCCTCGACCACGGCGGCGCGGATCACGAACGGCAGCGCCAGCGCGGGCAGGGCGATGACGAAAGATTTGACGATCTCGCTGCCCTTGGCTCTTGTGACGTGACTGAGATCCTCGCCGCGATAGCGCCACCACACCAGCGCCGACAGCGTGATGGCCAGCACCACGCCCGGCAACAGTCCGCCGGTAAACAACGCCGAGATCGAAACACCGGTCACCGAACCGATGGTGATCAGCACGAGACTTGGCGGGATGGTTTCGGTCTGCGCCCCGGTGGCCGCGAGCAGGGCGACGAGGTCGCCGGGCTTGGCGCCGCGCGCTTTCATTTCCGGAAACAGCACCGGCGCCACCGCCGCCATGTCGGCGGCCTTCGAGCCGGATATGCCCGACACCAGATACATCGCGCCGACCAGCACGTAATGCAGCCCGCCGCGGACATGGCCGAGCAGGCTGGCCAGAAAAGCCACCATGGCGCGCGCCATGCCGGTCATCTCGATCAGCAATCCCAGAAACACGAACAGCGGCACCGCCAGCAGGATCAGGTGGCTCATGCCCTCGTCCATCCGGCCGACCAGCACCATCAGCGGCGTGTGCGTCGTCAGCGCGAGATAGCCGAAAATCGCAAGCCCGAATCCGAAGGCGATGGGCACGCCAGCGAACACGCAGAAGCCGGCGACGCCGACAAAAAAGATGATCAGATTGAGATTGCCGAGCGGCCGCAGCCACGGCTGCGCCAGCCAGAAGATCCCGATCAGAACCGCAACTGACAGCGCCGCAGCCAGCACGATCCGGATATTGCCGACCCGGCCCAGCCGCAGAAATGCAAACAACGCCATCAGGCAAATGCCGACCGGCAGCGCCGCGGCGCGCCAGATGTTGGGGATCTGCAACGCGGGCGTGGTGATGAAACGTTCTTCGGACGCGTAGTCGTAAGCCGGCCATGCGATCAGCAGCAGGAAAGCCAGCGCGGCGCAGGTCGCGACGACGTCGAGATAGGCCTGCATCGCAGGCTTCGCGCTGGCGACAATCGCGGTCATTCGCATGTGCTCGGAACGGCGGAATGCGACCGCGGCGCCCAGCATCGCCAGCCAGAGGAACAGGATCGACGCCAGTTCGTCCGACCAGATCAATGGCTGGTGCAGCCCGTAGCGCGCGACCACCCCGGCAAACAGGATGACGATTTCGGCGGCGACCAGAAATGCCGCCGGAATTTCAACCAGCATACCAAGGAAAGATTCGAGCGAACTCGCAAGCGAACGGCGGCGAGGGGACATCGCCTCGCCGGCCGCCACTTGCGTGAATTCGATTTGAACCATGGACGGTCCCCTCCGCCAGTTTTCTTGGCGACCCCGCCGTTACGACAGCTTGCCGACGGATTTTTCCAGCAACGCCCACGCCTCATCGCCGTATTTGCCCTTCCATTCGGCATAGAACCCGGCCGAACGCAGCTTCTCGCGGAATGGCGCGACGTCCGGTTGGTTGAATGTCAAACCCTTGCCTGCGAGTTCCTGGCGCACTGTGGCATTGAGCTTCTCGGTATCGGCGCGCTCGTTCACGGCGGCGGCGTTGATGTGTTTGGCGACAATGGCGCGCATGTCTTCCGGGACTTTCTCCCAGGCGCGACGATTGGCGAGGAACCAGAATCCGTCCCACATGTGATTGGTCATCGAGCAATATTTCTGCACTTCGTACAGCTTCGCCGTCGAGATCAGCGCCAGCGGATTTTCCTGGCCTTCGACGATCTTGGTCTGCAAGGCAGAATAGACTTCGCTGAAATTGATCGAGGCGGGTGAGGCATCGAACGCCTTGAACATCGAGGTCCAGAGCGGCGAAACCGGGACTCGGATCTTGAAGCCCTTGTAGTCGTCGGGCCCGTTGATCGGCTTGGTCGATGACGTGGTCTGGCGAAAGCCATTATCCCATATCTTGTCCATGACCACGAGATTGGCCTTGTTGATTTCACGGCGCACATAGGCGCCGAGGTCTCCATCCATGGCCTTCCAGACCGTGGCGTAATCCGGGAATGCGAAGCCGATACCGTTGATCGAGGCCGCCGGAACCAGCGTAGCGAGGATCAGGCCCGACAATGTGAAGAATTCGACGCCGCCGGAGCGGATCTGGCTCAGCACGTCGGTGTCGGAGCCAAGCTGGTTGTTGGGGAAAATCTGCAGGTCGAAGCGGCCGTTGGTTTCGGTCTTGATCGCTGCCGACATCTCCTTGGCGCGCGCGACCAGCGGATGCGACTCCGGCAGATTGTTGGCAAATTTGTAGGTAAATTCGGCCTGCTGCGCACGCGCGACAGACGGCGCGCCGATACCGCCCAAAACCGCGGATACGGCGGATGCCTTAAGTAGCGTGCGTCGTGAAAAGCTCATCTGGTTCTCCCTGGGATTTATTGTTCTTGTGAGAAGCATCCTACGGACTGGACGCCGCCGGGTCATCTGCCATCTCGCGACCGGCTTATTGCAGTGTCTGCCGGCGGCGGCAACATCGAGGCTTCCCAAGGCAGTGCGAGACAATGAAGCCAGTCACACCACGCTGTGAGCCGTTGGAGCTGTCAGCTCACTGAATTGCGTGCGGGCATGGCTGGCTGCCGATCTCCATGATCACGTGATTTAGAACGATATTTAGATAAGTCTTTGATCTCTCTGTGGATATAAATATTCCATAATATACCTTATGCGAATCCGATGTTTCGGGCCGTATGAACCGGCTAGACGATCCGGCCCCTTTCCGGATCTGGGTCCAGCCTGTTTTCGAGCGAAATTGGGGAAACTGAAATCGCCAACTCGCTATCCTGCCAGGCCTCGAATCCTGCAACGATCTGCCGGTGTTTTCCGCGCACATCGCGCGGCAAATCGACTATCCATCTATCCATCCACGACTGGTTCGTGCAGCGAACGCTGTGGCACGGAGTTTTCCATGAATGCATTCGTCGTTTCGCTGGCGATGGGCGCTGTCGTCGGCATTGTGTACGGACTGAGCGGCGTGCGCTCGCCTGCTCCGCCGATCATCGCGCTGGTCGGACTGCTGGGCATGGTTCTCGGCGAACACGCTGTGACACTCGCAAAGGCCCATTTCTCCCAACAGGCGGAGGATCAGAGCAGTCGTTCGGCCGATCGCCATGACCCATAAGGCGCGCGGCCGTACTGAATCATGACGGTGGCCGGGATCGCAGCGGAGATTGCCGGCATACCTGCAGTGCGGCCACCCCATCGAAGATGCATGGTATGAAACTCGGCATAAACCGGGCTGGATTGACGCCGGCTCATAGAAAAGGCGCTAATACCTCGACTTGGGAAGGAACGTACCATGCGTGCACTGCTGCTCGCCGCCGGCCTTTGCTCGATTGCCGGCTCCGCCGCCGCGCAGGCGCCTCGTCCCGATCCCGGTCCGCTCACCATAGCCCGCCAAGGCAGCTTCTTCGTCGGCGGACGCGATGTGAAGTCCGATACGCTCTCGACCCTCCCGGCATACGCTTCGTCCGGTACCATCACCGTCGACCAGATGTACGTGCGCTACCAGGTGCCCGTTGGCGTGCTGGGCGTCCCCATTACCCTGATCCACGGCTGCTGCCTGACCGGCAAGACCTGGGAGACGACCCCGGACGGCCGCATGGGATGGGACGAGTATTTCGTCCGCCACAGCCATCCCACTTACGTCATCGATCAGGTCTGGCGCGGCCGTTCCGCTGCCGACCCGTCCGCCATCAACGCGGTCCGCAGCGGCAAGACCGCCGTGGATCAGTTGCCGACCGTGTTCTCCGCCGGGCACGAGGGAGCCTGGGCGATCTTTCGGTTCGGCAAGGAGTATCCGCAACTGATGCCCGGCATGCGTTATCCCGTCGCGGCCCAGGCGGAGTTCTGGAAGCAGATGGTTCCGGACAGCCTGGCCAACCTTCCCACGCCAAATCCAACCGTCCCGGCGCTCTCGGAACTGGCGCAGAAAATCGGCGGCACCGTGCTGATGAGCCATTCCCAATCCGGCATCTACCCGTTTCAGACCGCAGCACTCAGCCGCAAAGGTATCGCCGGTGTGGTTTCGATCGAGCCGGGCGCCTGCCCCGCGCCCACCGAAGACATGGCGCCCTATGCGGGCCTGCCGATCCTGGTGTTGTTCGGCGATTACGTGGATGAGTTTCCGCGCTGGGCTCCGCGCCTGAAGAACTGCCGCGCCTTTGTCGCCGCCGCCAACGCGGCCGGCGGCAAGGCGGAAGTGCTGGTGCTGCCCGACATCGGCATCAAGGGCAACACGCACATGCTGATGCAGGACGACAACAGCCTCGACATCGCTGACATCCTGCTCGACTGGATCGGGAAGCACGTGAGCGCAACGCAGTGAAAGACGCGATGGCGAGACGGTCCTAGCGCCCTTTGAAGCGCGCTTTGCGCCGGCCCAGGAATGCCTCGACCCCCTCCTTGTGATCCTCGGTCAGGCTCGCCAGCGCGAACTGGTCGACGTCCATGTGGCTGGCGAGATCATCCAGCGCGTGTGCCAGGCGATTGACGGTCAGCTTGGTCATCGCCACCGACAGCGGCGGTTGTGCCGCGACTTTGAAGGCCAGCGTCATCGCGGCGTCGAACGCCTTGCCGGGATCAACCACCTCCTCCACCAAGCCCCATTCGTAGGCCTCGTCGGAGCTGATGCGCTGGTCGGCCAGGATCTCACCGCCTGCTTGGTGCGGGCCGGTCCTATCAGGTGCAGCATGCGCGGGATGCTCTGCCAGCTCATGTTCATGCCGAGGCCGATCTCGGGCACCCGCATATGGGCGTCGCGGCCCATGACGCGAAAGTCCAGCGCCACCGCCAGCGCAACGCCGCCGCCGATGCAGAACCCTTCGATGGCGCCGATGGTGATCTGCTCCATCTCCTGCCAGGCACGACTTAGCCGCGGTCCCAGCTTCAGGTGGCGGCGCAATGACCCGATATCCATGGTTTTGCGCGACCGGCCTTCGGCGTCCTTTAAATCAAATCCGGCGCTGAATGCGTCGGCGCCGCCGGTGAGCACCACGACCGAGGTATCGCCGTCATCCTCGAAGCTCCGCGCTGCATCGGTGAGCTGGCGCAGCGCCTCGGGTGACAGCGCATTGATGCCGTCGCCACGGTCGAAGCGCACCACGGCGACGCGGCCTTCCGGCCCGAGCCCCTTTTCGACGGTTACGAATTTCGCCAAGCCAGCTTTCGTCAGGTCAGCCTCCCTGTACGCTATTGTTTTGCGACAATAGCGCACAAGCGGGCGGAGGAAGAAAGGCGCTAGGCGGCGCTTCGCTGGGTATGCTTGCCTTCGCTGACCTCTTCGATGATCTTGGCGCTGAACGCGTTCAGGTCGCCCGGATTACGCGACGTGATCACGCCGTTATCGACGACGACCTCAGAGTCCTCCCATTTCGCCCCCGCGTTCATGACATCGGTCTTGATCGACTTGTAGGACGTCATCTTGCGGCCCTTGGCGAGGCCGGTTTCGATCAGAAGCCAGGGTGCATGGCAGACCGCGGCGACGATCTTTTTCTGGTTGAAGACGTCCTTGATGAAGGCGAGCGCCTTCGGTTCCACGCGCAGCAGATCGGGATTGATCTGGCCGCCAGGCAGGACCACTGCATCGTACTCGTCGGCCGAAACCTGATCCAATGTCTTGTCGACCTTGACCGGCCGGCCCCAATCCTTTTTGTCCCACCCCTTGATTTCGCCCGCCTGCAGCGAAATGACATGGACCGTGGCGCCGGCGGCCTTCAGTTTATCGCGGGGAACTTCGAGTTCCGACTGCTCGAAACCATGGGTGGCGAGAATGGCTATCTTCTTGTTGTCGAGTTTCATGGATCGCTTCTCCGAAATTGGCGCCCCGACCGGCAATAACGCAACCGAGCGATCGTTCCTCAATTGCCGGCAATTTCGGCCAAAACCGTGATCAAATTCGCGCTCTGATCCCGCAAGGCTGCACCTCGACATTCTCGGAACATTGCGTCTATCTTTGCCCCATGACCGACCATCACCATCACGATCACGACCATTCGGAATTGTCCGAGACCGAACTGCGCGTGCGCGCGCTCGAAACCATCCTGACCGAAAAAGGGTATATCGATCCGGCCGCGCTCGATGCCATTATCCAGGCCTACGAAGCCAAAATCGGCCCGCACAATGGCGCGCAGGTTGTCGCCAAAGCCTGGTCCGATCCTGCGTTCAAGCGGTCCCTGCTGGAGGACGCCAGCAAGGCCGTGAGTACGCTTGGTCACGTCAGCCGGGTCGGCGACCATCTCGTCGCGGTCGAAAACACGCCCCAGCGCCACAACATGGTCGTGTGCACGCTGTGCTCCTGTTACCCCTGGGAAATGCTGGGGCTTCCTCCGGTCTGGTATAAGGCCGCGCCCTACCGTTCCCGCGCCGTCAAAGACCCGCGCGGCGTACTCGCCGACTTCGGCGTCAACCTGCCGAAAGAAATCGAGATCCGCGTATGGGATTCGACCGCTGAGACGCGTTTCCTGGTGTTGCCGATGCGACCCGAAGGCACCGATGGCTGGAGCGAGCAGCAACTCGCCGAGCTCGTGACGCGCGACTCGATGATCGGCACCGGGTTCCCCAAAACACCGGGCGTGCCATCGTGAACGGCGTGCATGACATGGGCGGCATGGACGGCTTCGGCAAGGTCGAACCGGAGCCGAACGAGCCGATGTTTCACACCGAATGGGAAGCGCGCGTGCTGGCGATGGTGCGTGCGATGGGCGCAGCAGGCGCCTTCAATATCGATACCTCACGCTTCTATCGGGAGACGCTGCCGCCTGACGTTTATCTCAGCAGTTCGTACTACAAGAAATGGCTGCTCGGGCTCGAAGACCTGTTGATCGATAAGGGCTACATCGCTGCCAAGGACGTCGCCGCGGGCCACGCAATAGAGCCGGCGAAGCCGCTCAAGCACGGCAAGTTCAGGCTTGATGACGTCGAGCGTATCATGGTGCGCGGCAAATTCGGGCGCGACGCGCAGGCACCCGCGAAGTTCAAGCCGGGCGATCGCGTGCGCGCGAAGAACATTCATCCGGCGACGCACACAAGGCTGCCGCGCTATACGCGCGGCCATGTCGGCGTGGTCGAGCGCAACCTCGGCTGTAACGTTTTTCCGGACTCGGCCGCGATGGAGACCGGCGAGAATCCGCAATGGCTTTACACCGTTGTGTTCGACGGCACTGAACTATGGGGGCCGGACACCGATCCGACCGTCAAGATATCCATAGACGCATTCGAGCCGTATCTGGAGGCGGCATGATGGACACTGCCGCGGCGCGCGCGACCAGCGCCCTCCCCAACATTCCCTGCGACGACGATGGACCGGTGTTTCGCGAACCCTGGGAAGCGCAGGCGTTTGCGATCGCGCTGGCGCTGCATGAGCGCGGGCTATTCACCTGGAACGAATGGGCAGCCACGCTTGCCGGCGAAATCAAACGTGCACAGGCCGCCGGCGATCCCGACACCGGCAAGACCTATTACCGGCACTGGATCGCGACGCTGGAAAAGCTGATCGCCGACAAAGGTGTCGCGACGTCAGACACTTTGCATCGCTACCGCGATGCCTGGGACCACGCCGCCGACCGCACGCCACACGGCGCGCCGATCGAATTGAAGCCGGAGGATTTTGCAAGTTAGCGGGTACGCGATGTTTCACCTCTCCCCGCCTGCGGCAGGGGAATCGCATATGGATTTGCGACGGCTATTGCGTTGGAGGGAAAGACGGATTCTGGAGACGACTCCCGGATTATGGAGGGGGTCGGATGGAGAAATTCAGGAGGACTTTTCGGCGACTGCCGGACCCGCGCGCGGGGAATGCAAGGCACGATCTGTTGGAAGTGCTGTTCATCGCGCTGGCGGCAATGCTGTGCGGGGCGGAGTCGTGCTCGGATATGGCGGACTTTGGACAGTCGAAGGAGGAACTGTTGCGGCTTTTCCTTCGCCTGGAGCATGGCATCCCAAGCCACGATACATTCAGCCGGGTATTCCGTCTGCTCAAGCCGCAAGCCTTCGAGACCGCATTCCGTCGTTTCATGGCGGCCTTTGCCAAGGCCAATGGGCTCAAACTTACCGGAGTGGTGGCAGTCGACGGCAAGGCCTTGCGTGGGGCCTACGAACGCGGTGGCCGGGCCACGCCGCTGCAACTGGTCAACGTCTTTGCGGTGGATGCCCGCATGGCCTTGGCCCAGCAAAAAGCAACTGGTCGCAACGAGACGGCGGGTGCTTTGGAAGTGCTGGACCTTCTGTCGCTGGAAGGCTGCATCGTTACCGCCGACGCGCTGCATTGCCACCGTGCCTTTGCGGCAGCGGTGCGCAAGCGCGGCGGCGACTATGTTCTGGCGATCAAGGCAAACCGCGGGCGCTTGTTCACTGCGGTTACGCAACAGTTTGCGCGATCGGGCAAGCGCAGCGTCGCCGAGCAGATCGAGTGCTCCACTCACGATCGGCGCGAAGCACGGCGCGCGACCATCATGCGCAATACCAGCTTGGCGGCCCACTATGGCTTTCCAGGCGCCGCTGCGGTGGGCCGCATCACCTCGCGCCGGCGCCTGCGGGGCCAGCGTGCCGATGCTCCGGTCGTACGCCACTATCTCTTGTCCAAATACATGTCTCCCAAGCGGCTGCTGCAGGTCACCCGCAGTCATTGGGGCATCGAGAACCGGCTCCATTGGGTGCTCGACGTCCATTTCGCCGAGGACCGCAATCGTGCACGCAAGGACAATGCTCCCGAGAACCTCGCCATTCTGCGCAGGCTCGCCCTCAACATCCTGCGAACTCACCCCGATCGCGCGTCCCTGCGCCGCAAAATCAAACGCGCGGGCTGGGACAATACCTTCCTCTTGGCAACGCTCAGTCATATGCGATAGCCCTGCCGCCTGCGGGGAGAGGTCGGAGACTGCGCGTAGCGAAGTCTCCGGGTGAGGGGGTGCGAACGCCAGCGTTCAACAAGAGCCCCTCTCCCCGCAAGAGCGGGACAAGGGAGAAGCGAGCGAAGCCATCGGAATAATCATTCACGCCAAACCGTTCGCCGCGTATTCCTGCCACCCCTTCGCGCGCAACGCGCAGGCCGGGCATTGGCCGCACCCATAGCCCCACGCATGCCGCGCCCCGCGCTCGCCGAGATAGCAGGTGTGGGAATGTTCGCGGATCAAGTCGACCAGCCCTGCCCCGCCGAGTTCATCAGCGAGCTTCCAGGTGCCGGCCTTATCCAGCCACATCAGCGGCGTGTGCAATTCGAACGGCTTGTTCATTCCGAGATTGAGCGCGACCTGCAGTGCCCTGATGGTCTCGTCGCGGCAATCCGGATAGCCGGAATAATCGGTTTCGCACATGCCGCCAATGATATGCGTGATGCCGCGCCGGTAGGCCAAAGCCGCCGCAAAGGTCAGGAACACCAGGTTGCGGCCGGGCACGAACGTGTTGGGCAGGCCGTCTTCGCCCATCGTAATCGCGACATCGCGCGTCAGTGCGGTGTCGGAGATCGTGGCCAGTGTCGGAATCTCCAAGGTGTGGCTTTCGCCGAGTTTTTTGGCCCAGTCGGCGCGCAATGATTTCATGCCGTCCAGCAGATGGTTGCGGCATTCGAGCTCGATGGCGTGACGCTGCCCGTAGCTGAAGCCGAGCATTTCGACGCGGGCAAAGCGCTGCAGCGCCCAGGCGAGGCAGGTGGCGGAATCCTGTCCCCCGGAGAACAGCACCAGCGCGGTCTCGGTTTGGAACTGGTTGCCCGATTGATTGCTCATGGAGGTGCCCATAGCACTCATCGATCAACACGCCAATCGGTGGAAAGTGTGACCTGTCCAGCTCGTTTCGCTGGGACGGGCGCGCATCTTGCGGCATACAGGCCTGATCAACTTCAGGCTCGGTGTACCATGCCCCCTTCCCGCGACATTTCAGGTTTGCTCGACATCATGGCGGCGCTGCGCACGCCCGGTAGCGGCTGCCCGTGGGATCTCGAGCAGAATTTTGCGACCATAGCGCCCTACACCATCGAGGAGGCCTATGAAGTCGCCGACGCGATCACGCGGGGCGATCTTCCCGACCTCTGCGACGAACTCGGCGATCTGCTGTTGCAGGTGGTGTTTCACGCCCGCATGGCGGAGGAACAGGGCGCGTTCGCGTTTGGCGACGTGGTCGAGGCCATCACGCGCAAGATGATCCGGCGGCATCCCCATGTCTTCGCCGACAAGGACGGACGCTTGACGCCTTCCGACGTCAAGGACGCGTGGGATCGCATCAAGGCGGAGGAAAAAGCCGAACGCGCCGCGCGACGGCCACCGGGAGAAGCGACGCACAAGTCTTTGCTGTCGGGCGTCAGGGCGGGACAGCCGGCATTGACGCGCGCGATGGAATTGCAGCGCAAGGCGTCAAGCGTCGGCTTCGACTGGAATGATCCCCGCGAAGTGCTCCGCAAGATTCGCGAGGAAGCCGACGAGATCGAGACCGCACTCGATCGCGGCGACGCCGATGAACTCGCCGGCGAAACCGGCGATCTCCTGTTCGCGCTGGTCAATCTGGCGCGGCATGTCGGCGCCGATCCCGAGATGGCGCTGCGCGGCACCAACGCCAAATTCGAACGCCGCTTTGGTTACATCGAACAGGCGCTGGCGGCGCAGGGACGTTCGCTTGAGAGCGCTTCGCTCGCCGAGATGGATGCGCTCTGGAACGAGGCAAAGGGCAAAGAGCCGCGTTCGTCATCCGCGGCAGCCGAGACGAAGGAAATAATCGGCGATGAATCCGACTGACGTTCTCGGCGGATTTCTGGCTGCGATAGCGTCATACTGACGCGCCTCAAACGCTTCAGTGCTCCGCCGCAAAATGCTGACGCGTCCACTTCCGAAAAACAATTGAAGTTTTATGTGTTCGCGTGAAAGCGCCAAACATAACAGAATGCGCCAATTACGAATTAGATTCCCTCTTAGATAAATTCAATTTCCTTCGTCGCAATCGACGTGAAATAGGCGGTCCTCACTAGGCAGAGCAGAACGTGACGGCGTTTTTCGAACGCCGATTTTCATTGTTCTAATTCTAAATTGTGGGGACACGGAATATGGCGACGCATTCTGATTCAACGAGACTTGCTGATTCACCGAGGCTTGCTGATTCACCAAAGCTTGCTCTTGCGTCGGCAGTCTCATTCGTCGTTCTTGTTTTTGCGGGAAATGGAGCGGTCGCTCAACAAAACTCCGGCATCGGCGCGTCAGGCAGTGCGTTGCCGCCGGTTGTGGTTCATGCGCCGGATTCGCGCCGTGCCACGCCTGCGCCTTCCAGTCTCGCTCGGCGCACGGCAAATTCCGGAGCGTCCAGACGCGCGCAACGCGCAGCACAAACAGCGGCCGTGCCGGGCAACGCGGCACGCGGCGCGAAAAACGTTCAGCCGGGGCAGGATCCTCGCGGTCCGATCAACGGTTACGTCGCCGACCGTTCCCTAACCGGCACCAAGACCAACACGCCGTTGATGGAAACACCGCAGGCGATCTCCGTCATCGGGCGCGAGCAAATTCGCGACCAAAATCCGAACAGCTTCGCGGAAGCGCTGCGCTATGCGCCTGGTGTTCGCAGCGAAACCTTTGGCGCCGACACACGCAACGACTGGTTCAAGATTCGCGGGTTCGACGCCCAGGACGTCGGACTGTTTGCCGACGGGCTACAGCTTTCCACTTTTGCGTTTGCTACCTGGAAATTCCAGCCGTTCGGTATCGAGCGCATCGACATTCTTCGCGGGCCGTCGGCGGTTCTTTATGGCGGCAGCGGACCCGGCGGACTCGTGAACGTGATCAGCAAGACGCCGCCGTTCGAACCGCTCAACTACCTTGAATCCGGCGTCAACTCGTATGGCAACCGCTATCTTTCGTTCGACTTCGGCGGACCTGTGGCGACTCCGTCCGGCCCAAGCAACGACCTCTATTATCGCTTGCTCGGCACGGTGAAGGGCGGCGATACGCAGACCGCCTTCACGCCCGACAACACCTATTTCATCGCGCCATCCGTGACCTATAAACCCGATGTCGACACGACACTGACCATTCTTTCGTCGGCTTCGAAGAACGAGACACGGGTACAGGGCTTCCTTCCGTACGTCGGAACAGTGGTCGGCGCTCCGTTTGGCCGGATCCCGACCCATCTGTTCGCCAGCGATCCGAGCGTCGATTCGTTCACGCGCGAGCAGGAAATGATCGGTTATCAGTTTGAGAAGAATCTAACTGACGATCTGACGTTTCGGCAAAACGCGCGCTTTGCCCATGATGACGTCAAATTTCAGACGCTGCTCGGCAACGGCTATGTCGGCGGCGTTCCCGCAACGGCCATGCTGTCTCGCTTCAACGACTTTGCCCGCGACATCTCCAATCAGGGAAATCTGGACAGTTCGTTCGAGTACCGCTTCGCCACCGGCCCGGTGTTGCACAAGGCGCTGGTTGGCGTCGACCTCAAGAGCTACGAAATCAGCGACCTGCAGGCGTTCGATTTCGCAACTCCGGCGCTTAATCTGGTAAATCCCGCTTATGGTGTCCCTCAGGGCTTTCCGGGAACCGTGTTTGCCGATCAGACCATCACACAAAAACAAGTCGGTGTTTATGCGCAGGATCAACTCAAGCTCGGCCGTTTGACGCTGGTGCTCAGCGGGCGAAACGATTGGGTGGATACCCTGGACAACAATCGCATTCTTCCGAGCCAGAGCCGCGACGATAGTAAATTCAGCGGCCGAGCGGGCTTGATCTACAATACGGACATCGGAATTGCGCCTTACGTGTCCTACGCGACGAGCTACAACCCGATCATTGGCACAAACACCGCCACCGGACAATTGTTCGCGCCCGAAACCGGGGTTCAGACCGAAGTCGGCGTCAAGATCGAACCCACGGGATTTAACGGCCATTTCGGCGCCTCACTGTTCGATCTCAAGCGGCAGAACGTGCCGACCACGGATCCCAACAACGTCCTGCAACAAATTCAGACCGGCGAAGTCACTTCGCGCGGCATCGAACTCGAAGCGGTCGCCAATGTCATGCCGGGGCTGAAGGTGACCGGCGCCTTCACCAATTTCCACATCTTCGTCAGCAAAGATCTCAATCCGGCGTTGATCGATACCGTACCCACCAATACGCCCAGCGAAATCGCATCGTTGTGGGGTGACTACACGTTTCAATCGGGACAGCTCACCGGCTTCGGTTTCGGCGCCGGGGTCCGCTACAATGGCGTGTCATATGCCGATACGGCCAATACGCTCGTCGTTCCGGCTTATGTCGTCGGCGATGCCGCGATCCACTACGAAATCAAGAATTGGCGGTTTGCCCTTAACGTCACCAACATCAGCGACAAGATTTATGTCGGCAGTTGTCAAACGCCGACGGCGTGCTTCTATGGCGATCGCCGGCGTGCGGTCGCAAGCGTCGCCTATAAGTGGTGAAATGGAATTAAGGTGTACGGAGCAGAACCAGGGTGAAAGCGCGATCGGTTAGGATTTGGTCGATCGTTCATCGATGGACGAGCCTTGTTTCGACGGTCTTCCTGTTACTGCTCTGCCTGACCGGCCTGCCGCTTATCTTTCATCACGAGATCGATGAGCTACTGGGCTACGCGCCGAAATCCGAAGCGGCTCCAGCCGGCGAACGAAAATCGACCGTCGATCGAATCGCCAAGGCGGCGCTGGCCAACGACCCGGGCAAGGTGCTGCAATACATCGCTTGGGACAAAGATGAGCCCGGCATCGTCATTGCGTACACGAACGGCGCGGTGGACGGAAAACCTGACGACGCTGTTGTGAAGGCTTTCGACGCTTACTCGGCGAAGCCGCTTGGTCCGGTCGGCACAGGTCCGATGCTGGTGGTTCTAAAGCTCCACACCGACATGTTCGTCGGCAAGCCCGGCAAGCTGTTTCTCGGAGGCATGGGTCTATTATTCCTGATCGCGATCATCTCTGGTCTGGTGCTCTATTGGCCATTCACCCGACGGCTGGAATTCGGAACGCTCAGGCAAGACAAATCAAACCGCATTCTATGGCTCGACTGGCATAACCTGCTCGGCGTGCTTACCGTTGTCTGGGCCTTCGTTGCGAGCGCTACCGGCGTGATCAACACCTGGGCCGAACCGATGCTCGATCAATGGCGCGCGAACGAGCTTGCAAGCATGGTCGCGCCTTACGCCGGAAAATCGCCGCCGCATACGGCTTCACTCGACAGGATTGTCGACAACGCAACAAAGGTTGTCGCCGGCATGGAAGTCGCCTTCATCGCATTTCCGGGAACGCCATTCAGCAGCTCGCATCATTTCGCGGCGTTCATGCGTGGCGACAAGCCGTTGACGTCCAGGCTGCTGAAGCCTGTTCTGCTCGATGGAGAGACCGCCGAGGTGGCGGACACGCGCGACTTGCCGTTTTATTTGAAAGCATTGTTCATTTCGCAACCGCTTCATTTTGGCGACTACGGCGGAATGCCACTGAAGATCATTTGGGCGCTGCTCGATGGCTTCACCATCGTCGTCATCGGCAGCGGGCTTTATCTTTATCTCATCAGATGGCGCAAGACCGGACATCGTCGAAGTTATTCGACGACCAGCGCGTACCGCGCGAACATCTGAATGTCTCCATCCGACAAACGCATTGATGCACCAAATTGGCGAACGGTGTTCGGCGTGCCGATTATCACCGGCCTCCTCTCCCTGGCTGGTCTGCTTTCAGCGCTGTTATTCGATGAGCTTGGTCGTTACTTTTCCTGGATAGCGGTCGGTTCGCCAGTCATCCTCACGGTATGGCTTTTCGTTCGACGGCTTCAGAGATCGTCATGAAGATGAAGCGGTTCAGACCGCGTGCGGCACGGCGTCGAAGCGGTTGACGACGATGTCGCGCTTGGTTTCATCGACACGCACGGTCATGTCGAACCGGCCGTCGTGAAGCTCCTTGTTGAGCACTTCCGAATTGCGGTGTAGCCAGCTGATCCCGGCGCCGTCGGAGGCGTCGATCGACAGGTCCAGGGTCATCCGCGTGGCGGCCAGCCGATCTTCGATCGCGGCCAGCAGCGCGTCGATCCCCTCCCCGGTTTCGGCGGAAACCAGGAAACACGGGCGTTCCGGCGGGCGGCGGGCGGCGATATTCTTGAGGTTTTCGCGCTCCTCCGGATCGAAGCGATCGATCTTGTTCCAGATTTCGAGAATGCGCTGCCCGGCATCCGGATCGATGCCGAGCTGGCGCAGCACGGTATCGACGTCGCGCTGCTGCGCTTCCGCGTCTTCATGGGAGATGTCGCGGACATGGAGGATGACATCGGCTTCCAGCACCTCCTCCAATGTCGCACGAAACGCCGCAACCAGTTGCGTCGGCAGGTTGGAGATGAAACCGACGGTGTCCGACAGCATCGCCTTGCCGCCATACGGCAGGCTGAGCGCGCGCAAGGTCGGATCGAGCGTTGCAAACAGCATGTCGGCGGCCTGCACGTCGGCACGGGTCAGACGGTTGAACAGCGTCGATTTTCCCGCGTTGGTGTAGCCGACCATCGCCACCACGCGATATGGCACCCGCTGCCGGCCGGCGCGATGCAGCCGCCGCGTTGCCTGAACCTTCTTGATTTCGTTTTTGAGGCGCGTAATGCGCTCTCCGATCAGGCGGCGATCCGCTTCAATTTGCGTTTCGCCGGGACCGCCCATGAAGCCGAAGCCGCCGCGCTGGCGCTCCAGATGGGTCCATGATCGCACCAGGCGCGAGCGCTGATAGTTCAAATGCGCAAGCTCGACCTGCAACGCGCCTTCCTTGGTCTTGGCGCGGCGGCCGAAGATTTCGAGGATCAGCCCGGTGCGGTCGAGAACCTTTGTATTCCAGGCTTTCTCGAGATTGCGCTGCTGGATCGGCGACAAGGAGCAATCCATCACCACCAGTTCGATCTCATGCCCGGTAATGAGCCCGACGATCTCCTCGACCTTGCCCTTGCCGAGGTAGGTCGCGGGCCGGATCTGACTGACCGGCGCGATAAGCGCATCCGCGATCGTCAGGTCGATGGCGCGCGCCAGACCGACGGCTTCCTCTAGCCGCGCCTCGGAACCGCGTATGACATGGGAATCTGTTTGCGCTTCGGCATCGCCGCGGCGCACTCGCAGATAAGGGCCGATGACGATCACCCGGCCGGTTTCTTTACCCCCTGCCGACCGCGGGCGGTCGGCGCCCCCTTCAAGATTTCGGGGTTCCAATCAGATCACTCTCAAGCCGGCGCATCCTCGCCGCCTTCGAACAACTGGATCGGAGCGCCGGGCATGATGGTCGAAATCGCATGCTTGTATACAAGCTGCGAATGACCGTCGCGCCGGAGCAGCAGGCAGAAATTGTCGAACCAGGTGACAATCCCCTGCAGCTTCACCCCATTGACCAGAAAGATCGTCAGTGGCGTTTTGGTTTTGCGAACGTGATTAAGGAAGGTGTCTTGTAGATTTTGTGCGCGGTCTGCCGCCATTGTTTTTGTCCCGCCGTCTTGTTGTTGCTTCTTTTTATTGAACCAGGGGCAGCTCTCTTAGGGAGCGTTACCCGGTTGCCGGCTTCCCCTGAGATCCCCCTCCGGGGAGCGCGGCGGTATGATTAGAAGGCAGGCGCGGTTTTTAGGCAAGCCAGTTCACGCGTCAGCCGGACCAAACACAGGTGCAAATCTCAGGAAAAGCCTCGAAAGAGGCAAAATTTATCAAGCAAATGCATGAATAATTGCCAAGGGCCGGCCTTCAGCCGACGCCAAGGGCCTTGAGCTTGCGATGCAGCGCCGAGCGCTCCATGCCGACGAACTCCGCCGTGCGAGAGATATTGCCGGAAAACCGGCTGATCTGGGCGATCAGGTAGTCGCGCTCGAACACCTCCCGCGCCTCGCGGAGCGGCAAGCCCATGATGTGCTCGCCATTGTTGCTGGTCGGCATCGCCGGCACCATCGAGCCCACGTCCTGCGGCAGCATATCGGCGGTGATGATGACCTCCGGACCGCCGCCCGCCAGGATCATGACGCGCTCGACATTGTTGCGGAGCTGCCGGACGTTTCCGGGCCAGACATGGGACTGCAATACCGCCATCGCATCCTGGCCGATCTGGCGTTTCGGCAAGCCCGTGGCGACCGATATCTGATCCATGAAATAATCGATCAGTTCAGGAATATCCTCGCGGCGCTCCGACAGCGGCGGCACCCGGATCGGCACCACGGACAGCCGATGATAAAGATCCTCACGGAACCGGCCCTCGGCGATTTCCTCTTCCAGATTGCGCGCGGTGGAGGAAATGATGCGGACGTCGACGTTGACCTTGGAGGTGCCCCCTGACCGCTGGAACGTCTGATCGACCAGCACCCGCAGGATCTTGTTTTGGGTTTCGCGCGGCATGTCGCCGATTTCATCGATAAACAGGGTGCCGCCATGGGCTTCTTCCAGCGCTCCCGCCTTGCGCTGATGTTCGCCGTTGGACTGTTCGATACCGAACAGTTCGACTTCCATGCGCTCCGGCGTAATCGCCGCGGCGTTGATGACGACAAACGGTCCCTCGGCGCGGCTTGACGCATTATGCAGCGTGCGCGCCGCCAATTCCTTGCCAGCGCCGGAGGGGCCGACAATCAGGATGCGGCTATTGGCCTTGGCGGCCCGCTCAATGGTCTGGCGCAACTGATTCATGCAGGCGGAGCGCCCGGTCAGGATGCTCGCCGCCGGCGCCAATTGCTTGAGTTCCTTCACCTCGCGCTTCAGCCGCGAGGTCTCCAGTGCCCGCGTCGCCACCAGAATCAGCCGATCGGATTTGAACGGCTTTTCGATGAAGTCGTAGGCGCCCCGCTTGATGGCGGCGACCGCGGTCGCGCTATTGCCGTGTCCCGAGATCATCACGACCGGCAGATCGGGATGCTCACGCTTGATCTGCTCGAGCAACTGCAGGCCATCGAGCTTGCTGCCCTGCAGCCAGATATCGAGAAATACCAGATGCGGGCGGCGGTTGGCGATTTCCGCCAGCGCCGAATCGCTGTCGCGCGCGGTCCGGGTGGTGAATCCCTCATCGTCAAGAATGCCCGCGACCAGATCACGAATATCTGCCTCGTCATCGACAATCAGAATATCACTTGCCATGGGTCACGCCTGTCATGTCAGTTGCCGCTTGCGGCTTCGATTTTTGATTCATTGTTGGTCGCGCCGGATGTCCCGTCTAGATTAGTCGCGTCAGGGGAGCCCGCGGTTCCGGAAACCGGCATTTTTGTTTCGGGCGCGGCTTCCTTGCTATCGGCTTTCGCATGGCCCGATACAGCAAAGCGCAGCCGCATCCAGGCGCCGCGCTGGCCCGGCCTGATGTCGGCGGCATCATGCAGTTCGATCCGGCCACCATGGTCTTCCAGCACGCGGCCAACGATCGCCAATCCAAGGCCGGTGCCTTTTTCACGCGTCGTGACATAGGGTTCAAGCAGACGCGCCCGGCTCACCTTCGGCAGGCCGATCCCGTTGTCGACGACGTCGATCACGATGTCATCGTTCTCGCGCGTCGCGATGACATCGATGCGACCCTTCCCCAACTCCTCCGCCGGCACCGCTTCGATGGCCTCCGCGGCGTTCTTGATGATGTTGGTCAGTGCCTGCGAAATCAGCCGCCGGTCGAACTGCGCCCGCAACGGGTCTTGCTTGATTTCGGCTTCGATGTCGATGTCGGGATGGCCGACCCGCATCAGGAATACCGCCTGGCGCACGGTGTCGGCGACGTCCTCGCCTTCGATCACGGGTTTCGGCATCCGCGCAAAGCGCGAGAATTCATCGACCATCCGTCTGATATCGTCGACCTGCCGCACGATCGTGTCCGTACATTGCTCGAAAATGGCCTTGTCCTCGGTGATCACCTTGCCGAATTTGCGGCGAATACGTTCAGCCGACAGTTGAATCGGGGTCAGCGGATTCTTGATCTCGTGCGCGATGCGGCGGGCAACGTCGGCCCACGCCGAGGTGCGCTGCGCCGACACCAGGTCGGTAATGTCGTCGAGCGTAATGATGTAGCTGTCGCGCGACTGGCTGGTCTGCTCGGCGCTGACGCGCACCGAAAGATTTCGCTCGTGGCCGTCGCGGAGAATCGTGATCTGGCCCTGCACCAGCCGCTGCGTGCCCTCGCGCGCCGTCTTCATCATGTCGTCGAGCTCGGGTAGCACGTCCGACAGCGGATGACCCAGCGTCTCCGATTCGGCGTGCCCAATCAGCTTTTCGGCGGACCGGTTGAGGATGCCGACGCTTCCCGAGGCATCAACGCCGATGATGCCTGCGCTCGCCGACGACAGCACGGCCTCGATGAAGCGGCGCCGGCTGTCGATCAGGTCGCTGGCGTTGACCAGTTCGTCGCGCTGGGAGCGCAGCTCCTGCGTCATCTTGTTGAAGGTCTCGCCGAGCTGGGCGAGATCTCCTTCCGACTTGTGCACCGGCACCTGCACATGCAGATCGCCGGTCGACACGATATTGGCCGCGCTCATCAGCCGCCGGATCGGCGTAACCAGCCAATTGGCAAAGTTCAGGCCGATCAGAACGGAGGCCATCAGGATGGTCAGTCCGATCACGGCAAACATCAGGGCGAGCGATACCTGCATGCCGAGGCGGCGCGACTCCAGTTCGGCATATTCGGCGACGCTGGCCTGCGTCTCGTTGACCTGCGCGACCACGTGCGGATCGAGCAGGCGCGCGACGTAGAGGAAGGTGTCGTTGAAGGCCCGCAGCCGGATCACGGCGGCGACGTAATTGCCTTCGGGAAACACCGAGATTTCGGGCTCGGTTTCCTTGACGTTGCTCAGGAAGTCCTGCGGCGGGACCGTGAAGGCCTGTGTGATGCCGGTCTGCGCCGACTCAAGAATATGGCGGTCCTTGTCGATCAGCATCGCGCCGGGCAGGTTGCGCGATGCAGCGCTCGCCGTCAGAAGCTCGCGAAACGTGCCCCGATCCTGGTCGTAGAGCGGCCGGGCGTGCGAGATATCGTTGGCCATTCCCAGGATATCGCCCCGAATGAGTTCGGCATGCTCATAGAGATAGGCCCGTGCGACAGTCAGCGAGTTCTGGATCACCTCGCGCGTCGGGCCTGAAAACAGCCGATCGAAGCCCCGGTCGATGGTCACATTGGCGACGATCGCCACCAGCACGGCGGGCAAAACCGCAATCACGGAGAACAGCCCGACAATCTGGACGTGCAGCCGCGCGGCCGCCCGGCCCCGGCGACGGGCCTGCACCACCTGCCAGAGCTCGCGGATGATGATGCCGACCAGCAGCAGGAT
>JAQGKC010000230.1 GCA_028290305.1 Bradyrhizobium sp.
GCCTCGCCATTCAAGTCGAAGTTGCGGCTTGAAGCCGAGAACGCGGTGCTTCGACATCAGTTGATTGTCTTGAGGCGTAGGCTGCATGGTCGCATCCGGCTCACGAACAATGATCGCTGGTTCTTTAAGGATTCAACCGATTCTCGCGTATAGTAAGTGCTGGGTTTGAGTAGTTTCAGGACGGGTCCTTCGACCTTCTCAAGCAATCCGCGCTTTTCAAGCTCTTTGAGGTGCATTCTGTGTACGCCGATCTTTACAAGCGACGCAGATATGGCGTTTCTCATCTGATCAACGAGCAGGGCGAGGGCGGCGTCCGACATAAGGACAGGCGCCTTTTTCAGGTGTTCGAACCTTATGGTGGGGATAGACCCGCTCTTCGCAAGAACACCAAGCACGTATCTCGGAACACCGTGCTTTTCGGCCAGTCGCTGCAAGGGCAACATGTCCGGATCCTTGCGCGTCGCGAGGTACGCTTTCATTGCCCCTCGCAAAACGTCGCGCGCCTCCGGGCAGAGGTACGGGTCGGGGATACCGAGGGGACCTATCTCGCCTCGAGGTCCGTAGCTCTTCACCTGCGACTTTTCTGGGCTGTTACGACGCAAGAGGTCGGCGAACTTCTCCAAACCGGGTTGCCTCACGCTGGACGCAAGCCGCGCTCTGGGTTCGAAGGAAGAGCACCTCGTCGACGTTTGGGTTGCCTATCGATATTGGCAGAACAAGTTCGGCTACGATCACTCTGTCAGCCCGACCTGCACGGTTGGTCCGCCGCCCGCCCCTGTCCAATGATACGCGGTAAAATTCCACAGGCGCCCATGTCGGCGCCAGCTCACGGCGCGCCTGTGGCCTGCCTTGCGCCGGGCGGCGGGCGCCCGCGTCGTTTCCTTGTCTTCTCGCGGTCATCAGTTCGCCGGCGTCGACTTCGATGACCCGAATTTCCAGACACGCGCCTATGAACGCAGGATTGCCTATGGCCAGTCAAAGACCGCCAACGCGCTCTTTGCTGTTACTCTCGACGCTATAGGTGAGCCGCACGGTGTGGGTGCCTTCTCCGTTCACCCGGGTGGTGTGATTACGGACCTGACCCGATACATGTCGGCCGACGAAATTCGTGCTTCCGGCTTCATCGACGAACAGGGTCGCCCCATCATCGACCCGGCCCGAAACATGAAGACCGCCGAACAAGCCGCGGCAACAAGCGTTTGGTGTGCCACCAGCCAACAGCTTGACGGACGAGGCGGCGTCTACTGCGAGAACTGCGACATTGCCATCGCTGTTCCCGCGGGCTCGACCGAGCAGCTTGGCGTCAGGCCATGGGCGATCAATCCCGAATTCGCCGACCGTCTCTGGAGCTTGAGCGAGAGTCTCACGGGCGTAACCGCCTTGAAATGAAGCCGTTACGATTCTGTGCGGCTTCGGCGACTATTCAGCTGCGGCCATGCCACGGCAAGCTACGGCTTTCAGCCGGCTTCTTCTTGGTACGTCCAGCGACGTCAAACCGCTCACCCTCTCGAATGTCGCCTTTGGGGTCATTGGCGACCACCCAAGAATGCGCAGTTGCCATTCCATGTTGGGCCATAAAAATACGCGGATCGAGGGGACTCATCCGTAAACCGATTTGAAATTGTTCTATCGCAGCATCTCCGTCGCCAAGAAAAAGCTGCACGAAGCCGCTCCACGGTGATGTTGGTCGTCATTACCGCAGTGGACCCGCCGCGGATGATGTGAAGGTGATTGTCGATCAGCCCAGGCAGGACACGGCGATTCATCGCCACCGACCTCGTCAAGATCCAGAACGGCCGCATCACAGACAATTGGCACATAGAGGACAATCTAACGCTGCTGCAAGAGATGGGGGTCGCCAAGGTCGGCTCGTGACTGACAAACAGGAGATCGCAAGATGTTGTTTGCGCGAAAGGACGAAACCGCGAGCACTCTCCAATCAAAGTACAACGGCGGAACAGGTGCAATGAGCATCGATGACTATGCGCGCTGGCTGAGCCGTGTGACTTTGGCCGTCGTGATCATCATGATCGGATGGGGTCTGAGCGTAATCCTCATCCAACCGGTCACCGCATGGTTTGCGACATCGAGTATGATTTGGATGGCGCTGTTGCTGATATCTGCGATTTGGCAGCTGCGTGGCTCCTTCCCGGCTATTGTGGCGTTGGCGCTGGCCACCGCCGTGGTTTCGCGCTTGTTCAGCATTCTGCGTCTGAACCCTCCGGCTGATATCGCCGGTTTGAAACCTGACGATCCGACCTGCTGGTCGCGACGGGTCCGGGCGTACCGGGTTTTGCGATTTTGGGTTGGTTTCTGGGTGCTCTTGTGTTCGTCCAATTCAATCCTGCAGGCCGCATCCGTCGCAGCATCGTCGGATTCGCCAAAAATATCGCTCAATGAGTTGGCTCTGACGTTCATCAGAATCTATGTCGGGTTGATGTTCGTGCCTCATTTCGGGAGTCACATCCTCGGCGGGCCCTTTCAATTCAAAATCTACACACTCGATTTCGAGAGCCTGGGGATTTTTATGCCCGCCATGCAGGTTGCACTCGCCGGAGCGATCGAGCTCGTTTCCGCTGTCGGCCTCACATTTGGAATGTTCACGCGCCCCGTGGCCTTGCTCGGATCGGTGTACTTGCTGATGTCGATGCTGTTAGGCGGACATTTTCAGATCGGTTACGTGTGGGCACTGCCGGAGGGAGGCTACGAATTTGGCGTGTTTTGGGCCGTGATGATCGCCGTGTTCGCTGTGCTGGGCGGCGGCCGATATTCGGTGGACTGGGAACTGTGGCGAAGCGAACCGGCCCGGCGGCTCGTGCCTAAGGTCGTGCGGGAAGTACTAGCGAGCTAACCAATCGCGGAACCCGCTCACGGAGTTATGACGAGTCTGTCATTCGGCCTGCAATATTAAAATTTGAGCGCCGATTGACACCCAAGTCAGACATCGCGCTTGGTCCGAAAAGTGCCACATCCGGACTCATGCACCGCACACAGCGGACGAGCAAAACACGTTCAGCCCTAGGAAGGCCAGCTGCGCGAAGAGCTGCCTCATCAGCCTCTAACCGAACCGCATCACGGCTGTCCCATTTCTCGTCTTGCCGCCATGGTCGTTGCATGCTTAAGACGAGCTCCACGTTGGCCTGCGGCACGTCTCGCTTCACGCGGCTGACGGCATCCGCCCGGCGTCCCGGTTCCCGTCCATCTGGCCATGCCCGCGTCCCTTCCGATCAGGCATACACAATGCGCGATCAGTGGGTCACTGGCCTTTGACGGCCTGTGCGAGCAGTGTGATCATCTGTTGATTGGCCTGTTGCTGCGCCAGGCTCACAGCCGTGTTGCCGACCCGGTCCTGGAGCTCGGGTTTCGCCCCGTTCACGAGCAGCATTTTTACGACATCGGTTCGCCCGAACATGGCCGCCATCATCAAAGCCGTCTGGCCCGCGTCGTTGCGCGCATTCACATCGCAGTGGGCGGCGATCAGGCGGTGTGCAATCACGATTTCCCCCTTGAACGCGACACCCATCAGGCTGCTGTTGCCTCTGGTGTCGGTCGCACAAGGATTTGCTCCCTTCTGGATCAGAAAGTCGACGGTCTTCGCCTGCCCGTTGTACGCGGCGAGGATCAGCGCCGTATAACCCTTCGCATCCCGCTCATCTGGCTTCATGCCGGACTGGATCAGGCCGTCGAGCAGGTCGTCCCGCCCCGCCCGAGCGGCATCGAAGAATAGTTCCTTGATGTGACCCTGGCTCGGGCTGGCAGCGTCGTGTTCCACGGACTCGGTGGCAGCGCTGTCTTGCGTCTCTGCCAGTTGAACGAACGCCGATGCTGGGCCCGCCAAACCGGCAGGAACGAGCAACAGCACGGCGATCAGGACAGCGTTTGATATTAGTGGCATCTTGGGCTCCTTGAGAATCGCTGCCGCAGTTTTCCCCGCGGCAGCCCAATCAGGCTTGGCCCGCCTCGTACTGCAGGCCACGCTGTTTCAGTGCGACACTTCCTTGGCGGCGAGGGCAGCAACCTCGTTCACTTCAAGATGGGTCGCTTCCGCCAATTGCGTGCCGTAATCGCGGTCGGCCTTATAGAAATAGCTGACCTCCCGCAGCTTGATCCCATGGTCGGTGACCCGGTTCAGATCCGACGCCAAGTCCTTGATGAGATAGGCCTGCCCATCCTTGCTGAAGGATCGCCAATGGTTGCCGGCTTGGGCGAAATCGTCCGTGTTGGCGATCGCATTTTGCTGCGCCGCGCCGGATATCGGGTATTGGCTCAGCCTGAAAGAAGACTGCGGAGTGACGGCGCCCACCTGCTTCACGGTGGAAGGCTCATAGTTCACTTCGCCAACCTGTGGAGCGGAGCTCATGCTCCCGTCCTGATTGTTGTTGGCGACCTTCACTAGCGGACGATTGGCTGGCAGTTCCTGATAGTTCGTACCAACCCGGTAACGCTGTGTATCCGCATAGGCGAACAAGCGGCCCTGCAGCATCTTGTCCGGAGACGGTTCGATACCGGGGACCATTACACCCGGCGCGAACGCCGATTGTTCGGTATACTGGAAGTAATTATCAGGCACCTTGTTCAGGGTCATGGTGCCGATCTTGGATTCCGGCACGTTTTCCCAGATCTTCGTGTCATCCCAGCCGTCATAGGAAAGCTGTGCGACCTGCTCAGCCGTCAGGATCTGCACGTTCAGATCCCATTTCGGGAAATGACCAGCGCGAATGTTGTCATACAGATCGCGGGTCGCGTAGTTCGGGTCAGCAGTCTGCTGTTGTTCCAGGGTCAGGCCGTGCATTCCCTGCACGGTCTTCCAGTGGAACTTGGCGAAGATCTGCTGCCCCCGCGCGTTGACGAGCCGGAACGCATGCACGCCGAACCCGTCCATCTCGCGATAGCTCGCCGGCATTCCTTGGTCTGAATAGAGATACGTTAGCATGTTCGTCGATTCGGGCGTGCGGGAGAAGAAGTCGAACGCCAGATTCGGGTCTTGGATATTGGTGATGGCCGATGGCTTGTTGGCGTGCACGAAATCCGGGAACTTGATCGCATCCCTGATGAAGAAGACGGGCAGGTTGTTGCCGACCAGATCCCAGTTGCCCTGATCTGTGTAGAACTTGACGGCGAACCCGCGCGGATCGCGCGCAGCCTCGGGCGAACCCCGGTAGCCCATCACGGTCGAGAAGCGAACGAGGACCGGTGTCTCCTTGCCCGCCTGGGCAAACAGCGACGCCTTTGTGTAGCGAGATAAATCCTCTGACGCCACGAACACACCCTGCACTCCGGTTCCGCGTGCATGAACCACGCGCTCGGGGATCCGTTCACGATCGAACCGAGCGAGCTTCTCGATGAGGTGAAAGTCTTCCAGAAGCACCGGCCCTTCCGGTCCGGCGGTCTTCGAATTCTCATTATCGCCCACAGGCGCACCGGAATCCTGTGTCATCGGTGCAGGCGCAGCAAGTGCGGTGGTGGACAACAGTCCTATAACAGAAAATATTGGGAACACGCGCATGATGAGGTCTCTCCTTACTCGAATCTCATGTCGTTGGGTGTCGCGGAAACACGGCACACCGGCGGCTAGCCCCCCACTACACTCAGCCCGCCCGACTTTGGGTTCGAGCAGATCATCACGCTCGGATTGCAGCTTGGTGTCGGTTGGGGAGAAAAGCGTTGCATCCGTAACATATGGGCCGCGCGCCATAACCGATACCAGATGCTTGTGTGTGCCGAAACTTAAGCGCGGGTGTAGTGGTGGTGAAGTCCGCCATCACAGCAGCCCGATCATTCCGCCAGCTTAGGTGACTCCGTCACCTCATCAACGCGGATAAGGTTTTCGGTACACACACGCACTCTGGGGGAGCGCTGTGGTCAATGGGATTGTCGCAGTCCCCCTATTCGATGTGATCACACTGATCGCGTCCAAAAAATCCGTGATGGGCGCATTCAGCTCAAGCTGGTCGATCGTGATCCTTGGCACGGCAGCAGTCATGGGTGTGGTGGCTGTGCTGATGTTTACCCGTGGCTAGGGTGTACCACCTCAACCGGGCGCAACTCTTACGGGCACGTGGAGTGTTGGTTTACATTGCCAGGCCGTAGACTGGCGTTGGCAAGCCGGCCTGGCGGGCCTTGATCTGCAGCGCCAGGATACGCGAGAAGAATCGCATCAGCCCAAAATTGCCGTTGTGAAACCAAAGGCCCGGCTGCCGCGTCGGCTTCCATACATTCCGGGTCTCTCCCGCCCATGGCCCGTGGTCGCTGCGCACGGCGGAGCCGATGCCGCCGATGTGCCCGAGTTTCTCGATGATATCGCTCGACAGGATTGCCCCAGCCTGAGCCAGCTTTCGATATCCCGTGGCATAGACGATGAAGTCGGCCGGCAGTTCCACCCCGTCGCTCAGAACCACGTTCCGTTCGCGAATGGCGTCGACCGAGACGCCGCTTCGGACGGCGACGTGGCCATTGATGATGAGTTCCGAGGCGCCCATGTCGATGTAGAAGCCGGAGGGATCCTGCATTCCACGGGTGAAGAAGCCGCCGCCATCCTCCCCAAAATCATATAGGAAGCCGGCCTTACCCAATCCCTCGTAGAAAGTTGCGTCCTTAGCCTTGATGGCGTCGATAAAGGGAGCCTGGAATTGCGGCATAAGGCGATTGGGAATGGAGGCGACGAGAAGGTCGGCAAGCTCGATCGGCGGCTTTGGCGCCGGAGCGTCGGTGTCATAAATCTCGACCGCCGGCAGCAGCGAGTCGATGCGCGTGACGATCGTCGGGCTGCGTTGGATCATCGTGACGGCGGCGCCGGCCTCCCAGAGCTGTGCCGAGATATCGTGCGCCGATGTTCCGGCCCCGATCACGATCTTCGCAGCCCATCGCTTTGGCCGACGTCACGCGCCTCCGCGACATGGAGTTGTCGGCCCGCGAAGCGATCGCGGCGCGGGATGTCGGGAATGGATGGCACATCCCAAAAGCCGGTCGCGAGCACGAGCTGCGATGGCCGCAACTCGATCGGCCGTCCACCACGGATGATCGACAGCCGCCACGCGCCAAGCGCCTCGTCATATTGCGACCCGACGCAATCCGCGCCGGTCCAGATGTCGAGATCCATGATTGTCGCATAGGCATCCAGCCAGTCCGCCACCCGGTCCTTGGATGAAAAGCGCGGCCACGTCTCGGGGAACGGCAGATATGACATGTGATCGTACCACACGGGCGAGTGCAGCGAGAGCGTCGCCTAGCGCTCGCGCCAAATATCGGATGGGCGTTCGCGCTTATCGATGATAAGTGTCGGCACACCAAGTTGCTTGAGGCGCGCGCCGAGGCCGAGACCTGCCTGCCCGGCGCCGACGATCACGCAATAGGGCTGCTGTTTGATGCCGAGTTCGGCCTTCTGACGGTCCCGCTCCGTTCTCCAGTCGGAACGCCCAGGCAGGTATCGCCGTGGCGCACCATTCGTGCGGCGTGCGCGGGTGGTCTCCTCGAATCCGATTAGCTCCGACACCGTCGTCATCAGCGTCCAGCAGCGCCCGTCTCGCAGTCGTCTTCATCGCTCCTCCGTGCGCCGCCGTCGTCTCGCTCGACATGATCCGACTTTTGGAGCAGATCTATGTCTGCCCGATGTCACACTCGGATTATTGAGTTACGTTTGCAACGCGGCATGAGGACTTTTTTGACAGAGGGCGCCTCGACGATCATGGCGGTGGGCAGAGCGGGCCGTGGTTGCTGTCAAAGGGCATTCCAACGTTTGTGCACCAAACGACCAGGTGCATAAGCTCTTGTGAAGGATGTATGGCGGCCTACACAATCCACTGCGGCGGCGATCTTTTGATACCGCTCGTACCGGCGGATATCGCGCTAAGCAATTCGTTCGTGGGCGTGTCCCATGCCGCACGTTCACAGTTAGCGCTGTCGCAACATGCCGCTTAACCGATAGGCTGTGTCATTGACGGCTATGGAGAACTCGTCATGTCTCCTCTTGGCGCTTTTCGAACCTCACCGCTTTTGCGTATGTCTGCTCGCGCCAAGAGCGGTCCATCAAGAATGGTCATTAGCGTGAGATCAGGACGTATCTTATTCCGCCTAGCGAATGCTTGACTATTAGCCTCTCTGAAATCCGATTTGCGGCGCGCCGAAGATGTCATGGACTTCGAGCGGCTTGTTGACCTGATTGAACCATTCGGCCCGGTTGGCTGCGCGGCGGCGGCCACGCTCATCGATCGGCGGTTTCAGTTGGCGGCGCAGCAGGCGCGTAACCTCCTCCCGCGCCATCACATGCTCCATGCTCGGGCGAGTGCCGAGCGCCTCATCAAAGTCGTCAAGCGCAGTCAGGCCACGTGGGAACAATTCGCGATAAACCTCGCGCTCGGTAAAACTATTGATCGAGCGACAGCCGAGCCGGAGCGACAATTCATTGAGACCGTCAACAAGGAGCTGCTTGTTGCGTGATTCAAGCATCGACAGCCGGTTGCGCACCAAGATCCAGTCGGTGCTGGCGCCGTCAAGCTGTCGGCGTTTGCGCCGTGCGTCCCGCACCATTTCGGCATAGTGGCTCACGCCAGTTACCGGAATAGGTCGCGGGGTCGACCGTCCCCAGGACGTCGAAATCGAGGAAGCTAACGTTGATCGGCGTCACCAGCGTATCGGCCATCGCACGCGCCAGACGCATCAGGTAGGTGTCGGACCCGGGGGTATCGATGACGATGAAATCGAATGCCCGCTCCACTGTGCTGATGGGGTCCTCGAACTGCACCAATTCCGACGATTCGTTATCCAAAATCTGCACGGTCTCGCCAAGCTTGATGCAGCGGTGAACCGGGAGCTCGAGGTCGAGGTCGGTGCGGCGCGCCCAGGCACTTCGGTTATCGATGTAACGGGTCAAGCTTTGTTGGCGACGATCGAGGTCGATGGTAGCGACGCGCTGGCCAGCCTTCAGCAATGCAACGGCGAGATGTAGAGCAACGGTGGATTTTCCGGAACCACCCTTTTCATTGCCTAGAACGACGACATGCGCGGAACCCGGTTGGCGCTGACTTATCTGAACCAACATCGTTTGACCCCTGTGGAAGGCGGCGCCAAGCAACTCGCTGCGCGTCTTGTTATCGCGGCTACCCAGAAAGCCACGTTAAGCTCGCCAAATCCGCGTAAATCGTTGTGAGCCGACATCCGCCAGATGCCCGCAATCGTAATGACCGAGCAAGGCGATGCTTGCCGAGGATTGCTGCTCTTGCGCCATTCTTGCCGTTCTATGCTCCTGCATCTTTAGCAACCGCGGCAAATGCCGTTGATCATGCGGTCGAGCGCCGCGTTCTCACGGTTGACTGGATCGTTCGGATCCACCAGGTTTTTCTCCGAGCGCACTTGGCCAGCACGCGGCTGGCGGTGTCCCACCGGTGCCTCCGGCAGCAATTGCTGGTCCGAGTTCGTCGATGGAGGTGCGGCTGGATTTGGCGAACCAACCGGCTGCGCAATCGCCACCGAAGTGTCGACCAGGGCCAGCAACGCTATCGTAGTGATCAACTTTCGCACAATGGGGCTCCCGAGTTGGGGCCCCCTCTCACGATCATGATGAGGGGAAGCTCGATCACAAGATGCGGCAAGCCTCACGTTTTGTTCAGTTGCTCCACTGCGGCGGCTTGCTGGTGCTGGTGATGCCAGTTGACGGTAAGGCGCCGGGGTTGCCTAGCTGCTTGGAATGCGATCGGATTGATCCGAGCGCGGTCGCTACGGAGGAGAAATGAAACTTCCTAAGTGCCAAACTCTAACAAAAAAGTTAGGCAGGAACGGCCAGTTTACTCGTTGAGAAAAACCGTTCATGACCAGATATGCACTTGTTAGGTGCAGCCTTATTAGCAACAACGCTTGTGAGTCACTCCCGCTTCCAAACGACGGCATAACCGTGCCTCGGATAAAAGTTGGGTAAAGTTGACGATGAATAATTAGTAGCGGCTGTTCCTTGTGAAAGGAGCTCGCTATGAAACTAGTCTATTTGATGCTGGTAACCGCAACTCTCTTGCCAGCTGCTTCAGAGGCCAAATGGAAGCCTCAATACGCTTCCAACTCGCCTGAAATCCGAGATTGGTATAAGTCGCGTAAGTTAACCGACGCCGCCGCAAAACGCTTTGCATTTAAAAGTTGTTGCGACGGCTCTGATAAAGTGGAAACACAATTCAGAGTCGATAAAACAACCGGCGACGATAAGTGGTACTATCAAAAGGACGGCCAGTGGGTAGAAGTGCCGCCGGACGTTATTTGGT
>JAQGKC010000267.1 GCA_028290305.1 Bradyrhizobium sp.
CTTTGGGCATCACAAACTCGCAGGAAGATTAAGAGGACAGGCTATCCATTGACGCGCTCGACCGTGGCGACCACGGCCTTGGCGCGCAGTTGGGCGATGATAGCGCTGAGATGCTTGAGGTCATAGACCTCGAGGTCGATGGTGAGTTCGGTAAAGTCCGGCGAGCGCCGGGACATGCTGATATTGTCGATATTGCCGTCATGCTCGGCGATCACGGTGGCGACCTGGGCCAGGCTTCCGGGCTCATTAACGTTATCCACCATGATTCGCGCCGGAAAGCGCTGCGGCGTCGTGTCATCGACATCCCAGCGCACGTCGAGCCAGCGCTCCGGCTCCTCCTCGAAATCCTTCAGCGCCGGCGACTGGATCGGATAGATCGTGATGCCCTCACCCGGCGAAACGATCCCGACGATACGGTCGCCCGGCACGGCGCCGCCGTTCGGCGCGAATTTTATTGGCAGATCGGAATTGATGCCGCGGATCGGAATTGCGGTCGGGCTGCGCGCCGGATCGGGCGGCGATTTCAGCTTCAGCTTGTCCGCAAGGCTCTTTTTGGCGCCGAACCGCCCGATGCGTTCTTCCTTGTAGTCAGGATACATCGCGCGGGCGACGTCGGAGGCCTTGAGCTCGCCGCGCCCGACCGAAGCCATCACGTCGTCGATCGAGGCGCGCGCCAGCCGCGGCAGTGCCCCCTTCAGCTTGTCGTCGGCGTATTCGATCTTGGCGCGCACGAACAGCCGCTCCACGATGCGGCGGCCGCGCCCGGCATACTGGTCGCGCACGGCGGTGCGCGTCGCGCGCCGGATCGCCGCCCGCGCCTTGCCGGTGGCCGCGAGCGATTCCCATGCCGACGGCGGCGCCGCCTGGGCCTCCGAGGTCAGAACCTCGACCTCGTCGCCGTTCTGCAGCTCAGACGACAGCGGCGCGAACTTGCCGTTGATCTTGCAGCCGACCGCGCTGTTGCCGACATCAGTATGCACCGCATAGGCGAAGTCGATCACATTGGCCTGGCGCGGCAGTGCGATCAGCTTGCCCTTCGGGGTAAAGCAGAACACCTGATCGTGAAACAGTTCCAGCTTGGTATGCTCGAGGAACTCTTCCGGGTTGGCACTGTCAGACAAAATCGCGATGGTGTGGCGCAGCCAGGCGAAGGCGTTGGATTCGCGCTTCAAGAGTTCGGTCGGCGAACCGACGCCGTCCTTGTAGAACGCGTGCGCGGCGATACCCAATTCCGCGATCTGGTCCATCTCTTCGGTGCGGATCTGCAGTTCGACGCGCTGGTTGCCGGGACCGATCACGGTGGTGTGGATCGAGCGATAATCGTTCTGCTTCGGCGTCGAGATGTAGTCTTTGAAGCGGCCGGGCACCACCGGCCAGGTGGTGTGCACGACACCGAGCGCGCGATAGCAGGCCTCGACGTCGTTCAGCACGACGCGAAAGCCGAAGATATCGGACAATTGTTCGAAGCCGACCGACTTGCGCTCCATTTTGGTCCAGATCGAAAACGGCTGCTTGCGGCGGCCATAGACGTGCGCGGTCATGCCGTTCTTTTGAAGATTCCTGGAGAGCTGATTTTCGATTTCGCTGATCAGGTTGCGGTTGCGTTCCGCCAGCGAATCCAGCCGTTGCATCACCACCGCGTGGGCTTCCGGATCGAGCGTGCGGAATGAAAGGTCTTCAAGTTCTTCCCGCATTTCCTGCATGCCCATGCGGCCCGCGAGCGGCGCGTAGATGTCGAGCGTCTCCTCGGCGATCCGATGGCGTGACGTGGGCGGCACGAACTCCAGCGTGCGCATGTTGTGCAGACGGTCGGCGAGCTTGATCAGGAGAACGCGGACATCGTCGGCGATCGCCAGCAGCAGCTTGCGCAGGTTTTCGGCCTGCTTGGCTTCGCGTGAAACCAGTTCCAGCCGCTTCAGCTTGGTGAGACCCTCGACCAGCGCGCCGATTTCGTGCCCGAACACCTGATCGATTTCGGCGCGGGTGGCCTCGGTATCCTCGATGGTGTCGTGCAGCAGCGCTGCGACGATGGTGGCGTCGTCGAGCTTGAGATCGGTGAGGATCGCCGCGACTTCGAGCGGATGCGAAAAATAGGGATCGCCGGATGCGCGGGTCTGCGTGCCGTGCGCCTTCATGGCGTAAACGTAAGCGCGGTTCAGCAGATCTTCGTTGGTGTCGGGGTTATAGGACCGGACACGTTCGACGAGATCGTATTGCCGCATCATGCGCGAGCGCGGCGATTTGACCGTTTTGGCCACTACGGGTGCCGGCACAGCCGATGGAGGCGCCACGGCGACCGAATCGGTCGCGGCCTGCATCTGCCTTGGGTTGCGGCGCCAATACGCCATCGAATCACTGCCTTCTGCGGGCCACGGATGTGGCCCGATTTAACCTAGTGCGTTCCTGGGCGAAGCAGCACCCCGTTCGCACGGGAAAACGCTCGATTTCGGATATCCGGGTACAATCTAACTCCAAACCCGGCGGTCCTCCGATCACATCGGAGACAGCCTTCGAGGAATTCATCTAAGCCCGTGATGGCAGCATGGTAACCACGAAAATACCAACAAAAGCAAAGGCCCGGACAAATGTCCGGGCCTTTGGTGAATCAGATGGGTTCAGGACAACCGCAAGGCGTGATGCAGACGGCTTACTCGTCTTCTTCGGGCTGCTCTTCCGGAGGCGCCAGGCCCTCGAGACCTTTCAGGAGTTCCTCCTCGGTCATGCGCTCGACGGCGACCTCGGTATCGTCAGCATCGACACTGGCGCCGGCCGAACCGATCAAAGGCACGGTATCGGGCTCGGGTTCGTCGACTTCGACGAATTTCTGCAGGGAATGAACCAGTTCTTCCCGCAAATCCTCAGGAGAAATCGTCGAATCCGCGATCTCGCGCAAGGATACGACCGGGTTTTTGTCGTTATCCCGATCAACCGTGAGTTGTGAGCCGGACGAGATCATGCGGGCGCGGTGCGCCGCCAACAGGACCAGATCGAACCGGTTGTCGACCTTATCAATGCAATCTTCTACGGTGACGCGCGCCATCGACTGTCGCTCCGTTAAATGGGACCGAATATGCTGATTATGGGGGGTAGTTATAGGCCTCGAGGGCTTTTCGCAAGCCGAATTTATGATTTGGCCTCCGCAATCGGCTCTGCTAACCCACCAGGGGGGCCAGAAGGCCGGAGCGCCCAGACACGTCCTGACATACGCCAAGGATTGTGCGGGACAAGAAATAACTTCATTACAAGTCAAAAGTATGGGTCTTTTCGCCCTTGCGGCACCACATTTGCGGTGGTGTTTGTCAGGTTAGATTCACTGAACTTTAGACGGCATGTCTTGAAAAGCGCGGCCGGTTGCCGCTGCGCCAAAAACGTTAACAACAACGCGAGAAAACTTGATGTCCCCTGCTTCCAATAAGATCGCGCTTTTTATCGATGGCGCCAACCTCTATGCAACCGCCAAGACGCTCGGCTTCGACATCGATTACAAGCGCCTGCTTAAGGAATTCCAGAGCCGTGGGACCCTGGTGCGCGCGTTCTACTACACCGCAATCATCGAAGATCAGGAATATTCGTCGATCCGTCCGCTGATCGACTGGCTCGACTACAACGGCTACACCGTCGTCACCAAGGCGACCAAGGAATTCATCGACGCCAGCGGCCGCCGCAAGGTCAAGGGCAACATGGATATCGAGCTCGCGGTCGATGCGA
>JAQGKC010000269.1 GCA_028290305.1 Bradyrhizobium sp.
CAATGCCCGGACCTCATTTTCGTGAAGCCGCGCCTCGAGGTCTACAAGGACGTCTCCCTGCAGGTCCGCGACATATTCGCCGAGCACACGCCAATCATCGAGCCGCTTTCCCTGGACGAGGCCTATCTGGACGTCACGGAAAACCTGCAGGGGATTTCGCTGGCACGGGACGTCGCGTTGGCGATCCGTTCGAAGATCAAGGAGGTAACCGGGCTCAACGCATCCGCCGGGATCTCCTACAACAAGTTTCTGGCTAAGCTTGCCTCCGATCACCGCAAGCCGAACGGCCAGTACGTCATCACGCCGGAGATGGGACCGGCGTTCGTAGAAAACCTGCCGGTCGGCAAGTTTCATGGAATCGGGCCGGCGACCAGCACCAAGATGAACGCCCTCGGTCTCTATACTGGCCTTGACATGCGCAACCAGTCGCTCGAATTCATGCAGGCACACTTCGGGAAGGCCGGAAGCTACTACTACTGGATCTCGCGGGGCGTCGATAACCGAGAGGTCCGCGCCGACCGGATCCGGAAATCCGTCGGCGCCGAAAACACGTTCTCCATCGACCTCACCGACTTCGACGCCATGGTCGTCGAACTCGAGCCGCTCATCGACAAGGTCTGGCGATACTGCGAAGGTGCCGGCAACCGGGCAAGCACAGTTACTCTGAAAATGAAGTTCAACGACTTCGAAATCATCACGCGCAGCAGATCCGTCCCCGGCGGGGTTTCGAGCCGCAGCGACCTCGAACGTCTATCGATCGCTTTGCTGCAGAATGAGATGCCGGTTCCCAAACCGATCCGGCTTCTGGGAGTCTCGCTATCGGCGCTGCAGCGTGTCGACGAAGCAGAACCACAGCTTGCTCTGCCGATGTAATCACGTCACTGAGCCCGACCGGCGGAGCCGGACGCGAAATATCACTCCTGTCCTCAATTCGCTCTTCAATTCAGGAAGGCTATATCGAGTAGCCGGGCGAGACGCACGCCGGCTCTTTGCAATTGCTCCTTCACAACCGGCTCATTCGTATCCAAATATTGCGCGCTGATGGCCAGCGCGTTGCTCGTGAAATCGCATGACGACCCGTGTATGGCGCAATACATCGTTCGTGGCGCCTCCGCGATCGCAAACGATTCGTTAGCCCAATCGCGTGGCACGGAAGCAATCCAATCCGCTTTCATCGCTGGGGTAACACCGGCTAGGAGATCGGTTACCGCCTCCAAAGCATCAGGACCGACCGCATATTGAACGAGACAAGTGTCCCAGACCGCGTGAAGATTCCCCGGACACTGTCCGCTCGTCCTGATGGTGTTGCCCCCTTTATCGTCCAGGAAAGAGACATGCAGCGGTTGATGTATATCACCAATCCAGTGCCCAAGTGATTTCAGTGCGACCAACTTGCTCGCGTCGTCCCGCTCTCTTGCGTGGAGAATTTCGAAGTCACGCAAGATCGCAGTAAGGACACACGCGTCGGCTTGCGGACACTGGTCCGAGGTAAGTCCTTTGGAATCCCGAGGCAGATTCAGGAAATGTTCGGGCGCACGTACGCGCGGATGGTCCGGATAGATGCAGGAGTCGGAAAAACTCTCGAATTCACTATCCAACTGCATCAGCCGATTGATTGCGGCCTGCGTGTTCGGCTGGACCGAGCGGAAAGCAATTTCACAAATGACCTTGTGGCCCAAATCGCCCCAGGCCCTCGCCTCGCCGCCGAGCAAGATAAGTGCCAACATCGCGAACGGGTAACACCTATAATATGATTTTCTCACGCCGCCACACGATCGTCTATGTCGGCGCAGCCCGCGACGATCCGCAATGCGCCGTCATGCAACGGCCGCAGCAATGCCTTCGCCTCATCCCAGGACGGGCGCATCCAACCGTTGCGTTCTTCTTCGGTCGTCAAGATCACCGAAACGGTCCCTTCAAATCGGCGTCGCCAGCTCTAGGTATCTGCAAAATGCATTAGCTAGCTGCATCTGGCGGGGCGTGCGACATTCCGCTTCGAATAATCGAGGCGACGCGACGACAACGCAGACACATTTCGCACGCGAAGTCGCAACATTTAGGCGATTGGCGCTGTAGAGAAACTCCATACCGCGCGGGGCGTCGGAGTGACTCGATGTCGCCATCGAATAGATCACTATGGGCGCTTCCTGTCCCTGGAACTTATCCACGGTCCCGATGCGCGCACCTGGCAACCGCTCCTGGAGCTCGAAAACCTGTGCGTTGTACGGAGCGATGATTAAGAAGTCGTCGAGCTCAATCGAGGTCTCGGCGCCAAGTCGGTCGACCCACGTCGTGCCAGATTCCAATACATCAGAGACAAGATCGCGGATAGCATCAGCCTCCTCCGACGAGGAGCTCTGATTGCCTGTGTGTTCGATCGGAAGGTATCGAAGGCCAGCACCTTTCAGCCGACCGGTTGACTTAATCTCTTGGAGCTCTAGGCTCGTCCGAGATTTCAAGCGACCGTCGTAGAACAAATCCGAATTGAAGGCGCAAATGAGGGGATGCAGTCGCCAGGTCTCTTCAAGAAAAAGACCACGATCAGGCGGAACGGTAGCATGAGGTCCCAGAATATGATCCAAGGCCGAGACGCCTATGCCATCGGGGTGGCTTCCCTGGATCGGTTGCTCTAGTTGCCGGGGATCTCCGAGAAGCACGATGCTTTTTGCCGCCTGAGAAACCGCTAACACATCTGCTAGTGACATCTGCGCGGCTTCGTCGATAAACAGCACGTCGACGCAAAGACGCGCGTCGGGCCGAGCCCAGAAGAAGGAGGTACCTCCACCAACTGCACAGCTGCCACCCAGCGCATCGAGAGCAACTTCATTTTTTGTCGTGAATTGCAGAGTCGGAAGATCATCCTCCTTGTCGGTCACCTTCTGGACGCATTGGATCTGCAAGCCCTCGTTGGCCGCCGCGACAACCACTTCGTCGAGAAGGTTGCGGATTACTTTGTGACTGTTCGCCGTAACACCGATCCGCTTACCGTCACGGGCGAGTGCGCAGATCATGCGAGCGCCAGTGTATGTCTTCCCCGCTCCCGGCGGGCCCTGGACCGGAAAAACGCTATGATCTAAATCGAGGGCAATCCGCACAGCGGCAATCAGCGTCGGCTCGCCATCGAGTTGGAGCATTTGTCCCCGAAGTCGCGGCGCGTTTGCCATCAAAAGATCGCGCGCGGCGCGATGATCCCCTTCGCCTTCCATCCCATTGGCGGCCACGTATTCTCCGAGCCGAAAGAGGGACTCAGCCTGCTCATCGTGATCAAACGATTTATGGGTAAAGACCGCCTCAGCATGGAAGCCGGCCGTGTCACCGCGCTTCTTGATATCGATTGTCCGATCATCGTGTGAAATGGCGACGACAGTTCCGTAGTGATCTCCTCCGATGCTCCGAAGTTTGCCGTCCGGTCGGATATCGGTATCCTGCAGCTCGAATTTGTAGCGATGGATGGGCGCCTTGGCGGTGCCACCGGCTTGCTCAAGGAGAATTAGTCCGGCGAGACCCGCCCGTTCGTGGAGAAGGTCCTCGGCGGAAAGATCGCGAAGCCGATAATATTCCCACCAAACGGCTTTCTTTTCACGACCGTGCCAATCCAGCATGTATGCTAGAAGCCAGCGCGCATGCTCTTCAACCGTCCGATCGGCGACGTCGTCGGGTATGCCGATCGTGAGCCGAACGATAAGGCCCTCTACCCTCTTCTGCCAATCGCCCAGCTTTTCGCTGATTTCCACGACCTTCGGAACGGGCCGCTCGATTATTGCACCATTGGCAATGAGACTACCTCGCACCGCTTCCAACCATATCTGAAGCGCGGAGGTGGAAGCGCAGTCATCCCGATTGTAGCCCTTGATCGCGGTCCTATCTTCCTCCGGAATGCCCGACGAATCTGCCATTTCCAAGCGCGCCTGCGTCCTTGCCATTACGGGGCTAACGTCCTCCAGCGGCACGATCCGTTCGAATGAGTAGAGCGGTTCGAGTTTCTTGATCGAATAGCTTTCGACGCTGGCACGGATACTGTGGCGGACGACCGCAAAAAGGTCGACGAAGATCTCCGCGCGTAGCAGATTGTCTACCTCGCTTTCGCGCGTCGCGTACCGACCCATCAAGCGCTTCAACGCTGCGGGTTCGTAGGGTGCGAAGTGGTAGATGTGCAAGTCGGGATAGGTCGCCAAGCGTCCGTTGACGAAGTCGATAAAGCGCTCGAACGCGGCTCTCTCGTCCTGCCGATTGGAGGCCCAATCCCCCATGTATTGCGGGGCGCCGTCAGCATCGAGGTAAAGATACCCGAACAGAAATTCCAGCCCGCCGTCTCCGACGAATGGGTCACCTTCGAAGTCGAAAAAGATGTCGCCTGCCGAGGGTTCAGGAAGGCGAGATAGACCAAATCCCGCGATTGGAGGCAGGGTTTCGTACACGACCGCCCCCAGCATCCGCCCCTCGACTTGAATCCTGGCCTGCTCACGAATCCTCTCATAGCTTTGGGCGGCTCCCCGATCGGGTCTCCACTGGAGCGGCAGAGGCATGGTTGCGAGCACAGCCGTGCTTCCGACGTCGTGCCTGACCAACTCACCGATTTGGGATTTGCTGATGTTTGCAACGAGGGACAAATGATCGTCGGCCCGCCTCCGGTCGTCGCAATGACGGCGCCATCGACAAATTTCGCAGTGCTCGACCGGTTCGGGATACGCAGGATCGGCCACAGTAACCGAGACCGAGCGCTCTAAGCTTCCCCTAACGTGCCTGTAGTAAGCAGCATAGTCGGCAACGCGATATGCTTCCGGAGTATAGTTAGTGCCCGGCGTCACCACATAGGCGGAGGCCGGCTGCACCTTTTGTTTTTCGGAAAGCAGGTCGGAGTACAGGGATATTTGAAGGACCGTGTTGCCCTTCGTTTCGCAGGCGAGCTTCGTGTCCATCACTTCGTACGACCAAGGGCCGAAATGGCTCGGTGTTTCCACTCTGCGTAGAACGTCGGTCCGTCCGCTCCACCGGCCTGCCTGAAGCGCGCCCTGAACAATGATCGGATCACCGCGGGCCATCGCATCGCCGGTCGCTGCGACAGACATGCTGTCGACACCAACTCCGTTGATCAGCGTTACGGCGATTCCGCCCGATTTGATATGCTCGATAAAGCCCTGCTCGTGCAGCACACCTCGCTCCACAAGCGCTTCGAGCACCGGGTCCCAGACCTTCGGCTTCTCGAGTTCCCCGTTCGCAACCTTGAGATCGAGCTCCGTCAGGTAGCGGCAATTCAGGTGCCCGACCAAGTCTCCCGAGCTGAAATTCAGCGTTGCCCCGATCTTCTGCATTGCCCACCCTTGTCGACGATCCAGCGAGGTTAGCCGGCTCGGTTTCGCCGTGTATATTATGCTATTTTCCCGAGTATCGTGCCTGGATTGCACTCGAAGTAGGCGAGCAATCCGGCCTATAGTCGCCTCGGTGGAGTAAACGGGGGGCCATTTGGTGCTGGCGGGTTCGGTCGAAAAAGCGCGTTGGCTGCGTGAATTGCAGCGTTTCCTGCCTCTCCGGAGCCAGTTCGTCCTTTCCGGCAATACGCGAGACCTGCAAATCCATGAACCGATCCCCGGAACCATCACAGCAGTGCCGCTCGCACGCGCTCTTCCGGACGCCTTGAAAGAGGCAGGATATCAGCGGATCGCCAGCTTCGACCTGCTTAACGGGTTTCGCGCTCTCGAGCCGGGCGACGACAGTTTTCTGACACAGCTCGGCCTGACACCAGTGAATGGGGTCGCCGCAGGCGGCGTTGACCTCTTGTCCGCAACGCTTGAACGGCTCGTGGGTACTGACGGACCACCCGCGGTCCTAGTTATAGACTTTGCCTCGCGGCTGATCACGCGCAACGAGGCGCTTTCGCCGGCAGAGCATCAATTGTTTTCCCGAGCATTGATCCTTTCGCATTCCGCGCGCGCGCGCCCGGCCGGCGATCGCCGCCTGCCATTCTTCAATGCAGTCATTTGGATCGTCGAAAAGGAAGGCGACCTGCCCGACTGGTTTCTCATCGGCAATCCGCGCGTTCGACACATTCCTATCGGCAAACCCGACCACACGGCGCGAAGGAGCTTGGCCCGCTCCCTGATGCGAAGTCTTCCAGGCGCTCAAAACGCAACAGGGGCCGAAGTTGAAAAGTCGATCGAAGGCTTCGTCGATGAGACCGAAGGTCTTCTGCTAGTCGATTTGAGCGCCGTCGCGCAGCTCGCGCGGAGCGAGAATGTCGCGTTCGACAAGATCTCGGACGCGGTGCGACGCTTCAAGGTCGGCGTAACGGAAGATCCCTGGCGCAAGATCAGCCGCGACAAGATCCGTTCGGCAGAGGAGTTCGTGAAGCGACGGGTCAAGGGCCAAGCCCACGCCGTCACCCACATGCTGGATATCGTCAAGCGCGCTGTCACCGGAATAGGACAATCTCCGCGAGGCGGACGCCCCAGGGGCGTCGCGTTCCTCGCCGGCCCGACCGGTGTCGGAAAAACGGAGCTTGCAAAGACGATCACCAGCTTGCTGTTCGGAGACGATAGCGCTTACATCCGTTTCGACATGTCGGAATTCAGCGCGGAGCATTCCGATCAGCGTTTGATCGGCGCGCCCCCAGGCTACGTCGGATACGACGTGGGAGGCGAACTCACCAACGCCGTCCGGGAAAAGCCTTTCAGCGTCCTACTGTTCGACGAAATCGAAAAGGCGCACCCACGAATTCTCGACAAATTTCTACAAGTGTTGGACGACGGCGTCCTGACCTCCGGTCGCGGCGACCGTGTCTACTTCTCCGAGACTTTTATCGTATTCACTTCCAACCTTGGGATTTACACACCCGGTCCGTCCGGCGAGCGCATCGCCAACGTCACGCCAGACGAGACGTTCGATACCGTCAAGCGAAAAGTGCGAGGCGAAATCGAAAAGCACTTCAAATCCGTGCTCAACCGGCCCGAGATACTAAACCGCATCGGAGAGAACGTCATCGTCTTTGATTTCATCCGTCCCGAAGTCGCGGACGAAATCTTCGATCAGATGGTCGACGCCCTGCTCAGCGATGTCGGATCGCTGGGCTACGATGTTTCCCTTTCGAAAACCGCGAGAACGGCGCTCCGTGGTTTGTGCCTGGCCGACCTTTCGAACGGCGGCCGGGGCATCCGGAACCAGGTCGAAGCGCATCTCATCAATCCGCTTTCACGCGCCCTCTTCGACAGCGGCGCGGAAATCGGACGCCGATACGAGATCCAGGAGATCACGACGGGCGCATCGACGACGGTCACGTTCGCGAGCGGGCCGGTCTCATGACCGCGATCATCGCCCTGTCGCGAATACATTTCCCAGTCACGACCCTGGGGCCGGGCCGGCGCATCGGCATCTGGTTTCAAGGTTGCTCGATCCGCTGTCCCGGCTGCATCTCGATGGACACGTGGGCGCCAGGCCGCGGGATAACGACGATCGACGAAGTCGTCGGCGCGGTTGCGCAATGGATTCCCAGCGCCGACGGCATCACCGTGTCCGGTGGCGAACCGTTTGATCAGCCCGTCGCCCTGATGGAGCTTCTGGGAAAGCTGCGGTCGCTAACCGAGGCAGACGTGCTCGTATTTACCGGTCACCCGTGGACTAAAGTCAGGGAAACGGTTGATTCCTCCCCCGGCTTGATCGACGCCCTCGTTACAGGTCCGTTCGATGTCAACCAAAGTCAAACTCTGGCCCTTCGCGGAAGTGACAACCAGGAACTTCACTTCCCAACCGCAGCGGGTCGGACCCGCTTCGCATCCTTTCAACGGCCGATCACCAAGGCGGAGAGAACCCTGGACGTCATGTTCGATGACCGGGGCGACGTCTGGTTCGCGGGCATACCGGCTCGGGACGATTTCCGGCGTTTGCAGGAAATGCTCGTGAATGCCGGCGCAAGGCTTAGCACTTCGGAAGACAAGCGACCATCGAACGGCGGGATGTCCGCCCGATGATCAGGCTCTGCCCGAACTGCAACACGGAACGGCCTCTCACCGAGATCTTCTGCGAAGGGACGGTAGACGCCCATAACTGCGGGTGGGACCTTTCGGCGGTCGATATCACGCCGCACGGGTTGCCGGCTCCGAAACCGAAGCCCATACCGACACCGGTACGCGGGCCCGCCTGCAGAAACGGCCACGAGAACTCGCCCGGAGATCTCGTTTGTAGCGTGTGCGGCGAGCCAGTTGATGAGCGGCCCGCCGACCCGATGCCGGCACCGGAGCCGTCACCCACGCCCGAGCCAGTCCCTGATCCCGTCGAGACGGCAATAGACGGTTGGCGCCTACAGGAACGCATGAGTTCATCAAGCACTGTCCGCGAGCGTTTCGCGGCCGTTCGCGAGTCAGACGGCCTAAGGGGTGTACTTACCCTATATACGGCGGGATCCGAGCCGGACGGCGCGATCTACGACCTCCTGCGCAAACTTCCACGTGATCACGTGCCCGAGATCTTCGCGACCGGGCGATGGTGCGACCGCGCATACGAGGTGGTCGAGGAATTTATCGGCGGGACGCTTGCCGATCTACCGCCTGATTCGGAAGGACCGGAGGCGATCCAAATCCTGGTCGCCGAGCTTGGTCAGGCACTTCACTCCCTGTCCGAGGCGGGCTTGAGACACCGCGATCTACGTCCTTCGACGATACTTTTGCGCTCCCGGGATCCCTTGGATCTCGTCATCACCGGCTTCGGTTCGGCGCGCCTTTCGGAATTTGACCTTGATATCGCCTCTCCGCTCGAGACGACGCGCTACATGGCGCCCGAAGCGATAGCCGGCGGCGTCGCACCAGCCTCGGACTGGTGGAGTATGGGCATGATCCTTCTGGAGCGCGTCACAAGCGGCGCGTGCTTCGAGGGTATCAATGAGCAAGCCTTCCTGATCCATGTCCTCACCAACGGCGTCCCGCTTCCGGAAAATCTGAATGCCAATACTGAGCTGCTGCTTCGCGGCCTACTCGCCCGCGACCGTCGGCAGCGGTGGCAGTGGAAGGAAGTCCAGGCCTGGCTTGCCGGTGAACCAGTCGCGGCGCCGGAAGCCGCAGCGCGTGCCGAGGATGTAGACGGCCGCGCTCCGATCTCGTTGGGCGGCAAGCAATACCGCTCGCCGGGATCTTTTGCGCTGGCGGCGGCCGAAGCGGCCAACTGGGACGCCGCAAAGGATCTGCTACTGCGTGGCGCTGTGGCGACATGGGCGTCCGAGGCCGGTTTCGAGCCAAGAATTCCCTCCGCGCTTCGTCAGTTTGCCAGAGCAGATGGCCTGACCGACGACTCGCGCCTTTCGATCGCCCTTAAAACCTTGAACCCGTCCATGCCCCTGATCGTGAGGGGCAACATCGTCACGCCGGGATGGCTCCTCGACCATCCAGACGACGGATATAATCTGATAACCGGTCCGGCTCCGGATCTCATCCGGAAGGTCGATCCGGACGATTGGCTCTGGCGCCTCAAGCTTCGGGCCGAGACGGTCCGAAAACGCGTCCAGCAACTCGAAATCGCGGTCGACGAAGAAACACTGCGCGTCCATCTACTTTCGACATCCATGGCCCGCCTAGCCGCACTCTGGGAGGAAAAGCGAAAGCTGCTTCCCGACACGGACCATGCCGGCGTGGTTTCCCTGATCGAGCGTCGCCAGTCGGCCGAGGAGGATCTCGTTATCCTTCTCAGCGCATCGCCGGGCCAGTTCCGATCCGTCGCGGAGGTGGTTGATGAAGCTGCCAAGGAAGCTTCCGAAGCTGGACTGACCGGATTTTCACGCGATCCAGCCGCCGCACTGTTGGCGCGGCCTCGACGCGAGATCTACCGCATGATCGACGACCGCATCGAGAATTTTGCAAGATGCGGCGTGTCGTCCGTCGACGACTGGGCAAACCAGTTCCGCTTGGACCGGAGGATGCCGATCGCGCGCGCACTGGCGCTCCTCTCGGTCGCTCCGGAAACCTGGAGGCCCCTGCCGAAGCAGGGATATGTGTCCACGATTTTGGACTTCTTCGCGAAAAGAATCTCCGGCGGCGTACTGCGCGGTCCGCTCACCCGCATGCTCGTCGGAAAATCGGCGGCGCGGGTGGACCTGGCCGAACTCGATACGTCGAGGGTTCCGGCGGCGGAGATCCTCGAGCATCTCCTTTCGCGCGGGACCCGGACGGTCAATATTGATCCAGCAGCATTCTCCGAGAACGATGGGTTGGAACGGAGGCTCCGTTCGCTGCATTCCCATGCATTGCTGTACAGGCGCGATACCGGCATCGAGGGCCTCTATATGGCCTTCCCGTTTCTATTGATGCGCGACGGCAGGCCGAACGCAAAGCCCCGCATCGCTCCCGTGCTCCTGTGGCCGGCGCGCGTCATTCCGGAAGTCGGCAATCGCGGACACGTCACGCTGGGATATGGACGCGAGAAAAGCACCGACGCCGAAGCCGAATACATCGTCGTCAATCCTGCACTTGAAGGAATAGTCGGGATTCAGGAGGCCAAGAGGTGGCAGGAAGCCGCCAAAGAACTCCTTGCCCGTGCGACCTTCTCTGCGTTGGATGTGATGGACGCTTTCGGACATCTCGCAACAGCCGTAGGTAATACGCTGTCCCCATTGCCAGGCAAGGACGTCAAGGTCGGCGCCCAAGAACGACAGATACTTCCGTCCGCCGTTTTGTTCCATCTTGCCTTCATGGGTCAGGCCGTGATGAAAGACCTCGAATTACTACGGGGTCTACCTCCAAGCGCGACCGCACTTGAGGCCGCGCTTCGGCTTTCCGATCACAAGCCCGAAAGCGAGGGTCCGACCTCCGCACGCGAGATCGAACGGTTTTTCACGGCGGACAGCGACCCTTCGCAGGAAGCAGCCGTTATGGAGGCTCGCCAGGCACCGGGCCTTGTCGTCGAAGGTCCCCCAGGAACAGGCAAGAGCCAGACGATCGTCAACATGGTCGCCGATGCGATCGGTATGGGCAAGTCTCTGCTGGTGATCTGCCAGAAACAAGCTGCGCTCGAGGTGGTCAGGAAGCGTTTGGATAAGGAACGACTGGGAAATCGTTTCGTAATGATTACCGACGTCACCAGCGACCGCGGGGCCATCATCGCCTCGGTACGGGAGCAGGTTGAGCGCTTGCATAGCCAGCCCGTCGGCGGGGCTCCGGCCTGGAAGCGGGATCGCGAACGGTTGGCGGCGCGCATCGAATCGCTGGAAGCGGATCTCGATCGGCAACAGACGGCTCTACATGCGGAGGATCCTAAGACAGGACTGACCTATCGCACGCTACTCGGCGAACTCCTGGCCATCGAAGCAGCCCAACCCAAGCCAATAGACCTTCCGTCGATCCGCGCATTGCTCACGGACCTTCATCCCGCCGATGTCGTCGCGCTCGAAGAAAACTGCGGACCGTTGGCAAGATTTTGGTTACCGGCCAAATTCGAAAGCAGCGCCCTCTCGGTGCTCAAGCTCTTCAATCCCGATCGGGGCACGGCGGACACTCTGACGGAGTCTCTGCACACATTCGTGGAAATCGATGCCCGACGTGAAGAGGTCGACGCCGCGACATTGGACTCGCTAGACGTCGCCGATGCTGAGCGCCTCCGCGCGTGGATGGCAGGCGCCGGCAATCTACGCTCCATCGGAGACGCCCTATGCGCTAACCTTGGTCGTTGGCTTCCGCTGTTCCGAAGTCCCGAGGGTGACGGTTCCCGGGGCACGAAAATGCTTGCCGGACTCGTCCAGCTCGAAGCGGGGCTGTCTGCCCTTAACGCTTCCTATCACCAGCCCGAGATTTCGGAAAAGCTTGTTTCGATTCGATCCGACGAATTGCGGAAGCTTGGCGTCCTCGCGAAGACGGTCCTCAGCCCCGTTCGCGGGCTGGGGTACATCAATCCCATGCGTTGGTTACGCAAGCGAAATCTACGAAAGCTGATGGCTGCAATGGAGCTTGTTCCGGACGATGATGGCGTTCAGGCGTTCGACAATGCGATCGACCTGGAGATGGGCCTGCGCCTATTAAGGCTCAAGCTTACCGACTACGTAGTGGCGCTCTTCAATCGCGCTCCGGACTCGAAGCTACCGCCGGCCCCCTTGGCTGCCCTCGCCGGCAATCTTCATTCCATCGTCACGCGCATTCATGGCTTCGTGTCGCTCATCGACGAGTGCCCTCAGAAAGTCGAGCTGGATCAGGCTGCCATGACAGGCGCGATGAAGGACTTGGATACGTTCTTCGATCGTGCAGACCGTTCGCTTCAACGTCACGACGCGCAGGCGGCAAGCTCCCAGGCTTTAGAGCAGCTAAAGCCATATCTCGATGAACTTTGGATCGGGTCGCGGCGTTCAGCGATCTATGGCGGGCGCTCAAACCGAAACGCCATCAGCCTCATTCTTGAGGCTGCGCCAACCCTTGCGAGCTTTCAGGAATTTCGACTTCGTTCGGTGCGTCTTGGAGAGGTGGAACGCACAATCTTTCGGACCCTCAGGGCGAAAGAGACAGAGCTCTTGCGGCTGCCAGCCGCCGATCTCGACATGTGCGTTCGCGGCACGATCGCGCGCGAGGCCAGGATTGCATGGAAGGCCGCCATGGAAGCCTCCAATCCGGAGGTTCTTTTCGACGGTGATGCAAGCGACGTGAAAGTGAAATCGCTTGCGGAAGCCGATAGGCAAATCCGGAACTGCAACAGAGAATTGCTCATCAACGGCATCGATCCCGTTCGCATTCGGCCGACGCGTGAGTGGGAACAGATAACGAGGCTAACCGGCCAAAGGGCGCTGCGGCTGCGCGAATTTATCGATCGCGGAAGCGTACTGGGCCTGCTCGCATTGCGGCCCGTTTGGCTCATGACGCCCGACGTGGCAAGCCGCGTACTCCAGCCGAAGCCCGGTCTCTTCGACACCGTCATCTTCGACGAAGCCTCCCAGATGCCCGTTGAATACGCCCTACCCTCTCTGTTTCGGAGCAAGCTCGTCGTCGTCAGCGGGGACGCGAAGCAGATGCCACCGACGAGCTTCTTTGCAAGCAAGGTCGAAAACGATGAAGCGGCGATCTTCGATGGAGAAGAACCCGAAGACGCGGCAAGCGAGGAGGAGCGGGACGTTTTCACGGAAACCTGGAACCGGCGTGAGATCAAGGACTGCCCCGATCTGCTCCAACTCGCCCGCTCGGTACTAAGGTCACGAACGCTTCAGGTCCATTACCGGTCCGAGTATCGCGAGCTCATATCCTTCTCGAACGCTTCATTCTACGGAAACCGACTGAGCGTACCCGTTCGCCATCCGGACGAAATCATACGAAAAGTCCGACCGATAGAGCTGATCCGGTCGGACGGCGTATACAAGAACCAGACAAATCCGAAGGAAGCCGCCGACGTCGTCGAATACCTAAGTAATCTTTGGGAAGATGCATCGCCTCCTTCGGTCGGGGTGGTTACGTTTAACCGCAAGCAGGCGGACGTGATTGAAGATGCGCTTGAAGAGCGCGCCGAAGATGACGCATCCTTCCGCGACGCCCTGATGCGCGAGCGCGAGCGGGCAGAAGGCGGCGAAGACATGGGTTTCTTCGTAAAGAACGTCGAGAACGTTCAGGGAGACGAACGCGACGTCATCATTTTCTCTACTACCTTCGGCCGTAACGAGCATGGCGTATTCCGGAAAAGCTTCGGTGCCCTGGGACAAGCCGGTGGTGAGCGCCGGTTGAACGTCGCGGTGACGCGCGCTCGGAAAAAGGTCGTCATGATAACTTCGATGCCGATTTCGGAGATATCCGACCTATTGACCACGCGTCGCGGCCCGCGTGTGCCGCGGGACTACCTTCAGGGTTATCTCGAATATGCCCGGACCGTATCCGAAGGCGCTGGCGATTCCGGCAGGACCCTGCTTGACCGGATGGTTACGGAGAAGAGCGTGGAACACGATCTCGGGAATCACGAGGAGGACGGCTTTACGAAATCCGTCGAAAACTTCATGGAAGCGCAAGGATGGACTCCGGCAAAGGCGCGCGACGGCGGAGCATTCAGCCTAGATTTCGCGGTCACCGATCCTCGGACGGGGTTCTATGCGATCGGGGTGGAGTGTGACGCCCCGCGTCACCGCCTGCTTGAAAAGGCGCGAGCGCGGGAGGTCTGGCGGCCTAACGTGCTGGGCAAGGCGGTACCTCATATCCACAGGGTTTCGTCGTACGCTTGGACGCATTCGGGGGACACCGAACGTCAACGCCTCAAGGAAGCGGTCGAGAATGCACTTCGTAACGAAGGAGGAGTCCAATGAGCGGTCCCAAAGCCTTCCGTATCGTAACCCGCGCCGAAATTATGACAATCTGTCGCCGAAGCCTCGCCCGGTTGGACGCCGCCATCGAGGACTGGATCGCTCGTGGCCAGGGCAACGGCACGATCGACAAAGCGGATATCGACAAAGTCATTGCGCGACGAGACGCACTTCGTGGTCTGCTGTCAGCCGACAAATTTGTCGAGCTTCAGAAGCAGATCCCGGCGGAAATCTCCTATCTTCAGGCCGACGCGGAACGGCGCGCCGAGAAGGCTGCCGAGATGGAGGCGCAATCGAAGCGAACCATGAGACGGATGAAAGGAACCGCTCAAGCACTCCTCGCCAGCCTCGGCTCGTCCGGCATTCAGATACCCCATGAAATTCGGGAGGAACTCGCGTCTTCGGGGATACCCTCCGAACGACTGGAAGCGGCAATCAATAAGGCCTTTCTTTTGCTTCACTCGGCGCCCGCGACCAAAGGCGTTTCCGATCTACAGCGTGACATCGCTGCCCGGCTTGGCGCGGGTGAAAAACGCATGAGTTTGGAGGAATGGACGTCCCAACAGCCTGGGGCGACAGAGGATCAGGCGCTGCTTCGGGTGGACGGATTTCTGGGCGAATTGAAAGGCCTTGGCATCGATCCAGGCCCATTCTCAGCCCGCATCTCATCTCTAGAACTTGAGTCCCCTGCCCGCCGGACCCTCCTCGCCGATAGCTTACTTCTCGACCTGTCGACCGTCGTCAAGAATGGTCGGGAACACACACGCCTCCAAAGCGACCTTCGCGCGCGCCATGGCGAGCTTTCGGAAATGAAATCTCCCGAAGCGGCGTCGCTGCGATTCGAAATAGGCCAAAGTCTCTTGGGGGTCTCGCCGGGCAATGAGACCGGGCTCATCCAGCGCGCGGACTTTCTCATCGACGCGGAGGTTCAGGCGATGGCGGCGGAAGAGCGCCGGCGCGCCGTACTCGAAGGCTTAGCGGGCCTGGGTTACGAAGTTTCGGAGGGAATGGCGACGGCCTGGGTCAATGGCGGTCGCGTGGTTCTTCGGAAGGCGGCCAATCCCGGATACGGCGTCGAGCTCTCCGGAGGATCAAAGTCTGATCTTCTTCAAGTTAGAGCGGTTGCGTTCGGCAACTCGACCGAGACGCGGGATATGAGCCGAGACCGCGACATCGAAACGATCTGGTGCGGAGAGTTCGAACGGCTTCAATCCCTAATAGCCAAGGACGGCGGCCGTTTTTCCCTTGAAAGTGCGCACCCAATCGGACAATTTCCGCTGAAAGTTGTTGAAGATAAGCGAGGGACCGCTGAAGACAACGACGTGCTCAAGGTGACCCGTCATCTGCTTCGGTGAATGGGATAGAACTCGCGGGAGGCGCGGCGCCCGGCCCGGACGAGTGCATAGGATAAGAACACGCAGAGGAAACGAATCACACCGTGCAGATTGTTTACCTCGACCAAAACAAATGGATCGACCTTTCGCGAGCGGTGAAGTATCCGGCCGACAATCCCGAATTGCGGACAGTCCTTGAGGTTTTAGTTGAGGAAGCGAATGCTGGACGCATTGTTTTGCCCCTTACGCAAACGAATATCTACGAAACCCATAAGATCAATGATCCAGAACGTCGGCACGATCTCGCCTATGTCCAGGCTACTCTGAGCCAAGGTCGGGTTTTCCGTGGACGGCACAAGCGCCTGGATACAGAAGTAACCGACGTATTGCGTGGTGCGTACGGATTAGAGCCAATCGAGCACGCACCTCATTGGTTCCTGTCAAATGTATTCTTCGAAGCAACCCTGGAATGGAAGGACCCGCGACTAGTCCCGATTTCCGAAAGAGTCATGGAGGCAATCCAAAAAGAGCCGCCCCGTCACCTATTTGAATATTTGATGCTGACGCCCGATGATGTGCGGGTGACGGCCGTCGCTAGATTTACCGAAGGATCGGGCAAGGTGAGGCAACAGATTGAAGCGCGCCGGGCGCGTGATGCGAATGAAAGCCTGTCTATGCGCCGTAGAATTCAAAGCGCAATGTTGATTGCCAATGAGCTTGACCTGATTCTCGGCTTGGCGAGGAACGCTGGGCTTCCTGAGCGAAACGAGACCGAGATATTGCGCAAAACGTGTCGCAAGATAATCAACGACGCTCCGACGTTTTTCATTGAGCGCGAGATTGCTATTCGACTTGAGGCTCAACCGCGATCGATTGAAGAAAATGATCTGAGAGACATGCAGACTTTCTGCGCAGTCGTGGCGTACGCGGATATTGTCGTTGCTGAGAACTTGTTCTCAAATCTTGCCACACAAGCGGGTCTCCAAAAGAAGTTTGAAACCGTGGTTTCAACCAATCTTCTAGCTCTACCGGAGCAGCTCCAGCGGCTGAGCGGCGGCTAGAGCCAAATCTTAGTAACGCGCATCACTCGCAGCGGCCGTTGATTGACCTCGATCGTGCTACGGCAAGATATATCTTGCTAGGCTGACTTGGCATTGCAGCGACCAATTTCACAGGAATTTGCATGCGATTTGCGACACTCATAGTCGAACAACTTGATCGCGCTGCGACGGAGCTTGGGGTGAAGCATCCGCTGAATGCGCGGATGGCTCTCATCCTTGTCGACAACGCCGCTGAGCTTATTATACATCGGAGATGCGAGGGTCTTGTCCGCGCGGACCGAAGCAGCGGTGCGCCAAAGCTCACGGCAGTAAATCGAAGAGCCATCCTCGGCCACTACTTCGGGGAGAAGATAAAATTTCTGGAAAAGACGACTGGGATATCTGACGGCGAGCGACATTTCATCGGCGAGCTTCACGCGCATCGTAACACGCTCTACCATGTGGGGCTAAGTAACGATGATATCATCCGGCCCCTCGCTGTCGCCTATTTTCAGCTGGCTTGCGATTTGCTTCATCGGCTCGACAACAGGACCCTGGGATGGCCCCGCGAACTGGTCATCGCAAGCTCGCTCCATCAATATTTCCCCGACGCCGCTGCAGGCCAACGCTTCCCCGGCTACGATTCCGGACGGGTCTCAAGGCTACTTCTTGAGCGCACCCCAGATGATCCGCCATCGCTGCCGACCGCCCTCGCCGCACATAGCCAAGCATTTGTCGAAAGACTGGAAGCGAAGTTCGAGAGCATCAAACTCGGTCTCGACAGGAAAAGCACTGCGACCAAAACCTTCCGGCAACTCCAGCACGCCGCCGATTTCCAGAAAATCGTTCGAGAACGTATGCGCAAGAATGGCAAGGAAGACCTATTTGTTCCGTTCGGCCACCCGGTGATGAATGAATTGGCCGCAAAACTAATGCCGAAATGGAAGCCACGATATACATCGCCACCATTCGCCAAATGGCGTGTGCGCGCCAAGGCAACCGGCAAAGTGTCAGACCCGCTTTCGGCCATTCGGAAATTCACTGATCTTCGCAGCGAGATGGAATATCTTGCCGAGGCGATTGACGACGCCCATGAAGAGTTCTGGGGTTGGGTTCAGCAGCAGGAAGACGCTGCGCAGGACGCTCGCGGCCGATGATGACCGCGTTCGGTCATTCCTTAGCCGGTCGATTTTCAATCAAATCACTCCGCGCGCGCGAAATCGGGATCGCGGCCTCGTGTGCCGAGATGATTGTAAGAATCCAGGAACGCTAGGCGATAGGCGTTAGCCGTGCCCCGATCATTAAGGTTGCTGGGAACGTGTTCGACGTAAACGAGGCCGGCCGATGCAAGGCGGCTGATCGCTTTCTTGATGCGCAGCCGCTTGATTCCTGAGTATTCCTCGATCTTGTCGTAGCTCAAGTGGGCCATGTTGGTTTGCGATGAACGGCGTCTTGCAAAGAGGTAATACAGCTTCAGCGCGTCGAGTTCGGTTCTGCTCCGAAGCGTGAAGTCTTCGAAGGCAATAATGCCGCCGCCGGCACCGTACGTCCTCCTTGCCGGCAGCTTCGACCAACCGCCTGCCTCATCATAATTCGCGAGCTGGAATGTGCTGCGGCCGGAGGGCTCCCGCTCGATCACCTCGCGCTCTTCCAGAACCGAGAGGCCATTGGCGACCTTCGAGCGGCTGAGGCCCGTGGCAAGACACAACTGATCGTACGTGCACTTTGCTAAGCCCTGATCGTCAGCATTGTGCGCAATCGGCGACAAGACCATCAGGGCGGCGATGTTGTCCGAGCCGGTGGGTTCCTCGCCGGACCACCGGAGCCACCTCAAGCCGCCTTGCTCGATCCATGCCGACGGCAGCCGCACCCAATCACGCATCGCCATCACGCCGCTCCTTCACAACCGTCAGCACCGCGTGGATGGCGAACGCCGCCAGTCCGAACGCAGCCAACATCACCACGACAGCCAGGGTGCCACCCGACATGCCACCGAACACCGCCAACCAGTCCGTCACGTCCTTCATCGAAGCCTCCACGAGTATTGAGCTTCGAATTTTTGAACATGCTCACGGGCATATATCTAGATACAGTATTCTCGATTGATAGTCCAAAATATAGAGGATATGACTACGCTGCAGGCTCTTTTCGTATTATTATTTGGTTCAGGAAAGATGCCAAAATAGTTCACGGACAAACGTTTATGAACTAAATCTATCGTCACTCAGCGTTTTCTGCACGCCGGCTGGTGTCCCTAATTGACTCTCAGCCCAACGAGAACATAAATAGAACATTCGGCCCTGAGAGCCCGCCAAGTTTATCGGATCCGGCCACCTCGGGATTGCCGTTCCGCGGTCTGCACGACGGCCCGCCCAGACTGGAGGCGCGGATTTTCTGGCAAGCAGAATATTGCCGTTCGTCTGCCGGTTGGGTGCCGGTACACTGCCTAAAAGCCCGGCCATTCTGAGCTGAACGGTCGAGAGGAAATGCAATGCGCAAAATTCAGTTGGACGGGCGAAAAATCAAGGAGTTGCGCTCTTCGCGCGAATACGGTTCCACACAGAAGGAATTCTCGCATGAAATCCGTATAAGCGAGCGGAAGCTGCGCGCCGTCGAAAATGATCTCGATGCTGTTTCTAGCCAAACCGCAGACCGAATCGCAGGGGCCCTCAAGAAACCGCTGCAGGCGTTGCTCCTGACGCCCGCAGAGCCGCCAGTACCATCGACACAAGACCAAAGTGCGGCCCCGAAGATGCCGTGGCGTGAAATCCTACCGCGGTTTGATGAAGCAATCGCTAGCGTCGTTGGCGATGAAGCTCAGATGTTTGATTTGGTAAAAGGCAATCGCGTGGTGGTCTCCCACGTGATGACAGCATTGAACGCGGAAACTAGCGCCTACGCCGAAGAGCTCCTGGCCATCCTGAAGACGCTAACATGGGATGTCAGAGGTTTCGACAATCCGATCGAAGGAGCTGAAGAAATCGCTGTCCGGCGGCGTATTCGCGAATTGCTGATCTTGCTGAAAGGCAATGACGTCTGGGTCTACGGCGACACGCACATCAAAACCTTGCCGGAGAGCTTCGAGGTTCAGCCACCTTCCGGCCGGACGAATTACGAGATGCAAGCCATAGTTGGGCCTCCAGGTGAATACGGGGAAATCTCGACCCGGGTACCCATCGATCGTGGACAGCCGTGCGAGGTCGTCTGGCCGTGACTCTCTTAGCTTGGAGCGAAACTTTACCTGAATGGCAACGCGACGCGCTTCACCGCATCGCCGTGAGTGAACATTTAAGCCAAGAGGATCGTAGCGCGATCCGCGCGCGCCTGTTGCATGCAGGCGGCATTGCAGGTCAAGGTGACGTCGCTTGTACGCCGCTCGCTGAAGCAGACCTCCCTGCTCAAGCTGATCCAGAGCCGTCTACGATCTTGTGCGGTATTGGCCCAGTGCAACACGTCGACAAGCTCGCCAACGACCAAGAACTCCGCTGTGCTGTAAATGGCATCACGTTGAATTTTGGCGACAACGGTGCCGGAAAGAGCGGTTACGCTCGCGTTGCTAAGAAGCTCTGCCTTGCAAGGGTCGTAGACGATCTGCAAGGCGACGTCTTTGCACCGCAGCGAACGCCGCCGGCCGAAGTTCGGTTTCGCTATCGCTTGCCGGGCGAGGTAGAGCCAGAGGCTGGAGATTGGGTCGATGGGAGTCCGCGCCCAGCTGAGCTGGTGCAAATGATGGTCCTCGATACCGCGAACACGCGAGTTTACGTCGATGGGCGCAACGAAATCACCTATCTGCCCCGTGAGATTGAAATCATCGCAAGACTAGGAGGTCTATGTACTGACTTAGCCGACAGCGTTCAGCGCGACGCCGATGCGATAGCTCAGCGCTGCAGAGGCGCGTACGGCGCAGCCTACGATCTTGCTTCGACTGCCGGACGTGCTGTCCGCGCGTTGGTGATTGAAACCCCATTGCGAGCAATTCCGACCGAGGAAACATTGCGGCAGGCCGGAGCTTGGGATGACGCCAAGCGCGACGAGCTTGCCACGCTGGAACTGGCCCTGGCGCAAAACCCGGTCCTGCGAGCTGCCGCCTTACGCCGGCAGGAGCGCGCGTTAACTGCTCTGACCGACGAGTTGGGGACCGCGACCGCGAGCCTCTCGGATGGGCCGTTCAATGCAGTCATGGGTCAAATTGCTGAAGCAGTCCGGACAGCGCAAATGGCCGCGTTATCAGCCCAAGATCGCTTTGCGGGTGAGCCCATCCCGGGAACGGGCCAAGGTATTTGGGAGTCGCTTTATGGATTCGCAAGGCAGTTTGCGGCCGATGCTGGCGTGCGCGCTGCAACTGAGCCCATGGAAGCGGGCGATCCCTGCCCCTATTGTCAGCGAGATATTGACGATGCAACGGCGGCGCGGTTGCGCCGTTTTGATGAGTACGTTCAAAGCGCCGCGGCCACCGAAGCCGCTACCTCAGCCGCAGCGCTCGCCGCGACAGCTGCCGCCATACAGGAATTGCGCATTTCCGACGCTGCTGCTGTCGTAAATGCCATTGGCGAATATGCAGAGGTCGGCGAGCCTCAAGCACGCGCCAGTCGACTTGCGACCGAGTACGCCGTGGCGTTGCTCGACCGCAAAGAGGCGGTTCTGGCGGGTATCAATGACCGTGCGCTCGGACAAGGTGAGCCCCTGCCCGAGTCCCCAGTCGAGATCCTTCGCGCGGAAGCAGCCCGGATCGCTCGCGAGGCCGAGCCACTTGAAGCACAACCGGGACATGGAGCCGAAACGTTAGCGCGGGCCATCGAGCTCCGAGACGCGCACCGTCTTTCGCTTGAGCTGGACGTTGTCATTGCCCGGCGCACTGATCTTGAGACGCGGCAACGCCTTTTGGGCTGCAAGGACGGCCTCGATACGCGGCACATATCTCAATGCGCCACGCGGCTCCGCCGTGAATTGGTGACGCCCGAGCTTCAGGGCGGAATCGCGGTCGAACTTAGCGCGTTAGATTTGGGTGGTGTTGCGTTCCGGTTCGATGAGGCTAGTGAACGAGGCCGCAACTATTTCGACATGGCACTCGATGCGCCGCGCCCGGCAAACAAAGCACGCGTCTTGAGTGAGGGAGAGCAGCGCGCGCTCGGTATAGCTTGTTTCTTCGCTGAAATGAAACGCGTTCCGGGCACGCATGGAATTATCGTCGATGACCCGGTTTCTTCGCTGGATCATCAGCGGCTGCGGAAAGTTGCGCAACGGCTGGTTCTGGAAGCGGCGGCAGGTCGCCAAGTAATCATTTTCACGCATCACCTTGTCTTCTATCAGGAGGTAATCGCCGCAGCGGCAGCGAACACTCCCCAGGTGCCAGTATTGGTGAATCTTATCAGCAAACGCGATGGCCGCTTTGGCTTGATTTCGGAAAATGACGAACCTTGGATCGCCAAGAAGGTCGTGAAGCGAATCGAAGCGCTGCGTACCCGGCTGAATAGTATCCCCGCGAATGCCGACCGCACGACCGATGATTATCGGCGGAAAGCAAAAGACTTTTACACCGACCTTCGGGAGACGTGGGAACGCCTTGTCGAGGAAGTGCTTTTGTGCAGCGTCGTAGAGCGCTTCACGTCGGGTGTGAAGACCCAAAGCCTTCGGGACCTTTCCGTTGAGGACGCCGATTATCAAGTTATCTTTGCCGCCATGAGTCGGGTTTCCGAGTACTCCGGGCACGACATGGCAGCTGGTCGGCAGATACCTGTACCTGATCAGGACGACATGCGGAGAGACCTTGAGAACCTCGACCAGTTTCGGGTCCAAATTCATCGCCGAAAAAACGGAACTCGCGATCGACGAGCCGCGCTCGAAGGTCCGCCGCAGGGTCAAGTCGCATAGAACCGAATGTCCAACGACTTTCCGTTATCAGATGGCTTTTGTCGCGGCTACGCGACGTGCAGCCAAAGGCTGTATCGGGCATTTGTCCTCCATTGGACGACGGCGAGAACATCAAGCGGGAAAGTATGTTGTAGGGCGAGTATATAGACCATGAGCGAACCACAAATCGTCTGCCCCAACTGCAGCCATGAGATCAAGTTGACGGAATCGTTGGCTGCGCCGCTCATTGAGGCGACCCGTAGGAAATTTCAGGAGCAGCTGTCGGCCAAGGACGCGGAGTTCTCGAAGAAGGAGGACACGCTGCGTGTCCAACAGGAGCAATTGGCCCGCGATCGCGAATCGCTTGAGGACCACGTGTCCACGCGATTGAAGGCCGAACGCGGTCATATCGCGGCGGTCGAAGCGAAGAAAGCGCGCGAAGCAGCGGCGACGGAGCTTGAGACTAAGAACAAGGAACTGACCGAGCTGCAGCAAGCGCTGGCTGAGAACAATCAGAAGCTGGCAACGGCCCAGCAGGCACAGGTCGACCTTATTCGCAAGCAGCGTGAGCTGGACGATGCTAAGCGCGAGCTTGAGCTGACCATCGAACAGCGCGTCCAGGCCTCGCTTGCCGATGTGCATGTCAAAGCCCGCCAGGAGGCCGAAGACCTCCTCAAAGCACAGGTATCACAGAAGGACCTGCAGATTGCCGCAATGAATCGCACGATTGAGGAATTGAAGCGCAAGGCTGACCAGGGGTCCCAGCAAACCCAGGGTGAGGCGCTCGAGCTGGAACTCGAAACGTTGTTGAGAAGCAAATTTCCACTCGATTTGATTGAGCCGGTCGGCAAAGGCGAATTTGGCGGTGACGTCGTCCAGCGCGTCAACGGCTCGCTCGGCCAGGCGGCTGGCGTGATCCTTTGGGAATTCAAACGCACCAAGAACTGGAGCGATGGCTGGCTTGCCAAGCTGAGGGAAGACCAGCGAAACGCGAAGGCTGATGTCGCCCTAATCGTCTCGCAGACGCTTCCGAAGGATGTCGAGACGTTTGATCTAATTGACGGGGTCTGGGTGGCGCATCCTCGCTGCGCGGTTCCTGTCGCTGTAGCTTTGCGCCAGTCCCTTATTGAGCTGGCTGGGGCACGTAGTGCCCAACAAGGTCAGCAGACGAAGATGGAGCTGATGTATCAGTATCTCACCGGCCCGCGCTTTCGTCAGCGGCTGGAGGGCATCGTGGAGAAATTCGACGAGCTGAAGGAAGATCTCGACAAGGAGCGTAAGTTTATGAACCGGATCTGGTCCAAGCGCGAGGGTCAGATTCAGAGTGTCATCGAAACCACAGTCGGTATGTATGGTGACCTACAGGGCATTGCCGGCAAGGCGTTGCCCGAAATTCCGAGTCTAGACATGCCGTTGTTGACGTATCCGGGGCCGGATTAATCATCCACGAGCGCCGACGCCATCAAGGCGGCGCTGGGACTCGATGGCAAGTGGCGCTGCTTGCTTGCGCGGCCGAAGTTCGCCGAGGGTATGGTTCGGAGCCAAAGCTAACGTCTCGGGCCATAAATCTCAGGATTTCAGCAAGCGAGGAAAATCTTCGCCGCTAATATGATTTGTTAGCCCATAATTATATGCGGTCGAGGTTGCCAAAGACATGCAGCCCCGTTCGTGTCTTCATCCGCTCCCAGGCGAACTGCATGGGAACTGGGTTTTTGAAAATCAAATGACCTTCAACGCGAGGCGTTACGGACATGCCAACAAACACCTGCAACTTGCGAAGGTGCTGCATGATCAGATCGATTCTATCGAGGTGCTTCCTTAGGTCGTCGCGCCTGCCTTCATCGTTCATTTCGCCGCGGTAGTCCGAGAGCTGCTCGGCGATTTCGCCTTCTGTCTTGCGGTGTTGCAGATCCTTGCACTCGCAAAGCAGAAGACGACCGGTCGCGTCGTTCCAGGCAAGCACATCGACATCGCCATAGTCTAGATCGAAGCCAGTACGCAGGATCTCCGTGACTTTCTTTTCGACGGCCGTTTTCCAACCAAGCTCGGTCAAGCGCTCGGCCACTTTCTGGGCAAACGCACTGCCCATCATGTGACGGGAGGATCCAGCCCATGACCTCATTTTCGGCTTTAACTGCCAAGGGGGAAAGTCACCTCGGTGATAATTGCCGAGCATGTAGACGACGGCTTCCCGAACGAGCCCTGGCGCCAGAATGAGGGTTGGATCGTCGGTGAGATCGATCTGAATCAGTGGCCGTCGCAAAGGCGAAAGCCGCCGCCGAAATCGCCAAGGAAACCGATCCTTTTCATTGAAACCGGCGGGCACCTTGCGCCACTTTGGCCTACTGGCAAGGATAAGATTCTCCACAATGCGACCGGCGGTACTTGGTGAAATGGCAGTCTCGCCGTTAAAGAACTCCAACAGTTGGCTTTTCTTGATGGAGACTACCGCGCGCCCAGTTTTCAGAACGTTGTCCTCCAGAACATCGAGAAACTTGCGCATTTCATCAAACGTTCCACCGGTCTCCTCCTCCCAAGCCTGCCAGAATGCGTCGGGCCACGGGCTCGTGTCCGTTGGGACCGCTTCAATCTCTTCAAATCCCTCAGCGTACGAGTTGACGTCGTCATCGACCCGCAAGTCGCTTGCCACGCGGGCAAACGGCGCGAGGATTTCGTCATAAAAGTAAACGTTGGCATGGATATCGCCGAGAGGCGTCACGCGCAAGCGGGGCTCCATGCCACCCCATCTGATCGCATCCGACCAGCCGCCGAGCCTTTGGATCATCATGATCTTTGCCATAAGGCGGGAGAGATCAAGCTTGCCAATTCTCCGGCCGCCCGCCAACGGGCATTCACAGATCGCAAATTCAATCAGAACGCGGGACGTTAGAAACACCGCACTGAGACGCGATTCACGGTCCACCATCGTTTCACGAGCTGCCGGCTTGTCGTTGTGCAAGGCTAAGACGGCTGCGGCGGTGCGTTTCCAGTTATCTCGATCCGCTGCCGCGCTTTCGTGGTCATGAGAACAATCGAAAGTACAGAGCGGCGATCAAGCTGGCGAAGTTCCTGGCAGACTTCATCTTCGAGTAGCTCGACAAGGGGATTAAGATAGGAGAGGCATTCCTGCGTTCCGGCAATATCGCCGCCTTGCGCTCGTGTGCGCTGACGCCAACCAAGGCCGAGCTTGAGAAATGCGTCGTCGTCTTGATCGATAGTGACCGGGCCAACCCAAATAGCGTTCCGCACGTGATCCCGAAAGCTGGCGGCAAGAAAGGCGTGAGCCTGCCGCGCATGGGTATTAGGGACGATCTCTTCAAGCAACGCATCTCGCTCCGGATCGGAGAGGTTCTGACCCGCTAGCGCCGCGAAACTCCCAAGAAGGTAGTCGACAAGGGCTCGCTCCGCGATATTTTCCGGATGGAATAATGCATCCTCGAAGCGGGCGTCGACATTGAGCGTGACGGTAGCTCTGGCGTGGTCGATAGAAGGCGTGATTGTCGCTCTCGCATCTTCGAATGTGAGGCGAGCACGTTTATCGCGCCCTTCTTTGTCGCCGAGCTGCCCTTGAAATATACATTTTAGCAATAGAGGCCCGGCAGGTAATCCCACAAGAGCCCGCTCCATGACGGGAACGCCCCGACAGAGCCACGTTTGCAGCATTCTTATTCGATCGTGAGCGAATGGCCGTGCGGCTTCTTCGATAATGTCTACGTCGCACCACCAAACACGCGATGGTGATTCATATGCAGTTAGCAGGAAACCACCGTCACCCCGGCCATCGACAGCGTAATAGAAGGGTTCGTCACCGTCCTCCTTAAAGATAGACCTGCCCGCTTTACAGAGCTTCAGCCATCGCCCATCACTGGCTTGGGCGCAGTGAGGGTCAAGGAAATGCAGGACCGCCGCCCTTAGACCGCGGAGTGCATTCTGCTCTATGAGGACCGTGACCCGTTTGCCGTCTTTGCCAAATTCATCTGGAATGTCTCCATGCGGAACAAGATGACCTTCCAACGAGCGCGCCCAGCCTACGAGATTGAGAAGGCCGTTCACGTTCTGAAGCGTAACGCCCAACTCATCAAGACGTTTTTCGCTCTCTAGCAGTCGCCACATCGAAAGGGAATTGAAGTCGTTCAACCAGCACAGGGTGTGCAGATCGGGGGCGCTAATGGCCTCGAAACTCCAGCCGTGCGGCAACTGCGGAACGGGAAACCGGCTGGCTGCACGACCGATGCCGCATCCGACGAGCAAGGTCATTCCCGCGCGATAGCCGGGTGAGGCACATGCCGGACCGGTTACGCTCTCTATCCACGCTGCGACGTCTTTAGCCAGTTTATCGAGATCGGGTATTTCCCCGACCAAGCCATCCTGCGCAAAGTCTTTCAGAGGATCAACAAAAAACACGACGTTGATGAACAGCCCCGGGTCGACCTCCATCATCACGCCGGCGAGAAGGCTATCTTCTGTTCGTCGAAATTCGATCGGAGCACCGCGGCGCTCGCCAAGCAACGGGATATCTCCGAAGAGATTGCCATACTCCATCGCCAGGAAGCCAATGAAGGCTTCTCGAAGATCGATGCTTTCCATCATTTCAGTGATGAATCGGCGAATGGCGGCGCTCGTCGCTGTTGGCAAGAGAAAATAGAATTCTCCATTGCGGTGAGCGACCGGAAATCGCTCTAGGGTAGAGTTACCAATCGCCTCTGAGGACAGCCTCGTTCGTTGCTCCGCCGGGAAGCCGAATTTCACAAGGTGCTCTAGGGAAATTCCGTGAACTTTGAATTGCTCCTCGGTAAAGGACACAACCTCACTCAAGGTACTTACAGCGCTCAACAATGGAGCGGGCAGCACCTGGGCTCGCTTGTCACTGCCGAGCTGGTAACGAACGAGGCCCGCTCGCTGGCAAACGAGGTCTGACAAGCGCAACAATGCGTAGACGGGTTCGCGAAGTTGGTTGGCAAGGTCGCCAACTGGCAGGAGCTCCAAGAGGTTCACCAATCGCTGAAGATAGAAGCCCGCAGATTCCCAAGTTCCTTCGAGGACCCTGAAATCACCGCGCGGAGAAACGATCAGTGTTACAAAGACATCTTCGGCTGGATCTTCCTTGATACCAAGCCGTCCCTTGCCGGCTTCCGAAAAGAGCCGACTGACGATTGTTTGATTCGGCGCACCTCGGCCGCTACCCGCAACTAGTGTGAGGTGTACGAGGGCTTCGAGACGAAGGCAGTTACTTTGAAGGGCAGGCACGGCAAGCAATCCGGCGAACGTCGCCGCGAGCCGGACCGGATCGAAGGGCTGGGCGTCACGCAGGTGTGTCTCTAGCTCCGCAGCGACAGGTCCCAGCTCGGTGCGGCCGCCTATATCTGACATCAGCGCCATGAGGCCTTCGCGACTCAGATTTGGCTTGCTCAAGACTCACCTATCTAATGGACACATCTTTGCAAACGTTGAAGCATAAGTTCGTCTACGCGATGCGCCGATGCTCCGGGCGAGATACTCTCAGTTCGCCGCGCGATAGCAACACCGCTCAGTTCAGCGGAGCGGCTTCACCATTGGAATCGGTCAGCGTCCGCGTCAGAATCGTCTCCATCCCGGGCGTAATGCCTTGCGAGCTGCTCGAGCACGGCTGAAGTGTGCGGCCACTCCAAGCGCAAGGCCTTGCTGAGCTTGCGATAGTGCTGGGCAAGCTCACGCTCCTGTATTCCGCCATCTGTGGGCCTACGCCAAGTGACACCCCTCTTGTTTACGACCCCCAGGTAAAATCCGCGCTCTACTGAGCGACTGCGAACGAGCTCAATAAGTTCTCGCACCGGCTTGGATGGCCAGATTCCGTCAACATCCGCTGGTGCATAGGCAAGTATTCGCCCGATATGTTGATCGGCCACCTCCAAGCGTTCGGCTCGCGTCGCCAAAATTCGCGTTTCCTTGACCCAGGATTCCAGCGCGGCACTATCAACGCTGTCACCGGATCGCCCGGGGATCTGCTGCCAGTCGTGCAGGAGCCTGTAGGCGTGGCCGGCAACGGCCGCGGCTCGCTTCTTTTCATCCTCCGACTCCGGCTCATGCTCTGGCGCCCCTTCCTGTTCACCCTCTCTATGCGCCCTGTAGATCACCGAGAGGACCTGAACAAAGAACTCGGGTGACGTCGACAGCGCCTTGCGTAAGGTCTTCGGTGGCCGTTTCGAGCGCTGCAAAACGTTCAAGTAGCTCCACTCCAGACGAGCGATCTCGGTTTCGGGAAGATCGTCGCTCTCGTCCAGTCGCTGGAAAATGTGCTCGACATAGTACTGAAACATCGTTGATTCGTTGTGATCCTTCGACGAACCGGCATTTGATTGGAGAGAGCCCTCAAGTATGCGAACCAAGAGTGAGCTCGGCAGCCCGTTCAAATGGTGACCTGCGAGATGAATGCATTCGCGGCCGCGTCCAACTGCGAGCAATTTCTCGATCGCCGAGGCAATCGCTTCGGGACTACCCTGAATCCAGAAGGTCCCCATGCGAGTCCAGTACTGCGTGTCGATTTCCTCGCCCAGACTCGACGCCCGGCGCATGAAATGCTCGGACTTAGGTAACGATAACAAGATCCGCAGAATGGCCTCGTTCCCCCAGCGTTCAGCAACCGCTCGATCCAGCAAGTTGTCGCCCCATTCATCTCCCCCGCTGTTACTGTGGGTAATGATGATGCCGTGGGCGAGATTCCAGTTCTTGTTATCCCTCGCTTGAATCCCGCGCGCCAAGACCGCGTCCACGGTCGCTTCATCTGCTACCTGAGCAACGGCGCGCCCCACAAGAGCCGGCTCCTTCACAAACCGGGCAAGCGCAAAAAGGTCTTCAACGTTGCCAGCCATTAGATTTCTGATGGCTGTCCGCCTAGCTTCATTGGCCGCTTCGATGTTCTGCTGCCAATCGTGCCCGAGTGGATTTAAAAGCAGTGCCTGCTCGTTCTCAAAAAGCCATCCGATGTTCTTGAGCTTGTCAGATGGCGCCAGCGCAGCATAGGCGACTTCAAGCTCGGCCAGCTCGGCAGTCGGCAAAGACCAATCGCTATCTTCAAATTGACGATGATGATTGATCAGGGCCTGGAGCGCTCGTTGAATTTGCATCCTGCTGTCATCGTCGGAAATCGTGCCGTTTGACATCAGGAGCTGTTTGATCGCCGCGGTTCGAAGATCAGGCGCTAGCTCACTAAAGCGCTCGATCAACTGAACCCAACGGTAACTGTTGGCTCCCACGTCCTCGAGCAGCCACCCACCTATCCGCTGAGCGCCGGAGAGGTACAGCGCGTCCGTAATAGGTTCCGGATCCTCTTCGGAGAAGTCGCGCCACCGCGGCACAGGCGCAGGATCAACCGTGTCATGAGATTTTGGGTAAAGATTCAGCAGTAGGTTCCAGGTGACATCCGGCTCGACCTTCCGAAGCCGATTCAGCACCTTGAGCCGATCCTGCAATGGCGCGTTTGTCTGCGGACACCAGAGCACGAAAACCTCCCGCAGACTATGCGCCGGCCGGTTGCCCCACCGACCGCCTGGATCGAGCGCCGTCAAACTCGCCAGCAACTCGGTTGTGCGCGCCAGGTAGTCACTACTCCAGGCCAGTGTTTCGAGCGCCCAAAGCAGATTTGCGTGGTAGGCGGCACCGCCCATCGGCCCTCCACCCTCCACGAACAGCTCAAGAACTGGCTTGGAATTTTTGTTCAAGCTGTCCTCGACAGCGCTCAAAAACTCTTCAGGCGAAGCTTCAGCGAGAACCTGCAGCTGGCTCGACAACGACCACCACCGTACAGCGTCGGCATCGTGCAGAATGTTTCTGACAATCATTGCGCCGCGCGCCTCGGCATGCGGTACGGCGGTCACCTGCTTGCCAAAAACATTCAGCAACACCAGCGTTTCCGATATCCCGGTCTGTAAGAGATTGGAATACGCCGGTCGCTGACCCTTAACGCTTGCCATCCAACGCTCATCAGGAGCCATGTTAAAGCGAGGGTCGACCGATGTCAGAACAGCGTTGGCGGCATTGCTGAAGCGCTCCAGGTCGGCCAAGGTGACATTCCGTGCTGTACGGAACCACGCATCTCTCGGTGACGCGATTTTCCAAGAGTTTCCGGCCTTGCGAAGCGGGCTATCACCGATGCTAAGCAAGGGCGTGAGTGCCGCAGCGACCTTCTCGTACGCGGTACCCGCCAAATCTTCGAGGATCGCCCGATCACCCTCGTTTCCCTCATCCCAGGCGCCGGCGAGTAGGGCTGGTATCAACGCCCTGGCGGCCTCCGGCGTCGCCCACTCAGGCATTCTGTGGGACGGGGCCGCAGGAATAAGACGACGAAGGATCGTCAGGCTGCGCCCGGAATCGTGTGCGAAGTTTTGTGCATCGTGGCGACCGAGACCCATCTTCTCGAGTTCGCTTTCGATTGCGAAACGGGTGGGACGCTTTAGGACCAGCACGTCAGTGGGCGCTCCGATATTGGAGCCGAAGGCGAGATAGACGTAGTGCCCTTTCTCCACGAGATGCATCGCTAGCCCCGGATCTGGCGCATCCAGGATGATGATGAGCGGCGTCGCCACGTCTGCCAATGATCTGGCGGTATCGGCATCGGCGGCGACAATTGCCCTCGTATGATAGAAGTCCCGGTAGCCGTCAGGCAGCTGCGCGATGGACGCATAAAGAAATGCAATTGCCTCGCCAGGGGCCTCAGCCTGCACCGATATCGCCGCAGGTTCGCCGTACAGCCAATTCAGCAGCCGAGTCCCTTCATCTTCGCGATCGACAAGAACCAGGTCAGTGCTGAGAGGCGGCGTGGTCGACAGTGACCATTCGCGCCAAACGTCGCCTAGGTCCCGCACGCCGTCCGGCGCCTTTTCGATCAGCTTAGCAAGCCAGAGTCCCACCGCGGGGAAGCGCTCGATCCATTGCACGAGATCGACGGCATCGTAGGCGCGAACCTCGCGCCAGGCTCTCTCTGCGCGACGCTCCTTGACCCATTCTTCCTTCTGGGCCCAACGACGTGGTGTAACAAAGACAAACGTGGTGTCGGGTGCACTCAGGTCAAGCGGGTCTTTGGTTCTCTGCTTGTAATCCTTGTCAGCCTTTTTCTTCGGGCCCTTGTCAGTACCGAGCTCCCAGCCCGACCAACCGGCGGGTATCTGATCGGTTGGGCTCTCTACGTTGCATCGTCCATCCCAGCCGTGCATTTGCACGCTGTCGCCTGATGGGAAGCGCAGCTCCGCAAAGTAGCCCTTTTCCGCGAGGATCAGTCGCCGGACTAATTCCGGCAGCATGGCCTGTCCGTCCCGGCGGTCAGCCCAATGATCAAGATCGGTTTCGGTTATCCAGCGGACCGGCCGTAACTTATCCGGCGCAACCTTCGAACGATGGCTGACCGCGGGGATCGGCCCTGCTACGGCGCCGCCGACGGGAAACGATATGCCAGCCCCCTCAAGGGCGGACTTAATGGCTTCCAGGTTATTGGGAACTGGCGAACGCTGTCCGCGCTCGAAATCGGCGAGAGTTGAAGTCGCTATCCCGGCCCTCCCGGCTAGTTCACCCTGGGACCAACCCAGAAGAGCACGTCCAGCCTTTACCTGTGCCGGTGTTATCGTAGGGTCTAGTCTCGACGAATTGTCCATCATCCACTATGACCTCATATTTAAAATATGAAGTAAGAGATTTCTGCCAAACGCAAGGCATCAGATCAAGGGACCGTTCACGTTATGTTTACTGAACGAGAGCAGAAGCACACAGGGGTTATCGACGCTGTGGGGTGGCGCGCCCGCTGTGACGATGGCTACTCGGCCTGGGAGAACCTCGTCCTCCAGGGCGCCAAGTCTCGCGCCGCGTTAGAATTGATTGTCGACGTCCAGGGCAAGAGAAGGATTACCCCGCTTTTACAATTACTTACAGAAGCCCACGAAACTTAAAGCCCGGCGCGGGTTGAAAATGCCACGATTTTCAGTTATTTCACTTAGGACGCGAATGGAGGTTCGTGGTGGCGCTCACTCAAACGAAGGTCGAAAAGGTTGGACAAGCGGCGCGACGAGACGCCGAGGCCTTGGCGCGCCAACTTAGCAAGTTGGAACGCAAGCAGTCCGTCGACCTGAAGGTTGAGGGCGTGATGCTCAAACTGCTTCGGCAACTCACTGAGCTTACCCTGAAGCACTCTGGTGTCGTCATAATTCCAGTCGACAGAGAGCTTTCGCCTGCGGACGCCGGCAAGATTTTGGGCATTTCTCGTCCCATGGTGGTCCGCAAGATGGAAGCAGGAGAGCTTCCCTTCCGCTATGAGGGTAAGCATCGCAGGTGCAAACTCGAAGACGTGCTCCTAATCAAAGCGTCGGAGGAACGAGGACCTTCTGGGCGTCAATCCATTCCCGACGAGGAAGTCGACGAATTGGTTCTCGGCACCACCAATGCCCCTTACAAGAAAGTCATAAGCGCGGCGCAACTCGCAAAACACCTCGCTTCGAGCAGGACCGGGTCATGGATTGTTCACGTAGCAACTTTCTTCACGGATGTTCGGCCGGAATTGATTTTGAAGTTTGCCGCGATACACGGGGTTTCCAACTCGGACCTAGCGACGACCTACCGAGCGGTGAAGGCGGCGACTGGAGAGGCAAGCCCACGCCTGGAGGCAGCTTTTGAGCAACTGGCGCCTGCTGCTTAGCCGGACCGTCACGGGACTAGAGCAGCTCGAACAGCAGGGCCAGGCTGTTCCCGAATGGGTTTTGGGCGGCGGTACGGCCCTTATGCTGCACGCTGACCACCGGCTGAGCAAAGACATCGATGCATTTATCGACGATCCGCAATATCTCGGTATCATGTCGCCGAAAGTAACCGAAGTTTGGAATTGCCGGACGTGGGACGAGGCCGCGCACTATTTGAAGCTGATCTACGCCGAAGGCGAGATCGACTTCATCGTTAGCGGCCCACTCTCGGGGCTCGGCACGGATACCTTCGAGATCGACCTCACCGACCTGCCACCGGCCCGGAAAGTTTCAATCGAAGTCGAGCATCCGGCTGAAATCGCGCTCAAGAAGATGCATTATCGCCCAACGATGTTAAAGCCACGGGACATTTTTGATATTGCTGTTGCGGACTCTCTCGATCACGATGCTCTGGTCGGCAACCTGAGTGTGATCTCGGACAAGAAAAGCGCGCTGATCAAGCGGCTCGACAACGTTGACCGCAAGTTCTTGCAAGCAGAACTCGCTGAGCTGGACATTCAGGCCGGCTGGGACGACCAAAAAAAGAACTGCTTGGACACGACGCGTTCTTTGGTCAATCAGATTCCGTGAGCGGCTGCTCCGGAGCCCGTGCTCGCGCCCTAGCCGAATGTTCGCTAATGCCCTCCAATGTTTCATTCAGGCTGACGAAGTCTTTTCAGCCGGCGGGTGCCAGCCGATATGTGGATAGCGTCCCAGTGGCTTATCCGGGCCTTTGCGAGCGTCTGCGCTATGCACCTTCCTGCTCCAGCCCGTCTTCATCTGAAGTAGTTGGAATGTCGAAGTCAAAATTCACCGAAGCTGATGTCAGGCGAGCAGTCAAAGGCGTGTTTGACGGAGGCGGAAGAGTTTCGAGCGTCGAAATCTGGCCTGACGGACGGATATCGGTTACAGTCAAAGAGGACAAACACCGCTCGATAGACCCGGAAGATGATCCGGAGGTGTCGCGGAGGCTTCTGTGAGACGTAGACGCTCGGCCCTTCCCCTACCCCGCTACACGTTACACAAGCAGCTCAAGACGGGCTGGGGCTATTTTTTTAACGTCCCAAGTTGGGCGCGCGAGCGAGGTTGTCCACTGCAGAATGAACCGCTGGGTGCCGACTACGACAGGGCGGTACAGCGGGCGGAGAGAATTTTGCTGCCGGCGTTTGATAGCTGGCGCAGCGGCGGAGAGGACGCGACCTCCGTTGTCGGCGTGGTCGTCGGAACACTGGACTGGATGTTTCACGAATATCGTCGAACGTGGCCGCAAAAAACCGCTAAGCGACTACAAGCCTTGAGCCCGGGTCAATGCCGCGTGCACGAGACCGGCATCAAGATGATCTGCGAATATCTATTACAGGACGGCAGACGCCTCGGGACCCGGCGGGTCTCGAGCATCGACACCGCTTTCGTCGATGACCTCTTTGGGAAACTTCTTTTCAAGGAGGTCATGGGCGAGAAGGTTGAACGCCGCACCACGGTCAATCACGCCATGAAGACCGCGCGTACAGCGTGGAATACGGTGTCGCGCGCCAACCCCCGCGTATTCCCGCCGAAAAATCCGTTCGAGAAGATGGGCCTACAATCGAACTCGCGCGAAACGCCGCATGCGACGTTTGCGGAGTTGGCGGCGTTTCGCGCCAAGGCAATCGAAATGGGATATCCCTCGCTCGCGACTGGGGCTCTAATCGGGTGGGAACTGCTGCAGCGCGAGGCGCACATGTTCATCCGTTTCGTGGCCGAACATTACCGACCGGCGAGCCGACCAAACCACGTCTATGTCATCAATTACAAGACCAGCACCGGGTCTTGGGAGCCGTTGTTCAATGCCAAGGGCAAGCCGCTCTATCCGGTGTTGATGGCCGAACTCGACGCGATCAAAGCATTGCGGCCGACGGGTGGCTTGATGCTGCGCAGAGACGGCAGCAGCCTGCCGTGGTTTGGCAAGGGAGAGATACTCACCCAGGTTCAGCGCATTTCGAAGAAGGTCATCATTGCAGCGGGCCTGAGGTCCGAACTGACCTTTACTTCATTCGGTCGCCACGGCGGCACTACGGAAGCGAGCACCTCTGGATTGACCGAGACGCAGCTGATGCAAAAAGGCCAGTGGTCGTCGACAGCGGCAATGGCGCACTACCTGCACGACGATGATGAGGCCAAGCAGGACGCACAAATGAAGCGCATCAAGCGGCGTGCAAAACTCGCGAAGCAAGCGACCGTAAAGTGAACATTTGTCAGAATGGAAATGCGCGGCTTGTCAGAATGAAAATTTCTTGACGAGTTAAGCCATTGAAAACATTGGAGCGGGTGAAGGGAATCGAACCCTCGTATTCAGCTTGGAAGGCTGCTGCTCTACCATTGAGCTACACCCGCTTATGGCCGATCACCTATCACGCCAGGCTGGCGGCCTCAACCGCTATGCACCGATTCGGATCGTCCCCGGGACCTTGATTTTTCTCAGGCCGCGCGCACCGAGTTCAGGAACCTGGCGACTTCCAGCTTGAGCCGGTTGCTGTCGCGGGACATCGATTTTGCCGCCGAGAGGACCTGCGAGGAGGCCGACCCGGTCTCGCCGGCGCCGTGCCGGACGTCGGAAATGTTCGAGCTCACCTGCATGGTGCCGTGCGCCGCCTGCTGCACGTTGCGGGAAATTTCCTGGGTTGCGGTGCCCTGCTCTTCCACCGCCGCGGCGATGGTCGATGAAATCTCGGAAATTCGTCCAATGATGAGGCCGATCTCCTTGATGGCAGCGACGGATCCTTGCGTCGCGGCCTGGATGCCGGTGATCTGCTGGCCGATCTCGCCGGTCGCTTTCGCGGTTTGCTCGGCCAGCGCTTTGACCTCGGACGCCACCACGGCGAAGCCACGCCCGGCCTCGCCGGCACGTGCTGCCTCGATGGTGGCGTTCAAGGCGAGCAGAGAACAGCAACAGAATCCCGATCACCGCAGCAGCCGTCCGGGCCATGCCCCGGAACGCGGTGTCGATATCGCTCATATATTCCGCGGAGGCGATCATCAGGTGCCACGGCCCGAAGCCCCTGATATAGGCGACCTTCTCCATCGGAATTTTGCCGTTGCCCCTGGGGAACGCATGATGATCCGTCCGGTGCGTGCCGGACATCGCGTCTCGGCAATTAAACGATCCAGATTCCTGCCGGCGATAAGGCAAGCGACCAGGCAGGTGACAGCCCCCACAAGGGGCTTTCCGGATTCTCGAAGACCGCATCAAGCAATAGCGTTTTCAGGGTTACGTTCGCGTTAAGCCCGATTCTACGTAGATTTACGAGTGTATCGAACGCAGCAGCGGCGGGCGGCCCCTTAACAGGCAGCGATTCGATGCCTATACTGATGTTTCCATCAACAACGAAAGGAGGTGATCCAGTGTCTTATACCAAGCGCTGTCACCTCGCTGGGATCGCCCGCTAAGCGGATTCAAGCTTTGCAACAGGGCGCTCTCAGCGCCTGGACCAGCGAGTGCAAAAGTTGGGGCGCGACGGGACAATCCCGCCGCGCCTTTTTATTTTTCTATTTTCTCAAAAGGAGATTTTCCGAAACGCGGGAATTGTCGGGATTTGCTCCGGCGAAACGTCCTGCGGATGCGGATCAGCCAATCCCGCAACGAAGGAGGTTCCGATGCTTTACGCCATCCTGGCCTATCATGTGGAAGCCGATGTCATGTCCTGGACTCCCGAAGAGGATGCGGCGCTGATGAGCGATCTGCATCAGGTCCATGATCGACTTAAGCAAGAGGGGCGGCTTGGCCCGGCGGCGCGCTTGGGTGCGACGAAGAGCGCCCGCACCTTGCGAGGTCCGGGTGCCGGACTGGTCATCGATGGTCCGTTTGCCGAGACCAAGGAACAGTTATTGGGCCTCTACATAGTGGACTGCGCGACCGAAGAAGCCGCCATCGAGGCTGCTCGCGACCTGCGCCGCGTCAATCCCACCGCGGTCTACGAGATCCGCGCCGTCTCCCTCTATCTTCCCGGCGTGCCTTTCCCGGTGACGGAGGTCGCGGCCGGCAGCGATCATACCGCCCCCTTTGGCGGGGTCCGGACCGCCAGCAGTTGAGCAGGTCAGGCATGGACCGGCTCAGCCGACAATTGGAGTCGCGCCGCGCATTCGAGAAATGACGGCAGTGCTACCTCCCCGAAGCTTCGGGAGACATGCTGATTTCGCAATCAAGATACGCTTAGTCGTCGTTCAGAAGCGCAGCGGTTTGAGCTTCGTCGGGGGACTGAGCTTCGACTTTGAGGATGCAAATCCTGCGGAGCGTGCCAGCGCGAAGCAGGATGGTGGGGGAAGAAGGACTCGAACCTTCGAAGTCGTAAGACGGCTGATTTACAGTCAGCTCCCTTTGCCACTCGGGACACTCCCCCGCTCAACAGCATCGATAGCCTACCCGCCGAGATGGCGACAAATATAAGGGCCATGGATGAAGTTAAAACCGGGCTCCGATGGCGGGCTCCCGGTCGGCGCGTTTATGACGGAAGGGCCATGGCAAAGTCAACCAATGGGAGCCCCCAATATGTGCCTTCCGACGGCCCAAATTGCCATTGCCCGGAACCCGTGAGACAAGCCAGCCATGAGCGATCGTGATCGAAAGCCGCAATTCCGGCGCGGAGGCGGCAAACCACCGGATAAGGACCGCGGATTCGGCCGCCGGCCGGCCTGGCGCGACCGCGAGGCGGGCCCGGACGGTCCGATCATCCTGTATGGCTGGCACACGGTGGCGGCGGCGCTGGCCAATCCGCAGCGGCAGATTCGCAAGCTATGGCTCACCGAAAACGCCGCGCGGCGCCTTGCCGATGACAAGATCGACACCCGCGTGACGCCGGAAATCGTGCGGCCGAGCCTGATCGACCAGCGCCTCGGTCCCGACGCCGTGCATCAGGGCCTATTGGCCGAGGCCGAACCCCTGCCCTCGCCGGATATCGATACGCTGGCGCAGGAAGGCATCGTGCTGGTGCTTGACCAGATCACCGATCCGCACAATGTCGGCGCGATCATGCGCTCGGCGGCGGCGTTCGCGGTCAAGGCCATCGTCACCACGGCGCGTCACAGCCCCGAAGCAACCGGCGTGCTGGCGAAATCCGCCTCTGGCGCGCTTGAACTGGTGCCGCTGGTCACCGTGCAAAATCTCGCGCGCGCGCTCACGGAGTTGAACGACCAGGGCTTCATGACGGTCGGGCTCGACAGCCAGGGCAGCGAAAATCTCGGCGCGGTGACCCTGCGGCAACCCTTGGTGCTGGTGCTGGGCGCGGAAGGCAAGGGCTTGCGGCAGTTGACGCGCGAGACCTGCAGCGTGGTGGCGCGGCTCGACATGCCCGGCGAAATCAAGAGCCTCAACGTTTCGAATGCCGCGGTGCTGGCACTCTATATCGGCGCCAGCCGGCTCGGCCTGATGGGTTGAGCGTTAAGAACATCAGCGCCCGCTCGCATGATGCGAACGGGCGCTGATGTCTTCAGTTGATCTGGCGATCAGTAATAGCGGCGCAGCGTGTGCTCGCGATAACCGTAGTGGCCGTAGTGGTGTGGCGCGCCGTAGCCGTAACCGTAGCGCATGCTGTGATGTGGCGCATAGCCGTGATGGGATCCGTATCCGTACCGATAGCCGGTGTGCGCGTGCCAAGGGCGCAAGTAAGAATGGTAGTGCGAATGAGCGCGATAGCTGTAGACCGCGGGGCCTTCAACGTTGGGGGCGCCGTCATAATAGTGCGTGGTGGCGTTGGCATAGCGACCGCCATCGTAGCCATAGTGATAGGGATGATGACGGTAGGCACCCCAGCCGGACACCGCGCTTTCCTGATAGGTCGGATAGGGCGCGAAATTGCCGGGACCGGTATAGGTCGGGCCCTGATTGACATAGTAATACTGCTGCACCGGATCGGGCAGCCGCTCATAGGCCCAGCCGCCGCAGCCGCTGTTGCAACCTGAATAGACCGGGGCCGGAACGTAGCTCTGCGCGCACGGGCTGCACGGCGAGCACGAATCTCCGAACAATCCGCCGCACGCCATCGCCGGCGCCGCGCTCGCGGCCACCACGGCGATTGCCGCAACCAATCCTGAAATCGTCTGACGCATTACTCTCTCCTGTGGATTTGTTTCTTTTTTGACGTAGGTTTAGTTTGGAAGCTTCCGGGGTTTTCGATACCGGGGCTGTTGCGGTTGGTTTGAAAAATCCTGCGGTATGCCCTCGCCACCAATTTGCGGGGCGACGATCACCGGCGGCGGATACAGCGGCACTTCAGGCTGTGCCTTGGGTGGGGCCGATTGCGCGGACCATGACTCGTGATAGCTCTCCGCGGGCTGCGGCAGTCTGCGGTTGGTAGGTGGCTCGATTTCGAGACGCCCGTAGCCGGGCATATGACCCAAACTCGGATAGTAATGTCCAACATGCGGCTCGGGATCGACGTAGCGGCCGCCATAGACGGTGGGCTGCACGTGCTGGCCCTTGGCAAGACCCCAGTCGCCTTCGACGACGGCATAGGACGCATCGATACCGTTAATGAAGACGGGCACACCGGGACGGCCCGGAATCACGATATCGAAGCCGTCGCTGGCCAAAGCCGGCAGCGCCGTTCCGATCAGAATAGCCAGTGCAAGTCCCACGCGCATTGCTTTTGGGTTCCGTTTCTCACGGCAACCTAACTGAACGTGCATTGCCAAGGGTTAAAGCTGCCGGCCAAACTTCCGGTAAGCCTAACGCGTCAGCATTTGCGCTCGTTCAATTGCGAGCGATCGCGGTAGGAAGTGTTAACGCGGCAAGCGCGGTGTGATTACGCAAGCGTCATGGCGTAAATCGTCATGACGCCGATCGCGACGGTGATGATGCCGACGGCACCCTGCAGGCCGCGATTGGCCCAGGTCAGCCAGCGCGCCGAGACCGCCAGCGGCACCGCAATCACCGTCGATAGCGCGCCCATGCCGAACATCGAGCCGATCCCGAACAGCGCGACATAACCGAGGCCGATGGCGGGTGTGGATGCCTGCGATACTGTCAGCACCAGCAGCGCCGCCGAGCCGGCCATGCCGTGCATCAATCCGACCAGCAGCGTGCGCCAGCGAAAGCCATGCTCATGCGTGTGGGCGGCGCGGGCGTGTGGAACGGTTTCACCGGCATGGCTGTGGACGTGGAAGTGCACCGTGCCGTCGTTGTGACCGTGCCTGTGAAAATGCACGCGGTCGCGCCACAGCCGCCACAGTACATGCACACCGAGTCCGACCAGCATGAGGCCGACGGCGGTTTCAATCGGCCGTGCGAAATATTCGGGAATCGCGTGACCCAGCAGGATCGCGGCGCCGGCAAAGACGAACAGGGTCAGGGTGTGGCCGAGCCCCCAGGTCAAGCCATGCTTGACGATATCGCCGACATCGGTGCGGCGCGCGGCGATGCTGGACACCGCGGCGATATGATCGGCCTCAAGCGCGTGCTGCATGCCCAGCAGAAACCCCAACCCCAGAATTCCGAACATGTGCCCCCTGCTTGTCTCGCCGTCTCGACGGAACCGGAATTTCACATCGGATTGCAGGCGACACAACCAAATTCCATTGCCACCCGGGCTTGGCAGGTCGCCAGGGAACAACGTCACGTGGAACCGAGGCGCGGCCAGGGTGTGTCGCCTCCGGGTCTCGCGTTATCACATCTGTTTGAAACGACCGCGCCGAAAACCTGGAACGTCCGTTCGGGCCCGCGCTTAGCTCTGGGTTCTCACCTCAACGGAGAAAACACATGACAAAACTCAGACTTCTCGGCGCTGCCGCCGTAGTTCTTTCATCCGCGCTGGCGAGCCCGGCAATGGCGCAGCAGGTCATTTATAATCCCGGCTATTGCGCGCAATTTTATCCAAACGCCAACTGCCAGAACAAGGGACCGAACAACCCCTATACCGGCAGCTATCAACGCCGGGCCGCGTATCGAAGCGATAGCAACGGCTGGAACAACAACAACCCCAACTGGAACAGTGAGTGGAACAATAGCTGGAACGATAACGGCTGGGACCGCCGCCGTGGTTCAGACTTCGGGCCCGGCGACCTTGCGGCAGGCGTGGTCGGCGGCGCCGTAGCTACAGCCGGTGCCGCAGTGGGCACGGCCGGCGCGATCGCCACGGCGCCGTTCCGTGGCAACTCCTATGCCTATTATAACAATGGCTACAACAATGGCTGGAACGGCTACGACAGCGGCTGGTATCATCAGAGTTACGCCGAGCGCAACGGCTTCGTCTGTCAGCCCGGTAAGTGGTTCAAGGGCGAAGACGGCCACCGGCACATTTGCCAATAAGTCATCCACATCGCGAAGACGAAAAGGGCGGCTCAGGCCGCCTTTTTCAAATGATTGCGGTCCGCGATTTTTGGATTTTCGGCGCTGACCCTTCAAGTCATCGAGTTGTGCAGGCTTTCAGGTACCGCGTGCGTGCATCCCTTTCGGCGGCGGCCGCATCAAGGGAAGCACCGAGACACCACTCGTAATGAACCGCAAACTCGGTCGACCAGCGCGCGCCCTGCAAGCCGGCGCCGCAGCGAGGGGTGGCCAGCGCTCCCCGCACCTGGGTGAGCGCCGCCTGGGCATATGGTTTGCAGAACCCGGGATCCGCCGCGTGGGCGGTGGTGGCCAGTCCCGGGGCAAGAAGCATGGACAGGACACATGCAAAGGCCGGCAGCAGCCTGTTCGCCATGTCGCTTCTCCCCAGACGGACTTGATTCCCTCCATCGAATGTAGCATCCGTCGCGGCATCGCATATGCCTTTGAAGGAGGACTTTCGTGCCTGTAGCCCTCGCCCGGCAACTCTGGTATCTGACGGCGCGCCTCCCCGCAGACACTGGCTGCGGGAGACAAAAATGACAAAACTTCTCAGGCGTCCCGTCTCAGGCGTCGACGCGATGAGTGAGATCGTTTTGTTGGCCGGTTTAGCTCAGCGGTAGAGCAGCGGTTTTGTAAACCGAAGGTCGGGAGTTCAATCCTCTCAACCGGCACCATTTCAGAATGAGAACGTCAAAACAAAACGAAACGATATTTCCAGACGGTACGTGGTAATGGCGAGCGGATGGAAAACGAAGAGCGTACCGACCGTTCAAACGTACACTACATCAAGCGCCCTAAGCGCCTTCTGAGCCGCACGCGCATCGTGATGGGATTGCTGTTGATCGTCGCTATTCCGATCTTCGTCGGTCTTGCCAACAAGGCGGTGCGCGAAAACGCGGAAGCAATCCGGCAGGGTTTCGGTCGATAGGCGGTCCGGACGTTGCATTCACCGATGTACCGAACAAACAGCCCGAAGGAACCAAAACTCTCCAAGCCTCTTAGACTCATTCCAAGCCTCTTGGCCTCATGAAGACGAGGGATAAAGAATGTCACGTCACAACGAAATGCCACCCGCGCCGCCTGCCAATCGCAGCAACAAGGGCACCGGCGATCACACCGACCCAAGCAAGGACGCGGCGAAGGTAAAAGGTGAGATCAACACCGCGGAACAGGGTGAGACCGCCAACATCAAGCAGAACACGACCAACGCTGGCTTCTTCAAGGGACGACGCGTGAAGTAAAGCCTAAGTGGCCGAGCGAAGCGGGTCACTACCGCCGATGCAATCTAGCTCGCGGGCGGCCGCAACTCTTTTGAAGCGACCCAATTTTCCATTTTTGCGTAGGACCGATACTGCTTCACCTTTGCGATCATGGCATCGCGCTCCGGTCCCGGCTGCATCGCATCAGCTTGCAACGCACATTGTTCGGCCATGCGCTCGTAATCAGGTTGTTTCATTTGCGTCCCCCCGACGAGTCGTTAAAAAGAAATCTAGCCGGGTAATAGCGGCAGAACTTTGCTGGAATTGCAGCGCATTAGCTCGAAAGAACGGAGCGTTCCTGCCGAAAATGCAATGCGTAAAACGTCCAATTTTAGTCTCTTGTCATTTTTTTCTTCGGTGGAATAAATGCTTCGTTAGCTACCAAAATTATCCTTCGTTCCAAAATCTAATCTCTGGTTGTATGTGGTGCTTTTGAATCTCCCGGTTGGAGACATCTGCGGTGTGCACTTCGGTCAACGTTGCTTTTAATTTTGTCTTTGGCAGCATCATTGCGTTCAGTCTCGTGAGACTGACCTGCTACTTCGGCGATACAATCCTCGCCTTCGTCGAGCACCTCATTCTGTAATTGGGGGTCCCGAACGACGCCCTGCAGCTTGGTCCTGGTTTGTTGGATGTTGTTGCGGATCTTATGGCGACGGGCCCGCGTTCGGACCTCGCGTGTTCAGGGTTCGATTCGGTTTCGTTCTCATCGAACGAATCGAGACGAAGAAAAATAGCCAAGGGAAAGACTTAAGGAAAAGCAAACGCGGCCGCGGCTACTTGTTCTAGCCTCATTGTTCCGCTGGACATTGAGACGGTCCGAGACGCGACTGCGATAGCAGAGGTGCCTTCAGGGTGGTTTTTTACCGTTCAGAGAAGCTTCGCTCGCACAAATAGCGCGCGTAACGCATTCGTTGCCTGAACGGTCCGCATTGCATCTGTAGCCGCAGCCTCCAGGGCAACCTTTGCATCGTCGTGCAGCGATTGAAACTCCATCCACTCGACCGTGTTGAGACTGGTTATGAACCGGTAAGCTTGGCCGACCGTCGCAATCGCAACGGACTCGCCGTTCAACTTGACCTGGAACGACGCCCTCAGTGGTGTCTCGGAATTTGATACTTCGCTCATCGCTCGGTTGTGCAGCGGGCCCAGCCAAAGTCAATGCACTATCTGGACCGGGCCAGCCATTTTTAAGGCCTAATCGCCATTGCCTCGATACCATCCCAAAGCACCATGGCGTTTCGGGCGCTTACCGACGGCCCCACGCAACTGCTTCCCAAACTCGCTCATGAAAGTAATACCAGGCGACCTTCGTGATCACCTCAAGGGCAGCTATCGAGCCGGCCATCGCGACCTTTCCGGTCAGGAACCAGCTTATCGCAAAGGTATCGAACGTGCCAAGGGTTCGCCAGCTGATCGCCTTGAGTATGGAACGACGATGCGTCTCGCCACCGCGGAACAGCATTACCGTCGCCGGCGCCACATCCACTTCTTCAACGGCACGCGCGAAACACTCCGCATGCGCCGGAAAGCTCAAAACCTGATGCTCGACGAGTTCTCGTTGATCGACGTCTACATGCCTCAGCATTGCGGCACTGAAAAATTGCGCAAACACTTCTGAGGCGCCCTCTTGGTGGCTACCTTCATCGTTCACTCCCCGGACTTGGCTTGGCTTGGCTTATAACCTGGAAACCGAGGCTTGCTCTTCCTCGAAAGGCACACAGGACTTCATGCGACGTTGCCCGCGAATAGACCCTTTGACTTTCAGAATTTTTCCCACCGAGCACGAACCGTCGTTGACGAACACGACCGCATGAGGGTCGAGCATCAACGGTTCCGTCTTTAGAAGTCTTTGAGAAAATGACGGTTGGACAACCGCCAATAGAACGCACCCCGCAACGAGTATTCGTATCTGAGTCCCCACTCCAGCGATTACCGACCGTCTCAAAGTCGAACAAGATTACGGCGGTAATTGGTTCGCGAAGAAAATACGGCCGTCCTTAGCTTGGTCCTAGAACCTTGAACACATCCCTGTCGTCTGCCGCGCGCGCGTCGTCAATATGGGCGATGAGAAGCCTGGCCAACGCCTCGTGGTCGAGCGGCCTGAAATCTCGGAGGTCGAGCCAACCTCTGAAATATCTATCAAGGTACCCTCGGTCAGCATCCTTTTCCTCGACCCAAATTGCGCCAGCCAACTTCGACGGATTGGCATCCCAAAAGACAACGAGGCTGCCCCGCTTCGAGATTCCGAGTATCTTTCGCCCATCCCTCGGTGCTTCACCCATCGGCCGAAGAAACTGTCCATACTCTCTCAAGACGCGTTCGACATTCATCAATGCGCTTCCAGTCGCGGATAGCCGCTGGGTAACTGCGGAAGCGAAAACGGTTTCCATGTTAACGTGGTGCGAGTGAGGCGAAGTTGCGCTGTTGCGCGATCTCGTTGCTCCGCCCAAAGAGTCTGGCGTCTAATCCAGATTTCAGATCCGCCACCGGCAGTCGCTGCACCGCAATTCGATTGGCCACGGGTATGCGCCCGGTGGCTTTCGATCATTTTTCAGCTGGGTTGTTGACCTCAATCACGGGAAACCAACTGATCGCGACCACATCTTAATTGCCATTTGATCCCGGCGGGAGGATGCTATCGGCTGTTGGCACAAGGGAGAGCAGCATGAGCAAGGCAGGTCTCGACAATCGCCACCGAAACAAGGATGGCGAAATCAGCGGCAAACACGGCAACACCCTCATCCGCACGTTGCGTAAGATTTACGGACAGAGTTTCGCCGCCGGTTATCCCGAAACCGAGAAGCTAAGCGAGGTTTTACTTAAGCTGAACGAGACGTCGCTGAGCCAGCTCCGCCGCGACCATGAAACGGGCCACTTGGAGCACAAGATCGCCAACGCTTCGAAGTAATAGGCTGCGACCTGCGTTGGCAGAAATCCGCGGCTATCTGCATCGGGCAGCTGAATGCTGCACTGAACGCCCCGGTCGGCGGCCCCACCCTCCTTCACCGGGGATATTGGTGCGGTCCTTTGTTCAGCGGTTCCAGAATTAACCCGCAGCGCCGGTATTCAGCTTAACGAGCGAGTTTCGTTGCAGCGTCAAGCAAACGCGGTAGCGTGATCACACCGGACATTTTCCCCATCCGGACCCACCATGGCAAAGCCGCCTGCGTTATATTGCGCATGGCGGCTTTGTTTTTCCGGGTCTCGGTTTTTTCCAAGCCTCTTGTTTTTCCAATCCTCGCCGAACCTTTTTATCGGCTTTCGATTTTCTCCAGCACCGGCAACAGATGTTTCAGAAACTCCGTCGGGTTCTCGCTCATCGGAAAATGCCCGAGGCCCTTCATGATGGTGACCTCGCTGCCGGGAATGCTGCTGGCCACGCCGAGCGTTTCCTCCGGCGTGCAGGAATAGTCGTATTCGCCTGACAGCAGAAACAGCGGGCAGCGGCGCGTGTCGATCTGGGCCACGCGGCCTCTGATATCGCCGTCGAGCTTGTAGAAATACAGATCGCCCTTGAAGACGCCCGGGCCGCCCTGCATGTAATGCCACAGCGTCTCCCAGCGCTGGTCATCGGGCGCGCCCGGCCCCACCAGCCCGGAGACGATGGCGGCGCAGACTTCACCGCCATGGACGTCGGGACGGTGCAGAAAATTCAGATCGTAGTAGGGATCGACGTGCGCGCCGGCCTGCAAGCCGATGATGGCGCGGAACGCTTCCGGGTGTTCGAGCGCCAGATGCAGCGCGATGCGCCCGCCGATCGAGCATCCGATCAGGATCGGCCGATCGAGTTCGAGCGCCGTCATGATCTCGAGTATCATGGTGGTGTATTGCGCCGAAGTGAGCTGATATTCCTCGTTGTGCCAGCCCGAAGGCGGCGACGACTTGCCGTGCCAGGGCATGTCGAAGGCGATGACGCGGTGGCCGGACGTGATCCGCGTGTCATTCATCAGCGCACGGTATTGCCGCCCGTCAGAACCCGCGGTGTGCAGGCACAGCAACGGGGTGCCCCGCCCTGCTTCCTCGACATAGATGCGATGTTGGCGTCCGAACAGATCGAGATGCATGTAGCGGCCGATGATCGGCTCGAATCGCGCAGTCATGCCGTTGCTCCCGTGGGACGCAGCTTGGCCAGCGCCTCCTTGAAGTAGCGAAGATTGGCCATGAATACCCCAAGGTTGCCTTCGGCCTTCAGCACGCGCCGCTTGATCAGCGCCATCAGGTCGTTCGAGCCGGGCGGCGGCCGGCTGCTCCAGAATTTTGTCCATTCGTCTTCAGGCGCGCGGAGCGCAAACGAGGATGACGGCATGACAAACGGCCCCGGCGTCACCGACACGATCCGGCCTTCGAAGATCGCGATCAGCCAGGCGGCCTGGCCGACTTCCAGCAGGAATGTGGTGGTAAGATACCGCCCGCGCCTGACCAGCGCCGCATCGCTATTGACCCGCTCTCTGAGCGCCTCGATCATCACGGCCTCCCCTGCACACTTCGGCAAGCCGCTTGCTGCGGCATCTTCCATTTGTCGCGCATGATGGGTGGAATAGAAGCGGCGTCAATCGGCGCATGATCCGCCAAGGTGTGAGCGGTTTGACGAAAAGATCATGCGCTCTTCAATAATTAGAGCCAGGCGCATACCAGCGCCAGATTGGCCGCGCACGCCGCCAGCAGCGCCACCGATAGCGCGATATGGATGCCTTCGCAGGAGGTCTGGAGGGTCGTTTTCGTCATGGCGAAAACATCGGGCGATTCTATCCCGGGAGTCTCGGGCAATATTTTTTGCGGGATTCAGGACTCGTTTACGACTCAGGGACTCGGCCGAAACATCCCCGAGCCCGCGATTGAAGGGGCTCACTCGGGCGTGAACCGCCCGCCCTCAACCGGGGCTGAACCCTATCCCGCCCTGTGCGTTAGCGAGGTTTGGCGGAGCCATCCCATGCCCTACGCGCTGTTTTCCAACGACGCCAAGCTGAGCAAGGCCTATCCGACCGAGGCGGACGTCTGGAAGCTCGCCCGGCAAAGCGGGCTTGTAGTCGACGCGGTATCGGAAGAAGAAAAGCCGGCGCCCCGGCCGGTGCTGGATAATGACTACAAGATCAGGCCCTGCCGGCCCGACCCCCAGGAAGATCCCGCGAAGAACAAAGCCGAGGCCGAACGCGAGGCCCAGCTTGAGCTTCATCCGCGTTGGTGAGGGAAGTGCATTTCAGCCAAATCTCAGCAGGTCGTCGTCCCGGCGCACGCCGGGATGACGCTTGGAAGGGCTGCGGGATTAAAAGCGCTTCGTTACGGTGTCGCCACCGCCAGTGAGGCCTGTTCGGCGGCGAGCGCCACACAGGCCCTCCTCCGATGCAGCCCCCTGATCGCACCGGTGACTTTCAGCACCTTCCCGGCCGGACATGATGCGTCCTGCACGAAGGCAACTTCATAGGGTGCGAGGATAAGCGGTTCGGATTTCAGCACGGTCCGGGCAAGACACGGCAGGGCAACCGCGGAAAAAACCAGCCCTAACGCTAAAATACGCATGTTTATTGTCCACTGACCGGCGCCGGCATAATAACCGATCAATCGTGGAAGTTCCGTGGACGGTGAAAATTATTTTTGGATATATTTTAGGCGAAACGCCGGCATTGGCTACCCGCATCGTCCTTGCCTCGAACAAAAGGCCGGCGCGAAGCCGGCCTTTTTTCGTAGCGGACGGGCTCGTCAGTACCGCGCGGCGACCGGGCCACCCCAGCCAAAGCGGTAGTTTATGCCAGCCTTGACGGTATGCTCGTCGTCCCTGAATCGGGATCCGACGATTTCGGCCGGTCCGCCGGTGAAGGTGGTGCTGCCGAAGTTGTAATACTGGTATTCAACCTTGGCGGACCAGTTCGGGGCGAACATGTATTCGAGGCCGGCGCCGACGGTATAACCGTCCTTATGACCGCCATCGGTGGTAAAGGCCACCGGCGCGCCGCCGAAGCTGACACCGACATTGTTATTGTCGCGCCAGGCGTAACCGCCCTTGGCGTAGAGCAGCGCCGGACCCCAAGTGTAGCCGAGCCGGCCGGTAACCGAACCAAGCTGGTCGCTATTCGAGGTCACCAGAGTGCCACCCGGGAAAAGCACGCCGCCATTGTTGTTATTGGTAAGCCAGTCGTACTGGGCTTCGGCGCCAATCACCCAGTTCGTCGCGAACTGGTAATCGAAACCGCCCTGCACACCGCCCATAAATCGGCCGTCGCTTCCCTGCAGGCTGCTATTGCCCGCGAACGCACCGCCGATGTTGCCGCCGATGTAGAAGCCGGTCCAGTTGTAGACCGCTTCCGGCGCCGTATAGGCAGGAGCCTTGGTATAGGGGCGCGCCGGCAAGTCGGCCGCGGCTGCGGGAGCCGCGAATACGATCATGGCGGCTGCACCGAGCAAAAGTTTCTTCATGATGGTTCCCCGTTGGTATTGTTGCGACCCTCATCAAACAACATGGCGTCAATTTGGTTGCTTCGCGGCAATCGACTGAGCGCGGATCGTGTCTGACTGTGACGGAGACGCAACATCGCCTTTCTGTTCCCTGAAGTTTCAATTCTTCGCCGTTATCCGGTTTTTAGCAGCTATATATTACGTCACCCGAAATTAAGTTCCGATGCATGCCTCGCTTAAAAGTGATCGGAATTCCTGCACCGCACGCGCGATCAGCGGGTCAGCTTTTCCAGCTCCGGGAACGGCGCATAGGCCGCGCCGGCGCAGGTTTCGTCGGCCTTCTCGACCACGTGGTCGAGCCGGCCATCGACGTAGACGATGGCTCGTTCGCGCATATCGCGATAACTGCCGTCGGATTCACGTGGCGTAAAACGCAGGCAACTGACGTACCGCACCTTGCCGCCGACGGTGCGCTGTACCGGTTCGGCCATCACAGCGTCATGCACGCCAACGGGATTGTTGAGATAGGTTTTCATGAACGCCTGTAATTCGGCGCGGTAATTGTTGGGATACGGCTGGTTTACGCCGCCACGATCGTCGGTGAAGCTGATGCTTGGGCTTTCGTCGCCGCCCGCGCAGGCCGCGAGCATGATCGGCAGCAGCAGAATCGCCATACGCTTTGCTGATATCCCCAAGTTTGCTGACACCCCGAGTGCAACCCATTTTCAAAGCTCTGACGCCGGGTCGGTTCTAGACCGTCCACCGGCGAAATGGAATTCGCAACTCGGTTATAAAAAACAGCGCCGGCCCGCAGCCATTGGGGAAGCAATGGCGCGGGCCGTGCCTGATATCCGCAGGGAGCTGCTGGACAATGCGGATGAAACTCCCCGCGGATCCGGTTCAGCCGCGCTTGGTAGCGGGCGTGACGTGCTTGACCGTGACCTTCGAGAACTGATGTGTCTTGAGCGCGCCCATCCGCTTGTGGGCGTAGTGATGGCGGTAATGCCGGTGATGATAATGGTGGCCCATTTTGGCATTGGCGTTGAGCACACTCGATTTCACCTGCCCAGCCTTGATCACTGGCGCATGCGCCGTCTTGGCGGTGCCGGCCGCCATTGCAGGCGCGGCGAGAACGGAAATCGCGAGCAGCGCGGCGGAAATTGTCTTCAACATGATGGTCTCCTCCTGGGATCATGAGCCGGTCGGATGGCCGGGCTCATGGATCATGCTTGCGACCATAGGCGCGGCGCGCTGAACCCATCCTGAAGCGCAATGATGGACTTCGTTCATCTGGATGACATCTTGGTCATGTTCCCTTGTTGGTCATGTTCACTTGGACACGCAACCGATCACAATTCATCAAATTGAGGCGGTCAGGCGGGAATGTCCTGTTAAGGCTGGTGTTCAAACCAACAGGCCCGGGTGTAGGATTATCCCATCGGAAATCAGGAGAGACGCATGAGCAAATTTGCGATCCGACTTTTGGCGCTGACAATGGCCGCAATGGCGTTGATCGCGGTGCCGCTGTTGACATCCGCCTATGCCGCAGGCGGCGACAATCCGGCGCCCCCCGCGTCGGACACCAAGAAAGAAAAGAAGAAGTCCAACAAGAGCTCCAGCATCGACGATCCCAAATTCATCGCGGGATATCGCTCGGCCTATGCCACGATCTACGACCGCAACGATTACGCTGCAGCCATCGATCAACTAAAGGCGCTTGGCCAGGACGACCGCGCCGACGTCGCCAACCTGATCGGCTACTCCTATCGCAAGCTCGGCGACTACAAGGTTTCGCAGATCTGGTACGAGCGCGCTTTGAAAGCCGACCCGAACCACGTGCGGACCTGGCAGTATTACGGGCTCTGGCAGCTCGAACAGGGCAATCGCGACCAGGCGCAATATCACCTCAACCGGATCGGCCAGATATGCGGCACCGACTGCGCCGAATATCGCTCGCTGGCCGCCGCACTCGAAAAGCCACCCGGCACCGGCCTCGTTTACTGAGTTCGGCGACGTCAATTCAACCGGCGCAGCCCTCGGGATTGCGCCGGTTTTGTTTTGTCAGATAGCATTCAAGAAATTTCTTGCTGAATTTTCGACGCATCCTCGATCGCTACAATACCATTTTGGGAGACGGCGCACATGGAACCGTGGGTGCAATCCGCGATCGGATACATTCGCCCCTGGATAGAATTCCAGTTGCGAATGTCGCAGCAGCCCGGCTGCATCGTCGCCATCGCCCATCGCGGCAAGATCGTCGCCGAATACGCATTCGGCCACGCCAACCTCGCCACCGGTGAAAAGCTTACCCCACGCCACCGGTTTCGTATCGCATCGCATTCGAAGAGTTTCACCGCTGCCGGAATCATGAAGCTCCGCGAACGGCGTAAATTGCGACTCGACGATCCCGTCGGGCAATATGTGAAGGGCCTGCATCGGCACGTCGCGGAAACCACCATTGCGCAGATTCTTTCACATAGCGCCGGCCTCACCCGCGATGGCGCCGACGCCGGACAATTCGTCGATCGCCGGCCTTATCTTAACCAGAAGGAGCTTGTGGCAGAGCTCCAGTCACCGCCCGCCATCGAGCCCAACACGCGTTTCAAATATTCGAACCACGGATTCGGATTGCTCGGTCTTGTGATCGAAGCGGTCACGGGGGAGCCTTATCGCGACTGGATCGAGCGCGAGATCATCGATGCCGTCGGTTTGCGCGAGACCAAGCCCGACATGCCGATCGGCAAAGGCATTCCGTTCGCGCGCGGCCACACACTTCGCCTTCCCGTGGGCCGGCGCCTCGTCATTCCCGGCGACAACCTAGCCTACGCCATGGCGCCAGCCGCCGGCTTCGTCTGTACAGCGGCAGACGTGGCCCGGTTCTTCGCGCAACTGGCGCCCAATGCGAAACGGAGCATGCTTTCCGTTGGCAGCCGGCGGGAGATGATCCGGAAACACTGGCGTAATCCGCATGCAAGTCTCGAAGGGTATTACGGTCTTGGGATCATGAGTGGCACCACGGCTGGCTGGGACTGGTTCGGCCATACCGGAGGATTCCAGGGCTATGTCTCACGGACCTGCGTCATCCCCGCCTGCGATCTGACCATCTCCATTCTGAGCAATTCCGTGGATGGCTGGGCCGGATTCTGGCTTGATGGCGCCATGCACACCTTGCGTGCTTTCGCGGCACGCGGCGCGCCCAGTCGGCGCGTTCGTGACTGGACCGGACGCTGGTGGAGTATCTGGGGCGCGACCGATCTCGTTCCGATCGGAAACCTTGTGATCGTCGCCAATCCGCACGTGTTTAATCCGTTCATGGATGCGTCGGAAATCGAGGTCACGAGCCGCGATGCCGGCCGGATATCACTGGCGGCCGGATACGCAAGCCATGGCCAGGCCGTGCGCCGCACGCGCAACAAGGCCGGCACTGTCACCGAGGTCTGGTTCGCAGGCGGTAAAGGGACGTCGGAAAAGAAACTGGCGGCGGAAATGGAGCGCAGGTACGCGCCCCCCAAGCGCCGCCGGCCCGATTGATGCCGGCGATGAAGCCGGGGATTTTTGCCTTCACTTCATCAGCGCCTCGACCTCCGCCCGAAACGCCTGGCGCGAAGCGTCGCGCGAATAGAACATGTGCCCGCCCGGATAGACGACGAACTTCACTCGCTCAGGCGAAGCATAGGCCGGCAGTTGATCGAGCAGGATTTTCGAACCCAGATAGGGCGTGGCGAGATCGAACAGCCCGTGCCCGATCAACAGCTTCAGCTTTGGGTCGAGCGCGAGAATCTGGCGCAGTTGGGAAATCGATTCGGCAGGATTGATGCCGTGGCCGAAATCCCATGCCTTTTCGACCGCACCATTGATCAGTTGATAGGAGCCGTCCGGCCGCCAGTTGAGTTTACGCATGGTGAGATCGACCGCGGCGCTGGTCAACGGTGCAACCAACGGTTCGCCGGACGGATCGTTGAAATGATAGAAGCTCGAGTCCGGATTGGGATCGAAGCCCAACACGGACGCGTCGTAACGTCCCGTCACTTTGCCATCCCGCCGGTCGAATTCGCGGCGGAATTCGGCGACGCCGAAGCGTCCGGCCAGTCTTCGGCTCACTGTCGGGTCGATCCCCGTTAGCTCCGCCACCTTGTCGGCAAGACGCGTGGTGGCCTCGGCATCGGCCTCGCCCTTGACGAGATCGGCCAGGAAATCGCCCCGCGCATAGCGTTCGACATCGGCCATGTCGGCGCGGGTGACGGAACCTTTCGTCTCGCGCGCGACGGCCGCCATGGTGGGCAGGCTCGCCACATATTGCAGGAGGCTGGAGCCTGTGAACTCGCGGAAGTCGAACACCGGCGAGATGAGGACGAGGCCCTTCACGCCGACGCCCTGCTGGATCTGCAATTCGCGAACAATCCTCGGTCCGCGGATGCCGCCATAGCTTTCGCCGGCGACAAATTTAGGCGACAGCAAACGGTCGGATTTTTCCAGCCAGCGACGGATCGTCACCGCGATCGAGTTGACGTCGCCGTCGACCGAAAAGAAGCGCTTGCGCACGTCCTCGCCGGTCGCAACGAAACGGCTGTATCCAGTGCCGACCGGGTCGATGAAGACGAGATCGGTAAAATCCAGCCAGGTTTCGGCGTTGGGCTGGAGATCGGGCGACGCGGAGGAAACCGCCGCGTCGCCGCTGATGACCAGCCGCCAGGGTCCGGCATTGCCGAGTTGCAGGTAGGCGGAGGCCGCGCCCGGCCCGCCATTGAAAAGGAAGGTCACCGGCCGCGAGCGCGGGTCGGCGCCATCCAGTTGATAGGCGGTATAGGCGATATCGGCTTGCGGCTCTCCCTTGTCGTCAAACAGGTGGATCGAACCCGCCGTGGCCGTGAAGGCGAGCGTGCGTCCGGGAAGCTCCAGCGTTTGTTTTGTCGTGGAATCCGGCGGCAGGCGATGTTGCTCGGCGACCACAGGCGAACTCGGGGTGCTGGCACGCCCGCCCGACCCACCGGACTTTTGACCCGACGGCGTCGCGGCGGGCTGCTGTGGGGGCTGCGGCGCATCCTGGGCGCGCGCGCCTGACAGCACGGATAATGTGAGGAGCGCGAGCACGAGGCGCGCATGGCGCGGCGCGCCCAAAGCAATAGCCATGGCTGTCTTCTCCCTGCTCCCGCGATCGATCCGGCACGGCCGCATTTGGCCTGTTTCCCGGATATAACCGGGTTCTAGCTCAAAACTGCGACGGGTTTGTATCGTCCGCAAGCCTGCAATCCGGCTTGGCGTTGACTTAAACGTGTCACCCGATCCAGTGACATTCCTCCGGATGACAGGCTATCTCGACAAAGGCGGCCCAGGTCGTATAGACGACCTTCCGCGCACCCGCTTCCGTCCCGCGCCAATATGAGCTCGCGATCCCATGACCACGCCCAAGCGATATGACCGTATCGCCTTCGTCGCGAGCCCAGGCGCGGAAGCCCAGCAGGCGCTGGCGCAGCTCACGGAAATGTATGGCAATCGCAATCCCGACGATGCCGATGTCGTGGTGGCGCTCGGCGGCGATGGATTGATGCTGCAAACGCTGCATCGGTATATGCATTCGGGCAAGCCGATCTACGGCATGCATCGCGGCACCGTCGGTTTTCTGATGAACGAGTTCAGCGCGCACGACCTGCACGCCCGTCTTGCGGCAGCAAAGGAATCCGTGATCCATCCGCTCTTGATGCGCGCCACCGACGTGCACGGCGAGGTGCATCTTCACCACGCCATCAACGAAGTCGCGCTATTTCGCCAGACCCATCAGGCGGCGCGCCTGAGGATCCTGATCGACGAACGCGAACGCATGGCGGAATTGATCGCCGACGGCATCCTGGTGGCGACCCCTGCGGGATCCACCGCCTACAATCTCTCGGCGCAGGGGCCGATCATCCCGATCAACGCCGCGCTGCTGGCGCTGACGCCGATCAGCGCGTTCCGCCCGCGCCGCTGGCGCGGCGCCCTGCTCCCCAACACCGCCTTTGTCGTCATCGAGGTGCTCGAGGGCGACAAACGCCCGGTCGCGGCCGTCGCCGATCACGACGAAGCGCGCGATGTCCTCCGGGTCGAGGTGCTGTCGGACAAGACAATCTCGATGCGGATGCTGTTCGACCCCGGCCACAGCCTGGAAGAGCGCATTCTGAGCGAGCAATTCGGGTATTGACGCTCGCCCGTCGGTCACGGCCTTCGCTTCGCAACCATTCGTTAACCGGCTCCGGGATATGGTTAACGCAGGGTATACCATTTTCGAAGGTAACGCCCTCAGGGCCCGACCATGTTTCGCATCGATTTCAACAAGTTGCGATTTCTCGTGTGCGACGACAATCCGCATATGCGGCGCATCCTGCGCACGCTGCTGCACTCGTTCGGCGTGCGCGAAGTCTATGAGTCCGAGGACGGCGCGACCGCGCTCGAGATGTACAGCCATTACGTTCCGGATATCGTCATCACCGACTGGTCGATGCCGATTTTCGACGGTCTCGAACTCGCGCAGATGATCCGGCAGCCGGACTCGAAGGGCAATCCCTACGCTCCGATCATCATGCTGACCGGCCATTCGGAGAAGCGGCGCGTCACGGTGGCGCGCGATGCCGGCGTGACGGAATTTCTCGCCAAGCCGATCTCGGCCAAGGGGCTCTATCAGCGTATTCTCAACGTCGTCGCCAATCCGCGTCCGTTCATCAAGACCAAGACCTATTTCGGCCCGGACCGCCGGCGCAATACGAGCAACGCCTATATCGGCCCCGAGCGCCGCATCGGCGGCGAGGTGGAAGTCCTTCAGCAGCCCTCGCTGCTCGACAAGGCCCGGACCACCGTTTAACGCGGCGCGCAAGGAGATCACATGGCGAAAGAAAAGCCCGCGGCGCTGCAGATCGAGAGCTTCGCCGACCATCACGTGATTACGCAGCCCAATCCCTTGCGCAAGGTGTTGCGGCGTGTCGACGAAAAGGATCGCGACGATCCGGTCGCGCGCGCGGAAAAAGCCCTCGCCGGCCTGTCAGGCGAATTCAGGAACTGGATGACGATCGAAACCGATCGGCTCGCGGCGGCCCATGCCGCGATTCTCAAGCACGGCTTTACCAGCGTCACGCATGAAGAGCTGTTTCGCGCTGCTCATGACATCAAGGGCGACGCCGCCACTTTCGGTTACCCTTCCGCCGGCGTTGCCGCCGAGAGCCTGTGCCGGATCATCGAGCATGCGCCGGATCTCGACGAGGTGCCGTCCGACCTGATCGCGCATCATATCAATGCCATCCAGGCGATCGTGCGTGAGCGCACCAGGCTCGACACCATCAGCACGGCCAGCGAACTGGGCCGGCAATTGCGCGGCGTCGCGGACGAATATCTCGCGCACGCCAATCGCGACCGGCCCGAACATCTCGAAGCGATCCTCGCCCCAAGCATCGTGCCCGGGGATTGAGGCGAAGAAGTCTGCGTCCACCATTACGTCGTCCCCGCGAACGTTCACGGGGACGACGCAGAGAAACGATTAGACTACGCCGCGATCAATTCTTGCTGGATCGGCGCAACCGCCTCGTCGGCCACCAGCTCGTCGCAGAACATGCGGGCTTCTTCCCGCGCCGACTCGGTCGCAAAGCGCCGCAGCAGGATCAGCAGCGGCTCGGCGGCTTGCCGGTCGGTTTCGCAATGCGTCAGCACGCGCTCGACCATCCGGCGCCGCAGCCTTGCCGCGCCGCCGGCGGTGTCGACAAATCCGGTTTCATGGATGACTTCAAGCGCCACCCGGAACGCGGCGAATGTCGATTCCGGCAGGCCTGCGCGTATCAAGAGCGCGTTCAGGCTGGCGCCGCCGCGGTCGTGCAACAGCGCTGAGACCCGGGCCTGCGGCATGCCAGACAATTCCGCCAACGCATGATCGAACAGTTCGAGGTTGCCCGACAATAACGCGCGCAGGATCAATCCGGCGGTGAGCTGGCCGGTGGCGCGCAGATGCCGCACCAGGCCCCGCATGTCGTCGCCGCGGGAGCGGGCCGCGATATTCACGGTCGAACGATCGCGCGCCTCGCTTGCGATCCGCACCGCCCGATCGGCGCTCAGCCAGCGCCTAGCGACAACGAATTGCGCCAGCGTATCCGAGAGTTTGGCGACCAGCGCGACCCGCGTCGCGGCGGGTAAATCGTTCAACATCAGCATCGATTCCCGGATCGCGGCGAGATGGCCATGGCGCTCGACGATACGATCCCATGAAAACGGGGCGAGTTCGGCATGGGCATTCTCGATCAGCTCCAGCGCCGCCGAAGCGCTGCCGACTTCGGCGATCGCGGCACAGACCGAGGCCGGAAGATTGATGCGGCGGGCGATGGCGCATTGCATCTCGCAATTGCCGGTCGCGATGATGTCGACGAGGTCGGCATCGATCAAAAGCGGTGAATGTTCGAGGACCGGAAGCGCGACCGCTGTCTGGTCGAGCGAGAGCGCCTGCACGATGGCGGCGGGCGCATCAAGGCTGCGTGCAAACACTTCGGCCATGGCCTGGCGCACCAGCGGGGACGTGTCGTCGAGCAGCATCAGGAGCGCGCCTTCGGCGGCGGCGCGATCGTCCTCGGTCAAATCTGAAATCAACCAGGCCCGCGCCAAAGATCGCGTTGCCTCTGCCCGCTCGCCTGCGGGAGCGGTCCGTATCCAACTGATGAACTGCCGAACGATCATGACCCTGCCGGCTTACGCAACTTGAGACGACACCGCGACGCGATGCCACTGTCATAGAAAATAAACCATGACGCTTAACAAAGGGTTCACCATAAACGGCTGGTTTTATTGACGTTTTGTTAAGGGTGCGAAGGCGGCAACTCCAGCTTGCGCTCCTTGCGCATCCGCGGAGTTGGACTGCCTGCCCGGTCGCTGAGGAGATCGAGGGGCCGCAACGGGCCGTCCGCGGAGATGGCGTGCTGACTTTTGGCTGCTAGCCGCTGAACGTGCCGTTGCGATCACTGAAGAGATCGAGCGGTTGCGGCGCTCCGACATTTGGGGCCTGCGTCGAGACCGACGGCGCAGAGGTAGCTGCCGCGACCGACGTCAGCGACGAAGAATTGCCCCACAATTCGTGAATGGCTGATGAGACTGGTTGAGTTCGCTCGCCGGCCTGGAACAGCGAGCGGAAGGTCGAATCGGTCGGCGCCGACGCATTTGCCGATGTCGAAGCAGACGCCATCGCGACCGGGAAGCTCGACAGATACGCCGCATTGTCGATCGGCGCAGTGGCCGACGCCGCGCTCGCGAACATCGCGCTCGCCGATGTGTCGCCCACCGAGGCCATCGCGGTGCGCGTCGCCGATGAATTGGCGGCGCCGGCGTAGCGCGACGTCAGTACCGAATAGACTTCGGAGACGCTGCGCGCACGCCCCGTTTTGTCGTAGAAGATCGAATGGTTTGCCGCCGCGGCGTTTGGAAACAACTGCGCGCCGGAAGCCTGCGGGTTGTCCTCGGCGTTAGAGATCAGCTTGGCGGCGCCGCCGACTCCCATGAAATGCGCCATATAGAGTTCACTGTTGGTCGGGCGGCGGCCGATCATGCCGGTGAGCTTGAAACTGTTGGATTGGGAAAGAACACCTGCCATCGCCGAACTGGCGGCGGGATCGTCCTTCAACTTCATGATCGCCGTCCGAGCGGCAGGGTCGCTCACCGAGTAATTGCCGGAGGAGGATTTGGTGATGGCGTCGGCGTAGCTGGCATAGCCGAGTTGCGCGCCCGCTTCCTTCACCGTGCCGAGCCAGGTCTGGTCGATGAATTGAAAAAGCCCGTGCGCCGATGAAGTCGAGGCGCCCGCCGTGGGATTGAAATCGGATTCCATTTTCGCGGTGGTGAGCAAATATTCGAAGCTGGTGCCGGTGGTGTTGGCAGCCTGCTTGATCGCGCCGGCGACCCGCGTGCGCGACGGGTCGACACCTGCCGTCGCCGTGGCGTTTGAAGTATCGACCGACATCTATTGGTGCCCCGCTCCCCGCGAAACGACCGCCTGGCCTGTTTTGAGCGCCTTTCTCCCAAAAGGGAGCTCATGCCGCCGTCACACTGCGGCGATTATGGTTAATGGTGGGTTAAAGGGTCGTCATTCCCGATGTGCAATTGCACATCGGGGAATCTCCGCGCCTAAACACTTCTAGATTCCGGGTTCGCTCGCTTCGCTCACGCCCCGGAATGACGATGTTACTTGCGATAGACCGCCTTCGGGTCGAACAGCCTGTCCGCATCCACGAACGACAATTGCGCCCCGCCCTCGCCTGCGTCGACCTTCCGGTAGAAGCAGGAGCGGCGGCCGGTGTGGCAGGCCGCGCCTGACTGTTCGACCCGGATCCAGACCGCGTCCTGATCGCAATCCATCCGCATCTCGACCACGCGCTGGACCTGGCCGGAGGTTTCGCCTTTTCGCCACAGCGATTTGCGGGAGCGGCTGAAATACCAGGCTTCCCCGCTTGTGATGGTCTTGCGCAAGGCTTCGTCGTTCATGTGCGCAACCATCAGCACATCGCCGCTGCCGGCGTCGGTGGCCACGCAGGTCACGAGGCCCGACGCGTCGAATTTGGGCTGGAATGCCAGCCCTTCCTCGATGTCGTTGGTTTCGGCTGATGTCGACACGGGCAGACCCTCGTACTTTCAAGCGAGGGTTAGCGCTGCGACCCTCGCACCATGGACAGGAAACGCGCCTGCTCCGCCGGATTGTCGCGGAACATGCCGGTAAAGCGGCTGGTGAACGTCACCGCGCCGTGCTTGGCGACGCCGCGGACCGACATGCAGGTATGCTCCGCCTCGATCATCACGGCAACACCGCGCGGCTTTAGAATTTCGTCGATCGCGGCCGCGATATGGGCGGTCAGATGTTCCTGGGTCTGCAGGCGGCGCGCGAAGATGTCGGTCAGGCGCGCCAGCTTCGACAATCCCACGACCCGCTCCACCGGCGTATAGGCGATATGCGCCTTGCCGTAGAACGGCATCATGTGATGCTCGCATTGCGAGGTGAATTCGATGTCGCGGATCAGCACGAAATCGTCATAGCCGGCCGTCTCGCCGAAGGTGCGGTTGAGCACCTCCGCCGGACACTGATGATAGCCCTGATAGAGTTCGTCGAAGGCTTCGACCACCCGGCGCGGCGTATCCAGGAGGCCCTCGCG
>JAQGKC010000273.1 GCA_028290305.1 Bradyrhizobium sp.
GCGCGGCGTTCGGCGCGTAAATGACCGTCGCGTGCTCAATGGCATCTTTTGGGTCTTGCGTTCAGGGGCGCCATGGCGCGACTTGCCGGAGAACTACGGTCCCCGCACCACTTGTTACAACCGCTTCGTTCGGTGGCGTCGGGCTGGCGTCTGGGACCGGATCATGGATGCACTGGCCGCCGGTTGTAGCGCGGCGGTGCAAATGATCGATACTTCCGTAGTGCGCGTGCACCAGCACGGCGCCTGTGCCGCGGACAACAATCACCAGGACATGGGTCACTCGCGAGGTGGCCTGACAAGCAAGATTCACGCGGTGGTGGACACCAACGGCCTGCCGGTTCATCTCGCCCTCACGCCAGGTGAGGCGCACGACAATCGGCTGTGTTCGGTTCTCCTCAGCGCCTTGCTTCCCCAAACGATGTTGCTCGCGGATCGCGGCTACGACGCCGACTGGATCAGGGAGCTTGCCCGCCAGCAAGGCGCGTGGGCCAATATTCCGCCGAAACGCAATCGCAAAGACCCGATCGGCTTCAGCCCGTTTCTGTATCGCGCGCGCAACTTGATCGAACGGTTCTTCAACAAGATTAAGCAATGTCGGCGTGTCGCGACCCGATATGACAAGCTTGCAGCCAACTATCTGGCGTTCGTCAAACTCGCATCAATCCGAATTTGGCTACGTGCTAATGAGTCCGCGTCCTAATTCGTCTTCGACCCGCCGAAGCATCGGAAGCATCGTTACTGTTCGCCTGCCCGGTACAGGACGGGAGCTCTAGCTATAAAAGTGCCGGACGACCTGTCTAGTGACGGTATTCTACTGACGGTATGATGTGTCGACCCGGGGAAGATCTTACGTTTTCAGGCCGACAGTCCCGTTTTGACGCTAACCACCCAACATTACGGTTTGACGACATGCTGTCGGCCGCCGCCGACTTGCGCCGTGGTGCTCGTCCAGATCCGTACGGTTATTTCCTGAGGTCCAACGGAAGGCGCTCGGTTTAGAGAATGCAACGCGCCAGTGGCGCGCCTCGCCGATATTGCCGCGTTCGATTTCCCGGCGGATTGACACGCTTATAAATCGAAGCGTTCGCATGTCGAACCCGGTGTGTCCCTGTTCGCGCGGAAAGATTAGCGAGAACCAGCCGGCGCCGTATTGTCGTTCGCCTTTAAAGTACCTTCCAACCTTAACAATTCCATCGCACAGCGCGTCTAATAGGGACGCAAACGGAGGCTTAAATGGGTGCGGTGATGATTCGATGTCCTGCGACGGGGCGTGCGGTCGCAACCGGGATCGAAATGGATTTAGCTAAATTTCGACGAACGGCGGTCTTCTTCTCGCGCTCGTACTGCCCTCATTGCCGCACGCATCATGAGTGGTTTGCGAGAGAGGCCTGGATTGAAGAGGCAACGTCGCAGGAGTCGACCGAGCCGGCCTGATCATGCGCTTAGCGTGGCGCGAACGAGATCAGTCCCGCTGTGCAGTCTCGCATGGAGGGGTTAGTCGGAAATCTTCTGATCGGGGAACTCACTGAGATCTATCCTCAGCCTCATTCCCAGCATTCGCTCGCGCTCTTTGCGATCATCTGCCAAAAGCTTCAATTCGCGCTTCTCGAAACCCTCAAGTTCCTGGTTCACTCTCTCCATCCAAGCTTTGCGCTTCGCATGGGATGTTTTCAATTGAGTGATCATGCGAGAACCCCCTCCGTCACTAATCTGTAATACTAGTATCACGACGAGAACGGCAACATTTCGGCAATTTTTCTGTTCGGGAATTCCCTTGATAGAATAGGTAGTTATTCAGTGCGTGCTTTCGTATCTAGGTGACCGAGGCCCGTCAGCGGCACTCCCGCGAATGATCAGAAAACAACTTCAGGCTTCGATTGCACCGGGCTGGCCATCTTTGATCACCCGGGTTTTCGATCACCTGGGTTTTCAGCATTGAGAGGCCGGCGCTTAAATCTCCGGCTCACCCTCACGGCTACCTGCGCCCGAGCGGCGACGTGAACACCGGCGACGGTGGCCGGTAGGGAATGACGGAGTGCCCGAAGTTCTGTCCGTATTGCTGCTGCACGGCCGGAATATTGACGGTGCCGACTTTAAGGTCTTGCGATTTGGCATCGATCGGCGGGGCATTCAGCACCGGATTGATTTGGTCGACTTGCTTTTTAAGCGTTTCGTTGAGGCAGCCGAACGACTGGTCACCGCCGGTGGTCGCAGTGCCGCAACGCGTATGTCCGGAGTTAGTTGGCCCGGCGCTAGCTGGCCCGGCGCCTGGGTGCGAGGTGTCTGGTGGCGCGGTATTCTTGGGCGGCGCCCCGATAACCGTAATCTCCGGGAGAACCGTATGTTCCTCGGCGTGCGCCGGCATCACGGCGGCTACGATTGAAGTTGCGACAGCGAAGATCGTTGTTCTCATGCGCGAGTTCCTGCCTTATCGCTGATATTGCCGGATGATGATATGAGTGACGATGTCGCCATTGTCATCGTCCTGTGGGAGCTGGCGTGCACTCGGGGGTGACACGCAGGCGCTGGTTGTTCACCGCGATCTCCTTGAGCGTCGGCTGGGTGATTTCGAAGTTACCCGCCCTGAGCGCGTCGCGCACGCCGGCACAATTCGCATTGGCGACGATGCCGAGATAGCTCCAGCTCTGGTCGGCGGCCCCCTTCTTGAACGCTGCCGCGGCGCCTGTCGGCAGGTTGAAGAGCAGGACCTCCGGTTGTCCGTCATCATCGAGATCGGTCACGATCGCTTCGCATTGAATGTCCGCGACGAGGCAGCGCGGAAGTTTCCATTGGGGCTGGAAGCTATTCCAGTCCTGCTGCACAAAGCTTTCCGGCAAGGTCGCGCCGCTCGGGGAGATGACCGTAATGTGGATCGTGCGCTGGGCCGGCGTCGTTGGCGGCCGCAGCGCTGCGCGTCCGATCTCCCATGGGTTCTTCGCATGCAGGGCCTGGTCGGCACGCTCGGCAATGACGGGGGCTTGCGGACCTTGCGTCTGGGCGGCGAGCCGCTCGAGCGCCGCCGTGCCGTAGCGTCCCGCGCCCAACCGCAGGAATGCGAAATCGAATTGCTCCGGTTTCACCTTCCCTGCTTCCAGCCGGCCCAACTGATCCGCAACGGAAATCCTGGCGGGATCGGCGACCGGAGTCCGCAGCGCGAGAAGGGCCGCGACGATGACGAGCGACGTGAGCAGATTGGTACTCTCAAGCCATCTCATCGATACGCCGGAGCGTAGCGCTGCAAGGACATAACCGATCCCGTAGCATGCGGCCACGATGACGCAGGCCAAAGCGGTGATCCGTTCCGGCGTCCAGCCATACTGCGCGATACGAAGCATCAGCCCATAGGCGGCCAGCGCTACCAGCAGCACCAGCACGATCGCAGCAACCGGGCTCGCATAGCGCAATATCGCCGCGGCGCGGGTCTCGGACCGGCCGTCCTGATAGGCCGCATTGATGAGAAAGATGAGCGCCGCGGCGGCGATGAGGAGAATGCTGGTTGCGCGGCGAGTGCTCCAGAGCGGCTCAAGACCGGTAAACAGCAGCGCCACGACGAAGGCCGCCCCGATCAGCACCATCAGCGGCAACAGCCATGACAACAGGATCAGGGCCAGCGTCCGGGCGCCCTGCACGATGTTGGCGCGCACATCGGTGACATGGATGGCATAGCTGAAGGCCACCGCGGTCACCGGGATGGCGAAGCTCTTGCGCCGGATCAGATCCGCGAGAAATTCGATCCTGATCAGGCGAAACAGTTCCGCTCCGAGGAACAGCAGTCCCCAGAGCAGGCCGACGAAGCACACCGCGAGCACGAACTGAACGCCGTGCTTCCAGGCGACATCAAAATGAGTCGGATAGCTGGCAATCAGCTTGCGGTCGGCTTCACCCGCTACCGTCAAGGTATGGACGATGAACAGGATTGCCGCCAGCGACCACGACATCACCCAGGACGGGAGGACCCGCGGAACCGGAGCTGAGGCCAAGAGAACCAACGGATCGCGAAAGATGTCGTAGATCGCCAGACCGGCGCAAAGGATCGTCACTGCGATGGCCCAGATTGCCAGCGTCCGCAGGCAGAGATGGCCAAGGGAGGATATGACGATCATCGGAACCAACACGGCCGCCGTGACCAGCGGCGCGAACACCAGTCCGTCGGTAGCCGGCCAAGCCTTTTGCTCGAAGGCCTGATAGAGCAGCAGCAGCGCCACGCCTTGAAGCAGACCGACGCTCAGGCTCATCCATAGTGTGGCTGGCCTGGCGATGATCATGTCTACCGTCCCGCCCGGACCTGCAAGACCAGCGTGCTCAAGCGGGTGTTGAGCGCGGCAAGATCGACGCGCCCGATACGCGATACGCCGAGGCACTTGCGGCCGCACCCACCGCCACCGCCGCGCTCGCCGAACGTGGCGACGGGTACCACTCCGGTGGCCTGATAACCACGGGCGGCGAGTTTTGACCGCACCGCCAAACAATAATTGACGGAGAGGAATGAAAACCGGCTCTCACCATGACCGGCGCGGTACTTCATCACGGCGGTGCAGAGATCGCCGCCTGCCAGCCGCCACGCCTGGGCGAGATAGGTCACGCCGTAATGGATGTTGGTGTCGGGCACCGCGAGGTCGGCATTCGTCCCGACAAATCCGAGCATGCGCGCAGTCGACGGCAGGATCTGCATCAGGCCGATCTCACCGGCTCCGCCGATCGCGCCGGGATTGTAGCCGCTCTCCACCGCCATCACGGCTTCGGCGATCTCCGGCGCAAGACCCGCTCGCGCGGCTTCTTTTTCAGCCAAGGCACGATAGGACGCGTGCGCGTCAAGCCCATGCGCCGGCGGCGGCGCACTCGTTGCGGCTCTGTCATGGGGTTCCTTGTTCGCGTCGGAGACCGCGTTCGCCGGCGTTTGTCTTGTCTGCTCCGGTGCCTCAACGGCAGCAAAGCGAGCGTCGAACGAGGTTGGAGTCGGTAACAGCTCCGCAGACGCCAGCTTCGGCAAAACAAGCACGAACGCGAGGGCGAGTCCGAACGCCGCGTTCCATCGCCAGGCTGCCTTGTGTCCCTGCCGCAGGCTAAGCATCGCCATCGGCATCTTACTCCCCTCGTCCTGGTTGATCCGTAGGGCGAAGCGAGAGCCGCAAGCGCAGAGGCTCGAGCATGTCGGACGGCGGCACGCCAACGTCGCCAACGGCAAGAAGCGTGCGTAGACGGACCGCGAGGTGATCGTCATCGAGTCCATCGAACTCTATGCGTTCGACTTTGCCGTCGGGCAGAACCCAGGCGCGCACCATCAGCGCGAGCGCTGTCGTGCTTACTCCGCCGCTGCGCTTGGCGATGTAATCCTGGAGCAGTTGAACATCTTCATCGGTCGCAAGCCTGTCCTGGAAGCGCGCCTGCAATCGTTGGGCAAATTCCTGCCAAGCCGCAGGAGCCGTAGCGGCGGAACGGTAGTCAACGTCCTGCGCGGCAGCGGGTGAGCAGCTTGTCCCAACACCTGTTGTGACGATTCCCGTGATCGCACCGAGCGACCAAAGCAGCCGTTTCCACCACGCGAGCCGGTTTCCTTTATTGCTGGTGGCGTCGGCGTTCTTCGTCATCGTCGCCTCCCTGAGAACCTCCATAGCTGCGATCCTTTTCGAACGCGGCAGCGTTGTTGACGGACGTTTCGGATTTCACGTTCACTGCCGTTGCCGCGAACTGAAATTATTGGATCGTGGTGGGCGGATTGGGCTCAGCCGCGGGATCACGCGCCGGTTTCGGTGCTTGCGTTCCGTCTTGTGCAACCCGCGGGCTCGCGGCGGCCGGCACACTCAGCTTCTGCAACTCGGCGCGCAGATAGGCGATCAATTCCTGCACCAGCCGGTCCCAGATTTCGATTTGGGCACGGAGGTAGGCCGGCGTCACGCCGCCTGCGACGGAGACATCCATGCAAAACACGAGGAATGTCTGGCTGAGCTGCAGGCGCGCAAACCGACGCGTCGCATTCCAGCGATTGACCAGATCGAGCGGAAGTTCGCCTTGAATCTGAAGAACCGCGGCGAACGCCACATCGGCGAAACCTCGGTCCTCACTAGCGAGCCGGTTGCCGGGACGGATGTCGAATGCGAGCCCGCCGGTTGCCGACCGCAGATACGGGATCATGGCGACTGGGTCAGTCACCGTCTCGACGCGGTAGCCGGCCTGCTGAAAAATCTCGCGCAGGCTGTCGAGGGTGACGGTGTGGATGAGATCGGACATGGCAGGATCCGTGAGAGGGGGATTGGTGTTGTGAAGGGTCGTGGTCATTGGACTGGCTCCAGGGCCGGGACGATCGGGGGGGTGGTGGCGAAACTGATCAGCTGGTCATTTGGGCAAGGATGCGATTCCGTCATAACCTCCGCCTGTGTCGGGAGGGGAAGCGAGGAACTCACCTGCAGGATCATGGCACGGACGGCGCGCGCCAGATCGGGCAACACGCCATCCTTCAGCCAATCGCAAGCGGCGGCGGTTATCCGCAAGTGACAACCGGATGGGTCGGAGCTGCTGGACGCAACGAGGCCGCTTCGCCCGACGGCAAGATCACCGAGGAACTTGGCCTCGATAAGAAGGACAGGACTTACGGCGCCATTTGAGGAGCCGTCGGCGACGTGAAGATCGCGCAGCGTATCGCGCGCGTCCGTGATCAGCAGGCGCAGATGGCGATAGACATCGCGGCCAAGGGCCAACACGTCGGCAAGCGCGATGCCGCTTCCTAAAATCACATCGGCTTCGATAGCAAACTCGAGCCGTTCCGACCCGACCCTCCGGTAAAACGATTTGCGAATTTGCCAGCACGTGACGCCGGCCGCTCGGTCGTCTTCACCGTTGACCCGCAGACTGCATCGAATAGTCAGGCGCGTCGTGCCGTTGGCACCCGCTACGATCTGGTCGCCGAACTGCAATGACACGGCGCAGCCGCGGGAAAGCGCATGGATGCCGATGGCTCGATGGCCCGAACGACCATCGATGGCAAGCTCATCCCTCGCCGATCGCAGATACGGAATATTGGCGAGGGGATCGGCCACCGCCTCCACGCGGTAACCGGCCTGCTGAAGCGTCTCGCGCAGGCTATCGAGGGTGAGCCTGGCCATCGTGGCATCGGACATGACGATCTCCGCGTGGGGCGCTATTTCCGAGAGCTGTCGAGCAAGTTCGACAGCGCGAGCTCATTTAGGACCGGCGGATGTTGCTTGAGCAACTCCGCGATATAGGCGCGCCGCAGCATCGCCGCGCGCTCGGTGCGCATCTGCTGGACGAGCTGATCGCGCACTTCCGGCAGCGTTCGGGTATAGGAGGCCTTGGTGTCGAGCAGCTTGAGGATGTGCCATCCGTCGTCGAGCCGTATCGGCTCGGAGGCCGCCCCCTTCGCCAGGCCGATGATCTGGCTACGGATCTCGGGAATGATCTGGGTTTCGGCGAGCCAGCCGAGATCGCCCCCGGCGCCAGAATCGCCGTCCGTGCCGCTGATGGCGGCGAAATCGGCGCCCGGCGCTTTCAATTTTTCTGAACGTCGTCGAGTTTTTTCTTCGCCTTGTCTTCGGCGACTTTGTCGACATCCTTAGGCATGGCGATGAAGATCTGGGAAAGCTGATATTGACGCGGGACGACCAACGAGCTGCGGTTGGCGTCGTAAACCTTCTGAATTTCGTCGTCGCTCGGAAAGCCCGCCGGCGGCGTCGAGACCGATTGCAGGTAAATCTCAACCAGTGCATTCTCGCGCACCCGGTCAAGTTGGGTCGCTACATTCGGTTGCTGATCCCATTTCTTGGCGACAACTTCCTGCAACACCAGCCGGTTGGCGAGCAGCAGGCGAACGGCCTGGCTTAGCATCGCCGGATCCTTGGCCAGCGCAGCCTGTTCGCGGGCGCCGAGTGCGGTCACATAGGCACGGAGGTCGCCCGCCGAGATGTTGGTGTCGCCGACACGCGCCACAACATCATCGCTACCCGACGTCTTGGCGGGAGCCAATCCTTGCGTCGTGGGCGCCTGTGCAGCCGGCAACTGGGCAGCAGGTGCCTGGGCCACAGGTGCCTGAGCTGCGGACTTTTGCCTGGCGGGAAGCTGAGCGGTGCGCGCGGGCGCCGGCGGCGTTTGGGCGAGTGCCACAGCAGGCAGGCAAACCGTCACTGCGACAATAGCGGCGATGCCGCACCGTTGCGACATTCGGATGGGGGGCAGGTTGTTCATGGTGTCGCCTTCTGGTCGAGGATTTTGTCGTTGGTGTCTTGAAGCTTGTTCTGGATTTCGACGCGGCGCAGTCCGAGAACCGGCTCGCGGGCGACAATCGTGTCACCGATGGTGATCGCCTTGTACTCGTGCAGGAGTTCATTTCCGGCTTTGAACATCTGGGTGTTCTTGGCCTGGCAGCTCTTCGCGCTGGCTTTGTATGTATTTGCCTCGCCCTCGAATTTGGCGCGCTCCGCGTCCTTGGTGCGGGCGACGGTGGCCGCCTCCTCATACGCGGTCTTCCACTTTTCCAGAGTCTCGTCACGCTCGGTGAGGCGCTTGTTGAATTCGTCGACCGCCTCACGCTGTTGTTTCTCGATTTGCCGGACTTCCGCCTTGGCGGCGTCGACCTGCGCTTTCAAGGCGGCTTTCTCCTTCTCGGCGTCGGCGAGCTTCGCCTGCGAGGCGGTGCGCTGATCCTCCAGTTGCCGCGTCTGCGCAGTGGCGCTGCGCAACGCCTCGCGCAGACGATCGGTTTCGGTATCGGCGCGGGCCTCGCCGGAGAACAGTGCCGCGGCCAGCAGCAACGCAAGACAGGAAATACGGGGCTGCATGATCAGAACCTGGCGTTGAGGTCGACTTGAAGGACATCGACGGCATAGGGTATGCCGCCGATATTGGTGGCACTCATCCAGCGGAGCGTGGCCCAGACGTTTTCGCTGAGACCAACATTGCCGCCGAGGAAGTAGCCCTTGAGGTTGGTGCCGCCGAGCCCGAAATCGGAGTCGACAAACGCGTCCAGAGTGGCGTCCGATTCCAGATACTTGTAACCGGCGTGCACGTTCCAATCCCACAGATGCTTGATTTCCTTGTTGCCCACGGTGATGCGGCCAAGCCAACCCTGGTTGCCGCCATTGAAGGGGCCGATCGAACCGTCCGGTGTGCCGGCGCGGTTATTGATTGTGGTGGCGGCACTCATCAGATTGCGGTCGAACGCCGAGTTCCAGACATACTCGCCATCGAGCACGACATGCACGGGATGGAAGTCGCCGAAATCAAGCTGCGCGCTTGCAACAACGGGCCGATACTGACCGACCAGCCCAAAGTACTCAAACTGGTTTATGGTGCCGTTGTTGTTGCCAGTTCCAGGAGGATCCGCAATGATGCTGCGCAGCGGCATATAAGTATTGCCCTTCTGCGCAAACGATGGACGCGTCAGGTCGGTGTCGCAGACATCCGACGAGGATTCCACCGAGCACGGGCTGGAGAGTTGCCCCTGCACGTTGTCAAAGTCGTAATAGGCAACGGCAAACCGGAACCCGGACTCCGGAGCGAAGCGTTGCGCAAAGCCAACCTGGCCTCCGAACAGCCACTTGTCCGCGCTGGGCGATTTGACTCCGAGCCCTGTATTTGGATCGAGCAGATTTGACCCGGCATTGAGGTCGGTGTTGTAGATCGGGAATGCGCCGGCCACGGCGAATGGCGTGAAGCCCTCATATATTTCACGCTTGGCCTGAACCGCGACACCGTCAAACCCAAGCTCCCGGTACCAGACTAGATCGGTCGGCGACCAGAATGGATTGTCGAAACGGCCGAGGGCGAGTGTGAGATCGCCGCTCCACCCTTGATATTGCAGATAGCCGCGATCGAGCCACAACGAATATTTTGAGAAGTCGCCGCCGGAGGCGCCAAGGGTCTGATTGGTGGAAACGGGCGAATTACTGTCGCCCGTAGCGATCCGCAGGCCGGCGCTAAACCCGTTCGTCAGATCCGCGTCCATGCCAAGCCGGGCGCGCAAGCGGGCCTGCTCGCGATTCTGCGTCGCATTGTATGTCGGCGCGTTTACCTGATTGGCCACGCTGGCATCGTAGGGCGAACCGGTATTGATGGCATTGAAATTGACAGCATCAGCCTGGTCGTTGCCTGCCGGAAAGAAATTGCCCTGATAGCGTGCGCGGAAATCGCCATAGAAGTGAATCCGTTGTGCCCATTCCGGGTACGCGCCGGGCGAAGCCCAGTTTTCCTTTTCCGCCTTGGCCATGACCTCCTGCTTAATCTCTTCACGTAACTGCCGTTTGACAATCTCGGGAACGTAGGTGACGTGCCGGGTACCAGGCGGATTTGCAGCGGCGGTGGCCGCTGTCGCCGCTTTCGCGGCTTCATCGGCCTTGGCCGTGGCGTCCTTGGCCGCCTGCCGCGACACATAGGCCTCGTCGTCGGCCTGCTTGATCAGGGCCTGGGCCTGGTCCTCCTTCAGCACGCCCTGCTTCACCAGCAAGTTGACGAGATTGATCGTGGTGTTCGGCGAGGTCGGCTTCGTACCCGACACCGCCGGACGCTTGGCGTCGCTTTTCTTTGCAGGTGTCTCCGCAGAGTCCGTTGCGGTCTGGCTCACGGCCGGTGTTGCCCAGGCGAGCGCACACAACGAGACGGCGAGCGAAATCACGCGCCAGGCTGCGTCGGCTTTGTTCTCAAACATTAGTCCCCCAGTTCTTACTCATCACATTGCTTGTTGAAATCACGACATTTCAGCTCGGCCGCCGCGCGGTGACGCGGGTAACCACGGGCATCGGCAGGTCTTTGGGTGGCGGCTCGCGCAACGTCAGGCTGCCGAGCACGTCGGTGCGAATGAAGGTGTCGAGCTCGGCATCGCCGGTCGATGAAGTCAGTTGGACCCGGGTTACCCGGCCCGAACTGTCGGCCCATACCCGTATCTGCAGTTGCGCGGCAAGATTGCGTGTCCTGGGATTGGCCAGGAGCGCATTCTGCATTTGTGTGCTCACGATCGAACTATACCAACCCCACCGACTGCCGCCGCCGCCGCCACCGTAGGGATTTCCGCCGGGCTTGCCGCCGAGATTGAAGAGATCGCCGGGGCCGACCGGCTTGGCGTCAAGCGAGAGCGGACCGGGAGGCTCTGCATTCTTGGCGTCCTTGATCGGTTCGTCCTTTGGTTTTTCGAGCGGTTTGTCTTCCTTGAATTCCTGCTCGGCCATCTTCGGCTGCTCGATCATCTTCTGCTCGGGCGGCGGCGGGGGTGGCGGGGGTGGCGGCGGCGGCACGATGTTGACGATCGCGAGCTCGCGCACTTGACGCGGTGGCGGCATGTCGTCATGGCCGACGAACAAAAACACGGCACCAAACAACATCGCGATGACCACGAGCGCCGCGCCGTAGCGCAACAGCGAATTGCGCTCCTTGGTCGGACGGTTTGCGGCAGGGGTCGGTGCGACGGCGTCTTGCGCGGTCGAAGCATTTCGACGGTTCACCGGGAGGCCCATGATGCGACCTCCGGCGTTGCCGGCTCGGAGAGCCGTTCGGTGACGTACTGCACGACAAATTTGACGAGCGTGTCGAAGTCGGTGGTGTCGAGCGTGACCGTCGTGTCGGGCGCGGCCTCGATGGCCACGTGATACGAAGACCGATTGGCGATGAACTCGACGTAAGCGGTGCGATCGATCGACAGCCGCGACCCGCAACAACGCGACATCGTCAGCAGCAGCGGATCATGTTCAGGCCCGCGGCTTGCCGGGCTGTTCGCAATGCGCATTCGCAACAGGTCGGCAAGCTTCACCAGCAGCGCCTCGCCGCGAAGCGGGAACTGCAGGAGGATGCCGCTTGGCGCCGCCTGGTCGCTCCCGACGACCTGCAAGACAACACGTGGCTCACTTTTGGCACCACCCGGCGCCGGGCCGGACGGCAACCGTGTCGTCGGCCCGGTCGAAGCCACTCGACGTTCGTTAGCTTCCCGATCGATCGGCCACGACGCACCGCGAAGCCAGGACCATAACGTCCTGATGGCTTTTTTCGTGTCGTCGCGCATATCCATGGCCGTGCCTATCGATGCCGTCACTTCACGAGCGGTTTGGTAGCGAGACCGACCTGGGTCAGCCCGACGCGGCCCAACAGGTCGAGCACGTCCATCACGTTCTGATATTGCGCCTGGGCGTCGCCCCGCAGCACCACCGGGAATTCCGGCGTCAGCGCCTTCTGCTGCACCAGACGCTGTTCGAGCTCCGCCAGCGTCACCGGAATGGTGTCGAGGAAGATCTTGCCGTCATTAGCGACGGTGATCGCCTTGGTGGTCTGGGTGGCCAGACTCGGCGCCGCCGAGGCCTTTGGCAGATTGACCTTCTGGCCCTGCACCGTCGCCGTGGTCATGATGATGAAAATCACCAGCAGCACGTAGGCGAGATCCAACATCGGGGTGATGTTGATGTCGTCATATGGCTTGGCTTCGTTCTGGATCTGCATCGCCGTTATTCCGCCGCGACGCTGTGTTCGACCCGGTCGGCGGAATAGAATTCCGCCATCTTGGTCACGAACTCGTCGATGAAGACCTGCATATCGGTGGTCAGGTCCTTGATCCGCGAGACCAGGTAGTTGTAGCCAAACAGCGCCGGGATCGCGACGACGAGGCCGGCGACGGTCGCGACCAGCGCTGCCGCGATACCCGGCGCGATCGCATTGACGTTGACGTCACCACTCGCAGCGATGGCGGCGAAGGTGATCATGACGCCGACCACGGTGCCGAGCAGACCCAGGAACGGTCCGCCGGAGATCGCGATGGTCAGCACCACCATCAGCCGGTTGAGCCGCTGCGTTTCCTTGACGTAACCGCTGTCGAGGGCGGCGCGAATGGCCGCGATCGACGTGGCCGAGAGGACTGGCGCACGCATCCCGCTGCTGGCGAAGCGATGGCTGATTTCCGCGGCCCCGATGTGATAGATGCGGTAGAGCGAAGATGCCCGCATCATACCGGCATCGGCCTCGCCGATCCGGCCGCCCAACGTTGCAACGTCGTCAGTGTCGCCGCGATCGAGCATCGTGAGATCGGCGGCGATCTCGCGAAAGCTCTTCATGAAACGGGTGTTGGCCTTGGCCTGTCTGTTGAGATACGAGGCCCGGTCGTACATCACGACCCAACTGACGGCGGCGAGGATCATCAGGATGCCAATGATCACCCAGCCGTCCAGCGTGACGGATTTCAGGATCACCGCGAAATAGCCCGAGAGCCAGCTTGCGGTTTCCTCATCGACGCTAAAGGAGACGAGCTTGGCCGTATCCGGCCCCTGCCCGATCGCCGCGATCTTGATGAACCCGGCCGGCCGCGCGATCTTCGCGATCTGCAGCTCGTCGATGTCGCCCGTGAAGCCAGCCATTGCTGCCACCGGGATCGGAGCCGGCGCGGCCTCCGGGGCGGGTGCCGCAGCGTCCGGAGCCGTTGCCGGCGCCGCGCCGCCATCCGCAGCCGACACAGCCGGGGTCGTGGGCTGTGTGGCTGCGGACGGAGCGGCCGCGTTAGCGACCGGGGGGGCACCGGGGGAAGCTGTGTCGCCCCCGATCAGCGCAATCGTGTTGAGCGCGGGCAGTATCGCGCTGAGCGAGGCATAGGGAGCGCCGTCGAGGTAAAGCGAAATCTGACCGCTATTTGCCACGACCGCGATATGATGCCAGCCGTTCGGCGCCACCGGCGCGCCGGCCCCGCTTCGTTGCACGGTCCCTGCATTCGTCACCTCGACAAACGGCGCGCCATTGTCGAGCCCGATCACGAGACCGTTTGCCGCGTCGTGCCGGCTGTAAAGCGCCGCATTCGGCTGTAGTGCGGCCGGCTTGATCCATGCCGACCACGTGAATAGCGCGTTATCAGTCTGCGCAAGCGACGGTGACGCCGGCAGTGTCAGTGGCGTCCGCCCGTCCAGGCGCAAACCGGATCCGATGATGGCGCCGTCGGCGGGCTGCCCGACACTCTGGGCGTTATTGGCCCAGACAGAGGAGTCCAATGCCGGCGTGCCGCGCTCGTTGAAGTGATAAACCAGCAGCGTATCCGGATCGTAGGTGCCCTTGGGATCGCTGGTCGCAACCGCTTTCTTGTTGCCGGAATAGAGCCAGATATCGGTCTTGGCGCCCGCCTGCAGGTTCGGCACGGCGACCCAGACCAGCGCCTCGCCCAGCAGTGAGTCGTATTTCTCGATATGGTGCTTGAGCGGCGTCTTGTCGTCGCCGGCGACGAAGCGCAAATCGCTGCCGTCATCCTTGGCCGAACCGAAACGGAAATTCCCGACATGCAGCCGGATCAGAACCGGCGTGGCGCCGATCGGATCGGTGATGTTGGCGCCGGATGCGCTCGTGTCGATGGTGATCTTCTTGCGAAGCTGCCAGTCATCGTTCCACCACGCCTTTGCAGGCGACGGAAGCAGTGTCAGCACCGCGACGAACCCAAGCAGCAGAGCCGTTAAAATATTCGCTGTCGAACGACGCAACGTCGATTGGCGCATACGGCGCATATGATCCCATCCCCTAGTCATCAGAATTCACCCCAGATCCGGAAATTCACGCGCGGACTATTCGCTTGCGTGTAAGTTTGACTGATCATCGGCACCGAATAAGCGACCATGCCGTTGAGATAGTTGAACATCTTGAAGTGCGTGCCGACGCCGTAGCTCCACAGATTGAAGTGCGCCTGCTGTTCCGGAAGCGGATTCAGCACGGTCGCGGTGCCCGCATCCGTGAACGCAAAAAATCGCCACTCGTTGAAGACCGTGAACCGCGCCTGTCCCTGTCCGGTCTCATCCTTCAACATGGCCTGCAGCTTCGGGGCGACGTCGGGGCTGCGCGCTTCGAGGTTGCCGACGATGCCGTTGTCGCCGAGCGTCTCGGACTCCAGATAGCCGCGGACCGTGTCCAGGCCGCCAAGGCTCAACTGCTCGCTGGAGACCAGCGGACCGTCCGCGACTTGGCCCTGAACCTTGCCGTAAAACTGGAATCCCTCGGGCAGTTCCTGGGTATGCGATACATCGGCGTTGAGATGGGTGAAGCTGGCAGAGGCGTCAAAACGCTTGTTGTCAAAATCGACCGCATCGCTGCTGAACGGCCGCAGATTGTAGGTGACCGCGGCATTCAGCTGCGTCGTGAACTTCTCATTCTGAAACGTCGCGCTGTAGCTTGCGACCACCGGATAATAGGTGACCTGTGAGGAGAACCCGTCACCGCCAAGCTTCACGGTCTGATCGAAATGCTTGTAGTCGAGCCCAACCGAAAGCGTGTGGAAGAAGTTATCCCGGTTCGGCAGCGTTATCACCGCGCGGCTACCGAAAATCTCGCCAGGGCCAACGATATTCGTGCCGCCGACAGTAGCGACATTGCTGCTCGACTTCACGGCGTAGACCAGAACATTCAGCCAATCGACGTCTGGAACGCGCGCAAGGTAGGAACCGGAAAACACTTCCGCATCGTCGGAGTGTTGCGGCGCGACCTGGTAGCTAAAACTCAAGGAGTGACCGAGTTGCCAAAGGTCGTCGTAGTGCACCGTGCTGGTCGCCCGCAACTCCGAGGTATTGGGGGACTGCCGGTTGTTGATTTCGACGCTGGCGTGCAGCGGGACCTTGTCATCGACGTTCAAATCGACGTCGACCGTGCCGGGCGTCACGCCGGCGCGCAGGGCGGGTGTGACGCGCCGGTCGGGCCACTGGTTCAGCGCAACGATGTCTTTGGTGACATCGGTGAAGTTCGGAACCGTCCCTTCCTTCAGCGACGACGCCTTGCCCTTGATTTTGTCGAGATCGAAATAGCGTGCGTTCTTGACGCGCAGACGTCCGACCTTCAGCTCCGTCACCTTGAGAGTGATGACCTTGCCTTGTGCGTTCTGCTGCGGGACCGCGACGCTGACGGTTTGATAGCCTTTGTCGTGATAGGCCTTCTCCAGCGCCGCTCGCGCCTTCTCGACGTCGTCAGCAGTCCGGTTCGGACCAAGGAACGGATAAATGGCTTCTTCGATATCGATCTCCGGCAGCGTATCGGCGCCCTGGACCGCGAAGTCATCGATATCGAAATGCTGGGTCGCGGCTGGTTGTTTGGGCGGCGCCGCTGCGCCAGCCTGCGCATCCGGCCCCGACGCCGAATTGGCAGCATTCGACCCGGCTGCAGTTTTTTCAGCCGTCGCAGGCTTCGCCGCAAGGGCTGGAGCAGCCGCGGCGAGAGTTTCCGCCAGCGCTAACACCGCAACCCCCGGGCAAAGCAACGCCCTGCTCGCCGGCGTACGCCAGCGATTATCGTAGCCACTTCTACTTTGCACGAACGCCCGCTCGCCTCCTGAAACGACACACGCCATCCCCGCAAACACCGCGGTCACGGCTGCCTCACTTCAGAAGACGATTGAGCGAGACCTAACCCGCAGAATCTTGAAAAATCTTAGCGCTTTTTTCAGAATCGGCCCGGCGCACGGCGAACCATCAATGTGATTCGCCACAGAAAGCCCGGCGATGGCTGCCGCGGCGGCGCGTCAGATCGAGTAGTTTTGCCTGACGTTGTGTTCAGCTGAGGAGCACGACGCCGCCTAGCAGCGGCGTTGCCCGGACCCCGAACAATTGCTGGACCTGGGCCACGAAATTTTCAAGCTTATCGAGCTGAAACGTCCCGTTGACCAGCCTACGCTTCAGATCCGGGTTCGTAATGATAATTTTGCCGGGCCGATAGCGGTTGACTTCGTTCACGACACTGGCGAGCGACTTGTCACGAAAGATTAGCAGCCCAGCCTGCCATGCCACTACTTGCTCGGGATCGACTGGAACGGACGCCTCAATTCCCGCCAGGGAATAGGATACCTGCTCCGCCTTGTGAAGCCGCACTGTGTCGCGGCCTTGCATGACATCCACGACTCCGTCCAAACACGCCACTGAGACGATTCCATCCAGACAACGCGCGTTGAAATTGGCTTCTGCCGCGGTGATCCGGCCGTTCGCGGCCAGCATCACAAGCGGCTTCGAAGACTGCCGTTTCGCAGCCACGGACGCTTCCCCGGAAATCAACTCAATCTGGGTTTCGTCCGGTGCCGATCGCAGCGCGACGCTGGTTTGCGTGTTCAGTTCTAATGAAACGTCACTCGCGACGAGGACCTTGCGCTGCTCTCCCTTCCCGGTCCGGTAATCGGCGGACAACTCCTCGAGTGAAGGCCACAGATCGAGCGGGGGGCGAACCACCATATACCCCGCTGCTGCGGCGGCGATAGCCCCGCCAAGGACAACGCGGCGCGCCATGATTTGGGGCGGTGATCTTTGCAAAGCGGGCGCAGCATCGACCACGGATCGCTCGTCGGCGAGCTCCCGAGCTGCGATTCCCGCATCGCGCAAAAGTCGGGCAGCTCTTTTAAAGGCCTGCTCGTGTGCGGGACTCAGGTCACGCCACTGCTGTAGCGCCTCAATGTCAGCCCTGATCGGCGTTCCTGTTTTGAGTCGAACCACCCAATCAAGGGCCTCGTCCAGCAATGGATCGAGCTCAGGTGCTTTGGTGGGCTCGGTCACGATTTATTGCTCGTCCGCCGCGCCCGCCAAATCAAGAATCCCCCTCTGCGGCCAGAGACGTTCATCGTCATGGTATAGATGATTCCCTTAAATATCGGACACATCAATAAGTCGCCGCGCGTCTCTTCAATAAATAAATTCGGGTTCATGATCGGGACAGCCTGCGGCTATGTCCGCCAGACGACAACAGAGACAGCCCTGTCGGCTGATTTTTGTCGGACCTCGTCCTAGCCGACCCCGCCATTCTTCCGGAAATCTCCTCGCCCAATTCACGGCCCATAAGCTCTGCTGCATGAGTCTCTATTTGATAGACGACTGGAGTCCAGCTATCCCGAAGAAAAATCCTGTTAGAATTGGGATTCGGAGCCTGGGATTGCGCTCCATGATCGAACAGGGCGCCGGGATAAGCCTGTCGCAACACAGAGAGACAAGCCAGAGGGCATGCGAGGGCTGCACAACCTTTCCGCGACAGCCTCAGTCAAGATCGGGGACGTGGACCGCCAAGGCGACGGGTCAATGTGTGGCTAAGACTATCCGCGCAATGGCGGAGGGCCCGTTTTAGATCGCTCTCGACTGTTCGGATGCTGACCTGCAGACGCGCTGCGACCTTATGTGGCGGCTCCCCCTCGATCGAAATGCTGCGAAGCACTTCTCGGGGCCGGGCCGGAAGTTCGGCCAAAGCTCTTTTGAAAGCCTCGATTTCCGAGCGTGCCTCGACGATCCTGGCTGGGTCGGGCTCGTCATCGCGGGCGTCCAGCAGCGCATCGATCTCGGATGGACTGACGCGATAGTTTTGTGCCTTTTGACGATCCTTCGCAATATTGATGGCAGTCCGAAAAATATAATCAGCCGGACTGCGGACCGGCACGACGTCCGTCACCCTGTCCAGGCGCATAAATGTCTCGTGCAGGGCTTCGTGGGCAAAATCCGACGATCCCAAGCGGCGCGTCAGCTTTCGGATGAGGTTGTCGTAGTTCTCTACAAGCTGGCCCCGTAAGCGCACTCGATTGATATCAGCCACGTTCTGCCGGCCCCCACACGCCAACCCCGGAGCCTTGATCACTGTCGAGGATGGATTGTTCGTAGCGGCCGGGGACTACACATTTATGACGCAAACGGGCCATCGGTTGGAGAGAATTTGGATACCGGATTTCCGTATTTTAGGTGGGCAGCTTAACGGGGACGGAGCCATTCATAGCGGTTTGCTGGATTCCTCCCGTCAGGACGGGTCGAACGCAAGCCGCACCTGAATGTTGAGCTGGTCGGGCAGCTCGGACGGAATAGACGGCAGCGGCTGGGCACGCCGGATCGTCTTGATGGCCTCTTCGTCCAGCACTGCCTGTCCTGAGCTCGTCTTCACCCAGACACCGAGAAGGGTGCCATCCCGACGCATCGAAAACAGCGTCTCGACCGTCCCTTGCAGCCGCCTGAGCCTGGCGGCGTTCGGATAGCGCTGATACTGCGCGACGTGCCGAAGCAAAGCTTGCTGAAACTTCAGAGTAGCGCTGCTCGGGGGCGCGCTCAGTGGCGATGGTGTCGGTCTGATGTTCGATGCGGGAGCCTCCACAGGCGATAACGCCTGCGCCGACGGAATGGCAACAGGCTCATCGAGCGCCGTGGGGCTGGGTTCATCAACCGGGACATCGGCATGGCTCGCGACGCTCGCCGTAACCGATTGAGAAGCCGGAGCAGCCGGTATGGGCGCGGGATCGGGGCGCTGGAGAAGATGAACCTGCACAATAGAGGCCTGTTCCTGGCCCGCTGAGCCCGCAGGCGCCTGCAGCCGAATCCAATAGACTCCACCAATAAGAAGCAGGGTTACCACGGCGGGAGCGATGAGCAGCCGAAGGAGTTCTCCCGACGACCAGGCGCCCGGCTCTTCCAGCACGGACGGGTCTACTGACCGGAACGCTCCGTTTCTTCGACCGGACTCATCAAGGCTCATTGCAGGGACTTCACCAGAACCACAACACGGACGGGCTGCGGCATGTTTGCCGGTGCCGGCCGGCTGATCGTCAGACCGCTGAGCACCGTCGTCACGGCTGTATCGCGTTCGTGATCGCCTGTCGATCGGAACAACTCGGTTCGCTGAATCGTGCGCGAGGGATCGATCCAGATATCCAGAACCGCGCGGTAGTTTCCGGCTCGCGTCTTGGCATTTTTCCGAAGCGCTTCCTGAATGTCGGCCTGCACGCTCTCGCTATAGTCATGTAGTCGAGCTGCGCCGTCGCTATCGCTCGATCCGCGCGTCCGCAGCGTACCTAACGACAAATCGGCTGTGGCAAATGGTGCCGAGGGAGGCCTATCACCATCCACAGATGGAGGAGCGAGGGTGATCGCATCCGCTCGAAGGTACCTCACCCTTAAATCGGTTCCCGTCAGCAAGAGATTCAGGGCAGCATCCGGCGTAAAATTGCCTTCGACTGCGCCTGACGTTCGGCCGACGGCAGAGTTGCTCTCGTAAAGGACCTGGACGCCGGTTCTCTGCCCATAGGCCTGCAGCGCGTTTGCCAGCGGCTGAGCCGGAATATGAAAACCGATCGGCCCGATCGCAGTAGCAACTTGGCGTTCCTCCGCGCCGGCGGCGCAAATGCCCGCTATCATCAAAGTTGCATATGCCATTGTGAGAAGCGGCCGGTTTCGACAATAGTTGCGCCACGCAGTTATGACTCTCGATCGGGCCAGGCGCCGGGAGAAGTGGCCAGACGTTCCGGCCTCGTTGCAGCCAAGAGAACGCCCGCGATCGAAATCATGAAATTCAAACAGATCTTTTGGAGCGCCGCGCCGACCAGCGGTCTCGCTCGGGATCCCGGCGGCATATGATTCAATTGCTGTCATAGCCGAGCTTCGGTTCGCCCGAGTCCGTGGTAACATGCGTTTAGCCGAGTCGTTTGCACAACAAACCTTCCGGCCATCCATTTTCGGAAAAAAATGATGGGATCGGCCATGAGCGGAAGCCGTTTTTACAATCACTATGTGACAGCTATCTAACCGGTCCCGCCCAACATGGCCACGGAAGTTGTCGGAATGCCGCTTACGACGAGAGCGATGCAGAGGGAATGGCACGTTACGGAAGGGCACAGGGCGCTCTCTCAATTCATCAATGTACACGACTGGTCGCGATCGATGATGATCGCGTATCAGTGCTGAGACACCTCGGGACTCCAAAACCCTCAATGGATTTTTGTGAATGTTAGATGTCAGCGTTCCCTGGCGGCGGGGCGCCCAGCGCCACAGCCCTGGCCAGATTGACGTCTTATTTCGTGCCGAAATCGCATTTCCGCGACGTACAGCCACGCCGCCCGGATAAGTCCGGGAGCGGATTCCCGCTTACGATATCAGCTCAGCAGAACGAGCCCCCCGGGCAAGATTCGATGGCGAACACCGAAAGCGCGCGCGATTTGTGCCAATGCTTCGTCGGGCTGATCGATCCTGAACCTGCCATTGACAGGAAGCCGCCCCAGTTCTGAATTCAGCAACACGATGCGACCTGGCCGATACCGGTTCAGCTCCTCGATCACCTCGGTCAGCGGCGTCATGTTAAAGATGACCAAGCCTTGCTGCCAAGCCGAGACGACCACCGGATCAATCACAGCGACATTTTTTAGTCCGTCATTGTCGTACGCCACTTGCTGTCGCGGCTCGAGCGTCACGGACCGGGCTTGGTGTTCGACCCGAACCTCGTCCGCCAAACATGTCACGCAGGCAGCAGGTCCGATGAGGCGGACGTCGAAGCGTGCGCCGTTGGCGGACGTTCTTCCGCCCGCCGCCACGACACTGAAGGATTTGGGTTGGCGATCCGGCATCTTGAACGATGCTTCGCCGGCAATGAGTTCGACCGCGTCGGAATCGCCACCGGCGCCGATCGAAATGCTCGTCCGGGCATTCATCTGCACCGAAACGCCTTCGGACACAGCAATCTGGCGTTGTTCGCCGGCAGCGGTGCGATAATCCGCCCGAAGCTCGAAGAAAGACGGCCACAAACCCAACGGCGGACGCGCAATCATGACCCCGGCCGCGGAAGCGGCCAAAGCACCGCCAATCAAAGCGCGACGTCCAATCAACACGCTGCTGGCGGATCGCCGACGTTCGTTCGAAATCCTCTCATCGTCGCGCAAGCTCTGGCCGGCCTGCCCGAATGCTTCCCAAAGCTGGCTCGCCTGCGAGAAAGCCGCCGCATGTGTCGGGCTTCGGCCGCACCACAACCGCAATGCCGCCGCATCCGTTGCGCCCGCCTCCCCCGACGTCAAGCGTCTGATCCAGGCGTGCGCTTCACGCTCGATCGCAGTGAGCTCGCTGTCTTCTTTGTTGCTATCGATCATAACCATAACGTATTGCGGGTCATACCCTTTACTGCGTGCTTGCTATTAAGCTGCCGCTGAAAATCTCTCGACCTTCCACCGGATAGACACTTCTCGAGCGGCCCAGCCACATGATTTTTTTGCATGGAGCACATCGGATCACGTCGTCTTCCGATTTCGGCCGAAACGAGCGGCGCAATGTTCCTGCGCCCGCCTCAGTTCTTTTTCCACCATGCTCACCGAAATCCCAAAGTGTTCGGCAATCTGTTGTCTGGACAGGCCATCCAGCCGCGCGGCAAGCAGAATTGCGCGCGGGCGCGGCGGCAATTCCGCCATTACCCGTTTGAGTTTCGCGATGTCGGTGCGGCCCTCGACAATCCTCAGCGCATCGGGCGCGTCATCGGCGATATGAAGAAGAGCCTCCACCTCACCTGCGCTCAGGCGTCGGTTCTCGGCCCGCCGTTGGTTCAGCGCGATATGAAAGGCGGCCCGGAACAGATAGGCCCCGGGATTGCGAATCTCCCCGAGCGCCTCCGTTCCATCGAGGCGCAAATAAGTATCCTGGAGCGCATCCTCCGCCCAGTCGGACGACCCCAGCCGACGCGTCAGGCGAAGTCTGAGCTCGCTGTATCGATCAATCAGGAATGCCCGCAATGCCGGCAAGGCTTCCTGTTGTTTTTGACCAGACCCTTCTTGACTTGGCGCGTCCTTGTCAAAAACATCCGGGTTGCCCCGTCCCTTATCCATGTTGCCGACCACTTTCGGTCACCGGACAATCGATGGTGCCGCCCGAAGATCGGGGTAGCACGACCATCGTAAATGGCTGGGCCATATGCGCGGGAGGCGCTTCGCCAACCGACAGGCGGCTGGTAATCTCGGCTATCGCCGCGTCGCGTTGTTGGTCACCGGTCGAACTCAAGAGCTTCACCCTCGTCATCCCACCGGCAGGACCGATCCAAAAGCTGATCGCCGCACGATAGGTACCTGGCTTCGTTTCTTGCTGTGCGCACAGAGCGTTGGTGATGCGTTCCTGCACCAGGGCCGAATAGTGCCGTTCGATGGAATCCTGCTGTGACAAGGCCGCCAGCGCAATGGCTGATGGTGTTTTCACCACGGCGGATTCCTCAGAGGCGGGAACCACGACGAAGGCATCTGATGTCGTGTATTCTGCCACGAGCCCGCTATCTTTCAGCAAGCTCAGCAAGGCAATCTCTGGCGCCAAATGCCCCCGCACCGCATTGGACAGCCGACCAGCGGCCAGATTGCCGTTATAAACCGCCACAATCCCGGTCGTCGTACTGTACGCGTCGAGCGCCGATGCGAGCGGCTGAGAAGGGATATCGAACCAGATTTGGGAATATTGCCCGGCTCTCTGCGCGTGGGCATGTGAATTAGCAGTCACCACAAGCACGACCATCAGGAAGCGGAGAGCAGAGCGCAAAAGGCCTCGAAACAAATCGGACGCAGTCGTCGCACTTTGCCACTCAGATCGAAAACGCACAGGCTCCCCCAAACGCAGCCCAATCGATCCACCGCTCAAGTGGGCCTCGAGGCCGTCAGATGGAGACATCTTCCACTCACTTTATTCCCCCATTGACGAAGGAATCGTGACAGACGGCGACCTGGGCAGGATTCCAATAGCGATCGCGTGCTCGACCTAAAGCTCTATACAGAACGGTAGCTGGATTCCAATTGGAAAGGTAGACCTCCAGGATTGATCGAAACCATCGATACGTCTGTATTAAAGAACCAGCGATCGTATGGTGCGCCCATGTGCACCCGTGTGGTTGTCGGTCACGGTGTTTTATGGCCAAGCGACCAGACGTAGGCGGAAACGGCGTCCAGATCGGCTTGCGAAAGGACGACCCCGCCCATCGGCGGCATGGCGCCGGGATGGGCCTTCGGCTCAGGCACGCCATTCTTGATCGTCGTCTCGAGGCCCTGCAGGCTTCCGTCGCTCCAGAGCCATTTTCCAGTTGTCAAATCTGGAGCAACCGGTGATCCCTTTCCATCCGCGCCATGGCAACCTCCGCAGGTGCCGTCCGCTACGTCGCCGTGGAAAATGCGGTTTCCGAGCGCGACCTGCTCTTTCGTGAAACCCTTCGGCACGGGTAGTGCGCCCGTGTCCCTCCCGGCGTCGGGATGGATGCCTTCCGGCGGCCGAGCCTCTGCTGACGTGGTCGCTGGTACCACGCCCGCGGGCGCAGGCGCCGCCGCGACCGCGGCTTCGGGGTCGCCCTGATAGGTGACGCGCCAAATTCTTCCGTGCACGTCGTCCGAGATAAAGAGCGCGCCATCCGGAGCAACGGCCAGGCCGGAAGGCCGGAACGCTGCACGACCGGGATCCTTCACGGCGCCGGCAAAGCCATCGGCAAAGACGACATAGGCACCCGTTGCTTTTCCATCGGCAAGTGGCTGGAACACGATGTTGTAGCCGCCTTGCGGTCCGGGAGCTCTGTTCCAGGAACCGTGGAATGCGATAAAGGCGCCGCCTTGGTAGGCTTTGGGGAAGGTCGTGCCGAGGTAGATCTTCATGTCGTTGGGCGCCCAATGTGCCGGAAAGAACGCGACCGGTTCTTGCCGCTCGGCGCAGATACCGATCTTCTTGCCGCCATCGCCCCCGTACTCTGGTCCAAGCACCAGCTTTCTCTGTTGGTTGTCGAAATAGCATTCCGGCCAACCGTAATCTGCACCTTGTCGCAACTCGACAAGCTCTTCAGCCGGCAAGTCTTGACCCTGCTTTGCCGAATAAAGCTCCGGCCAATCCTCGCGGAGTTGGTCCCGTCCATGCTGCGTGGCGAAAATGCGGCCGGCGGCATCAAGGGAGAGTCCTTCGCTGTTGCGCAGGCCGCTCGCGTATCGCTCGGCTGGCGAGAAGTGCTGGTCGGTCTTGGTCGCGTCGTAGCGCCAGATACCGCCGCGAGTCATCTTCTCGGTGCAGGGATTGTTGCCTGGCGAATGGGGGAATCGATTTTGCTTCTCGCAATCGTTCGTGGCCGAGCCAAGGTCAACGAGAAGATCGCCTTTCGGCGTGATCAGGAGAGGATGCATCGGATGATCGCCCGTCGTCGGTAGGCCCGACACCACCGTCTCCCCTCTGCCCTTGGGTGCGATCTCGTTTGCAGCGAGCGGATAGCGCACGATGCGGTCGTTGATCTCGGCATAGACCATACCGTTGTAGAACGCGAGGCCGGTGCCGCCGTGACCGCCGCTTGCGACCGTTTCGCCGAACCGTTCGATGACGTCGGCGTGCCCGTCACCGCGGGTGTCCTTCAGCGCGACGACAAAGCCACCCGCAGGAACGGGGCCGTTGTTGTAGTAGATGCCGCTCCACGTGTTGACGTAGAGTTTTCCGTCAGGCGAGAACGCCATCTGGCGGGCGTGGCCGATGTTGTCGGCGAAGATCGTGGCGCAGAAGCCGTCGGGGAGAGTGATGCCGGCTGTGTCGCCCTTGCACCCGGCGGCTGCGGCGTGGGCTGGTGTCGTCGCCGACCACAACATCAGCATGACAGCCGTAACAAGAAGACTCCGCCCGCCAGACCAGCGGACAATGAAACTAATCGATGACAAATATGTCCACAGCATCGTGCACCTCTGTGTCATTCCCGACGTCCAGCCCCCGAGTCGGAGTTATAAGTCTATATCGCAGCGCGACCGTCGCTTTTCCATTCAGGCCGCGACCGCAATGTTCTTCAAATAATCGTCAAGTGAATGCGCCATTGTGGGTCAGCGCCATGTCCTGCGCCTCCTGGCTCGGCGTTGCCATGCTATCTGTCAACGTCACGACGCCGAATCCGTGCTCGTAGGCGCGGCGCATGGAAGGAGGCGGGAATGATCTCCGCTCTGCGGATAGGCGGCCGATGGCACGCCCGCACTCTCCGACCGATCAGGCGGCGCGGATATTGGCGAGGAAGCGATCGACGTCGGCGCGCAGCGTCGCTGCCTGGCCGCTGAGTTGTTCCGCCGAGATCAGGACCTTGTCGGCCGCGGCCCCGGTCTTGTCGGCGGCCTGATTGACGCCGGCTATATTGCTCGAAACCTGGCCGGTGCCTTGCGCGGCTTCCTGAACGTTGCGGGCGATTTCCTGTGTCGCAGAGCCCTGCTGTTCGACCGCCAGTGCGATCGCGGACGCGATTTCGTTGATCTCACCGATCGTCCCGCCGATACTCTTGATCGCTTGAACAGCCTCCGCGGTCGCGCCTTGCATGGCACCCACCTGAGCCGAGATTTCCTCGGTCGCTTTCGCGGTCTGGCTGGCGAGCGACTTGACCTCGTTGGCGACAACCGCAAAACCCCTGCCCGCTTCGCCGGCGCGTGCCGCCTCGATTGTCGCGTTCAAGGCCAGGAGATTGGTCTGGCTCGCGATGTCGCTAATGAGCTTGACGACATCGCCGATTTTCTGCGCCGCGGCCGACAGACCTCGCACTGTGACGTTGGTGCGGTTCGCTTCGGCGACCGCCTGACTTGCGATCTCTGTCGATTGCGTGACCTGGCGTCCGATCTCGGAAACCGATGACGACAGTTCTTCCGTCGCAGCGGCGACGGTCTGCACATTGGACGATGCCTGCTCGGCCACGGCGGCTACCGCCGTCGCCTGATGGCTGGCCTCTTCGGCGGTCGCCGACATGCTCTTCGAGATCGTCTGCATCTGCGTTGCGGCGCCGGCCAGCGTGTCGAGGGAGGTCCGAACCCCGCTCTCGAAATCATCGGCCATCCGGTTGAGGAACAATTTCTTGTCGGCATCCGCCTGAGCCTTCGATGCGTCCTGCTCGCCGCGGAGCCGGGCCGCCTCGATCATGTTGTCCTTGAAGACCTGCACCGACTGCGCCATGGCGCCGACTTCGTCGGCCCGTTCCTGCTCCGGAATCGCCGTCGACATTTCGCCATTGGCAATCTTCCGCATGGCCGCGGTCATGCCGTTGATCGGGTTTACGATGCTGCGGCCGAGCAGCAGGGACATGCCGACGACCAGCAGCAATGCAATACCGACCAAGACGCCGATCTGACGTAGCTGCGTCCAGAAGATCGCATCGACGTCGTCAAGATAGATTCCGCCGCCGATGGTCCAGCCGTAGGGCTTGAACTCAGTGGCATAGGAGATTTTCGGAAGCGGTTCATCGCCGCCGGCGCGGGCGAAGCGGTAGCTCACGAAGCCGCCGCCTTGCGCCGCCAGCTCGATTTGCCGGCGGGTAAAGAAGACGCCATCGGAATCAGGCGCATCGTACAAATTCTTGTTTTCAACCTTCGGGCTCGGATGCGCCTGCACCAATCCCTGCGAATTGAAGGCATAGAAGTAATCGTCCTTGCCGAACCGGAGCGCGCGCAGCAGCGCCTTGCCGCGTTCCAAGGCTTCGACATCGGAGAGTCCCGCCTGGTGCGAGGCCTGATAATTGAGATCGACGGCCTGGCGCGCCAGCAGAACGACATCCTGGAGCTTGGCCATGCGGTCCTCCAAGAGGTTGTTTCGGAGCGCGGATAGACCGACAGCCGCGACGGCGGCGATGCCCAGCACCGAAAGGCCAAGCATGATCAACAGCTTGGTGGATATTCGCAGATTGCCAAGCATTGAGCACCTTGTCGCTGAAATGATTGTCGCCGGGCGGCGGGGAAACGCTGGGTCATTAGCTTAAATTGATGAAATAGCTCCTAATGGTGCGCATAGCGGCTTGCGTGTCACGCATGGGAACCTCCTGGCGGGGACGGCGTTGGCCACCGGTTCCACGAGCTGGTTCGGCGATGAACATCCTTGATCCACAGGGTCCGATTGGAGCCGCCGATAAAACCATTCTCGTCGATTCCGTCGCGATCATGCTTGCGATCGTGCTGCCCACTATCGTCGCGATCTTTGCCTTTGCCTTCTGGTTTCGAGCCTCCAACAGGAGGGCCCACCACTGGCCGGACTGGGAGTATTCGGGTCGTATCGAACTCGTCGTCTGGTCGATCCCCGCCCTCACCGTCATTTTACTCGGCGGCGTCGCATGGATCGGCGCCCACCAACTCGACCCGGCAAAGGCGGTCGCCGGATCGGAGAAGCCCCTGATCATTCAAGCGGTTTCTCTCGACTGGAAATGGCTGTTCATCTACCCCGACCAGAAGGTCGCGACCATCAATACGCTCACCGTTCCTGCCGGCGTGCCGCTGCAATTCGAGCTTACCTCGGCAAGCGTGATGAACGCGTTCTTCATCCCGCAACTGGGAAGCATGATTTACACGATGAACGGCATGACCACGCGGCTCAATTTGCAGGCGGATTCGCCCGGGACGCTTCAGGGGCTGTCGGCGCAGTTCAGCGGCGACGGATTCGCGGACATGCATTTCGATGTCCGCGCCGTGCCATCAGAGCAATTCTCGAAATGGGCGCAGGATGCCTCGAAGGCCGAAAAGTCGCTTGACGAGCGTAGTTATGAACAGCTCGCCAAGCCTTCGATGAAGAACGAGCAGGCGATTTACCGGCTGGCCGATCCGAACCTGTTTCGATCGATCGCGACGCAAAAGATACCGCCTTCGCCGGGAGCGCAGGCGGGCGTGAAAGGCGCTTCGCCGGGGGCGGAGGCCGCCGATGCTCGGTAAGCTTACGTGGGACGCCATTCCGATCGAGCAGCCGATCCCGATGATCGCCTCCGGCGTCGTGGCGCTCGGCATTCTCGCCATCCTTGGCTGGGTCGTCATCAAGGGACACCTGCCGTATCTGTGGCGGGAGTGGATCACCAGCGTCGACCATAAACGCATCGGCGTGATGTACACGCTGCTCGCGATGGTGATGTTGCTGCGCGGCTTTGCCGACGCCATCATGATGCGCTCACAGCAGGCCATCGCCTTTCAGAGCCAGGGCTACCTGTCGCCTGATCACTACGACCAGGTGTTTTCGGCGCACGGCACCATCATGATCTTCTTTGTCGCCATGGCGTTCATGATCGGGCTGATGAACTTTGTGGTGCCGCTGCAACTCGGCGTCCGCGACGTCGCCTTTCCCACGCTGAACTCCGTCGGCTTCTGGCTGACCGCGACAGGAGCCTTGCTGGTCAACATCTCGCTGGGGATCGGCGAATTCGCGCGCAACGGCTGGCTGCCTTATCCGCCGCTCTCCGAGCTCGCTTATTCGCCCGGCGTCGGCGTCGACTATTATCTGTGGTCACTGGAAATATCCGGCGTCGGCACGCTGATTGCGGGCATCAATCTCGTCACCACCGTTTTGAAGATACGCACCAGGGGCATGAACTACCTGCGCATGCCGATGTTTTGCTGGACCACGCTTGCGACCAATCTCCTGATCGTCGCGGCATTCCCGATCCTGACCGCGACCTTGGCGATGCTGCTGCTCGATCGCTATCTCGGCTTTCATTTTTTCACCAATGAGGCCGGCGGCAACGTGATGATGTTCGTGAACCTGATCTGGATCTGGGGTCATCCGGAAGTCTACATTCTCGTGCTTCCGGCTTTCGGCATCTTCTCCGAGGTGATCTCGACATTTTCAGGCAAGCCGTTGTTCGGCTACCGCTCGATGGTGCTTGCGACCATGGCGATTTGCGTCCTGTCGTTTATGGTTTGGCTGCATCATTTCTTCACCATGGGCGCCGGCGCCGATGTCAATGCGATCTTCGGCATTGCGACCATGATCATCGCCGTGCCCACCGGCGTGAAGGTGTTCAACTGGCTGTTCACGATGTGGGGCGGCCGAGTACGGTTTCAGACGCCGCTGTTGTGGTCGATCGGTTTTATGGTGACCTTCATCATCGGCGGCATGACCGGCGTGCTGCTGGCGGTGCCGCCCGCCGACTTCGTGCTGCACAACAGCCTGTTCCTGGTCGCGCACTTCCACAACGTCATCATCGGCGGCGTGCTGTTCGGCGCGTTCGCCGGCTACACCTATTGGTTCCCCAAGGCCTTCGGCTTCAAGCTTCACGAAGGCCTCGGGCGGGCGGCGTTCTGGTGCTGGCTGATCGGGTTCTATTTCGCCTTCATGCCACTTTATGTGCTTGGCTTGCTCGGCATGACTCGGCGGATGCAGCATTATGATGTGCCGGAGTGGCATCCCTGGCTGGTCGTCGCCGCGTGCGGCGCGGCCCTGATCCTGTGCGGCATCGTGTTTCAAATCGCCCAGCTCGCGGTCAGCATCCGCCGGCGGGCGGAGTTGCGCGAAGAGACCGGCGACCCCTGGGACGGCCGTTCGCTCGAATGGGCTGCCTCCTCGCCGCCGCCGCCGTTCAATTTTGCTTTCCTGCCCGAGGTATCGGGCGAAGATGCCTTCTGGAGGCTCAAAAGCCGCGCCAACGAACAGAGCGGGACCGACCAAGCGCCGGAGTATCGGGACATCGAAATCCCGCGCAATTCGCCGACCGGCTTCGTCTGCGCGTTCTTCGCCACCGTCATGGGTTTTGCCTTGATCTGGCACATCTGGTGGATGGTCGCCGTAGGCGCGATCGGCGCCTTCGCCACCTTCGTCGTGTTCGCGTGGCGGGACAAGGATGAGGAGGTGATTCCGGCGGAGGAAGTGGCGCGCATCGATCGCCGCAATAAGACGCTACGTCGCGCGATACTTAGAGAAGAGGCCGCCGAATGAGCACCATCGCACTGACGGAAGCGCATCAAGGATCCATCGCCAGCCGCGACTGGGGCGGCCCCGCGCCCAAACGCATCGTCACCGGCTACGGCTTCTGGATTTTCATCCTCAGCGACATGGTGATGTTCTCGGCCTTCTTCGCGACCTACGCCGTTTTGCTGGGGTCGACGGCGGGCGGGCCGAGCGGACGCGAGCTGTTCGACCTGCGCAATGTCGCGATCGAAACCGGCTTCCTGCTCGCCTCGAGCTTCACCTGCGGCCTTGCCACCATCGCGGCCGATACCCGCAGCGCAAAATGGTTCCAGGTTGCCATGGCGGTCACCTGCGTCTTCGGCCTCGGCTTCCTTGCGATCGAAGGCAGGGAATTCGCAAGCCTCGTGGCACGCGGCGCCGGGCCGACGCGCAGCGCCTTCCTGTCCGCGTTCTTCACGCTGGTGGGCTGCCATGGACTGCACGTCTCCGCCGGCATCCTGTGGCTGTTGACAATGATGGCGCAGATCGTCGCCAAGGGTTTTAGGGCGGACATCCTGCGCCGCATCTTGTGCTTCGCGCTGTTCTGGCACGCCCTCGACATCATCTGGATCGCCATCTTCACCGTCGTATATTTGCTGGGAAGCGCAGCATGAGCAACGGACATCAACAGCTTGATCACAGCGCCGATCTCGCCCCCGGCGATGAGTACGTCGAAGGCGGGAGGATCGCATCGCGCGTGCTCGGTTATCTCACCGGCCTTGCGCTCGCCGTCCTGCTGACGGCGACCTCTTTCTTTGTCGCGGGAACCGACCTGGTGTGGCAGCCCAGCATTCCGGTCGCGCTCGTGGTGCTGGCGATCGCCCAGATGGGCGTACACCTGGTGTTCTTCCTGCACATCACCACTGGGCCCGACAACACCAACAACGTGCTGGCGCTGGCGTTCGGCGTCCTGATCGTTCTTCTCGTGATGGTCGGATCGCTCTGGATCATGGCGAACCTCAACCACAACCTGATGCCGATGGATCAAATCATGCAGATGCAGCGGTAGCCGAGGTGCCGCTGAACCTCGCCTATCGGTGATTCGGCAAGCTTAGCATCGAGGACGTTATCCCGGATCACTCGGCGTTTTCTCGCGCCCGGAATGAGCGTTTCCGTGAGGGGAACGTTTTTCTCCGCATATTCGAACGTGTTGTCGAGGCATGCATCGCGTCCGGTCTCGTTGGTAGGGTTCTGTGTACCAGCGAAAACAGTAGTTCGGATCGGTTAGGGAGAAAGAACAAAGTATCGCCTAAGCAGCCTTTCGATTGCGCAGGGCGGGCGCCAGCTTCCGCTCGAAGAGATCGAGGAAATAGTCCTGATCAGGACCTATGTGCAGCAGGACAATATGATCGCAGCCGACCTGAACGTATCGATCGATCGCCTGGAGATGTGATGCTCGGCGGACGGGCCACAGCTTATGAACTGGCCGACCGCCTCGGCAGGTATGTGACGGGACGCCGCTGCAAAACTGCCGTTATGGGGCAGTTCGTTCATCACTGGCCAGCCGGTGAGCGACCATCGAAAATAATTATGCGCAGTCTCCCGTGCATCCTGTCCCTGTCGTAAATTCAATCGTGCTGGCAGTTGACTGAGAATCGCGCAATGCTGTTACCCGATGCTAGATTTGTGTCGATTGATCTTTGGGATTGCCAGCGACCTGTTGCGGTCGCGGGTGACGCTTGAGGCAGAGATTCTGGTGCTAATACCAGCCTTCAATGAGATTGACCGATGGTGATCCAATCACGTTGTGCGATTGACGTGACGCGGCCGGTCTCGGCGAGAAGTTTTCGCCAGGCGTCCTGGCAGGCGTCGAGAATAGCGGTGTAGTCCGCGAACACACGGTTGGCGAGATAGGTCTGACGCAGATACTGCCAGATGTTTTCGGCCGCGTTGAGTTCGGGGCATGCTGGCGGCAGCGGGACAAGGGTGAGATTGCTGGGTGGGTTGAGGTTGCGCGTGGTGTGCCACCCAGCCTTGTCGAGGATGAGCAGCGCATGCGCCGATGGCGCGACGGCGCGGCCGATCGCCTCGAGGTGCGCCTGCATGGCCTCGGTGTCGGCCTGCGGCATGATGAGGGCAACTCCGGTGTCGCGGCTCGGGCAGACGGCGCCGAATACATAGGCGTTCTCGTAGCGCTGATCCTTGGGCCGGCGTGGCCGCGATCCTTTCCTGGCCCACTGATAGACGAGACTGTTCTTCTGGCCGACCCGCATTTCGTCCTGGAACCACACTTCGATCGGCGTCCCCGGGGCGAGCGTGCTCACGACCTGCGCGACCTGCGTTGGAAAGTTTTTTTAAAAG
>JAQGKC010000299.1 GCA_028290305.1 Bradyrhizobium sp.
TGCTGGTAGAACAGCCACGAAAACTCGAACACGCCGAACAACAGCGTACACAGGATCGGCACCACGAGCGCACCCTCGACAAGCGCCGATCCCTCGCTGTTGCGCCACACCGAGTGCAATATTGGCAACGCCATCGCAGGTCACCCAAAGTGTCTGAGATCTACCGATACAGTTGGACCATGTCGTGATTGACGCCGTCAGTCGGCTTGATGAGACCCATGAACTCGACATATGGATTTGCGCCAAATGCGGCAGGCAGCGCCAGAAAGAACTTGCCGAACGCGGCAACAGGAACATTGCGCGCGTCGCTCCTCATCGTCACGGGGTTACTGCTGCAGTTGATGATCGCCGCATTGAGAACACGGCGGTATTTGATCCCGAGCGGATTGCACTGAGGCGCCCCGATCTCCGTGCCGGGAGACCGGTCGCTGATGTAGTTCATCTCATATTGGTAGACGCTGTATCGACTGATGGTGGCGGTGTTGGTGCAGCCCGGCGGGGGAAGCGTCTTCCCTGGTCCGGCAAAATGGGCCACGCTCCAATAGCCGGTGCAGTCCCATGTCCCGTTCCCGACGGCGACGGTCCTGTCCAGAATTTGACCGGTCGCGGCAACTGCGATCATGTTTTGGTCGACCGGGAATGGTGCTGCGTCCGCATTGGCCATCGGCCAGTTCGTCCCCGACGGCGCAGCATTGCACCAATTGGCGTTTCCCAAGGTGGTAAATCCCTTTCGAACATTCACATCGGCAACGTAATTCGCCTTGCAGGATTGAAATCCGTTCGCGTAGATATCGAACCGGGTGTTTAGTCCGTCCATTGCAGCCTGATCATTGCCCGGCTGCAGATCCACTGCGCTCAACCGCAGGCAAGTAGGCGGTCGCGATGCGGCCGTGGCCTGGCCTATCCCTGCGCCGGCAACGGGACCGCAGGCATCTACCGGTAACGAACCGGTTGTCGGTGTGAGATAACCGAAATCTCCTTGGTTGAAGGGGCCGATCTTTCCCTGAGTTCCGGCAAGCCGGATGAGTTGGCGTTGGCTCGCCGGATCATTGCTCGCGCTGACCAGGGCCTGGGTCGCCTGTTCGTAGGTCATTCCTTGTGTTTCGAAGGGATTGCAGACGAACATCGGCGTGAAATCACACACCACCTGATCAAAGCCGGCGACCGCCTGCGCTCCCACCGCCAGGACATTCGCGCCGCCGAAAAACGACGTAGGCAGAATCGTTGGCAGCCGGATCGGCTCCGCCGTGACCTCGATGAACGCAGCCAGCGTCGGATCACTGGTCTGATTTGCCGGCAAGATCGGGTCGCTGTCGCGGGCCGGCAGCGAGCTCAGGAACCTGATCTGCGCGACCTGTACGTTTCGACCGGCGCCGCTCCCAAACAAAGACGAATTGGTGATCAGACTGTCAACCGCGTTGGTCGCACGCTCGATCGCGGTTGGTGTGCGGTCGAGTTCGGCGGCGCCAGCCAGCGCCAACGCATCGGCCCCGTTCTGCAGTTGGGTCTGCATGCTCATATATCGAGAGCCATCAAGCGCAAGCACCGAGACGCCGACGATGACAACCAGCATCATGGTCACATAGGGCAGGATGACGCCGTCGGTATCGCCCCAGAATGCTGTGATCGATCGTGCGATCCGTGCAACCGTCACACGACCGAGTACAGCTCTCTGTTGTCTCATGCGACAGCACTGATCCTCATTTCAGACGGACTCGTTCGGCGAACCTGTTCAGGTAGGCTGATGCGGGTCGCCGCATCGGACGATGCGTCGCGGCCGGTTGCGGCCGCGACGCGAGCCCTGATGGCGATGGCGTGCAGGCTAGCCCGCTAGCTTGCTTAGCGCATCATTCCTGATGGTCATCTCCCTCCCGTTCGTGCGCGACCCTGGAAAAGTCATCGTGTTTCGTTGTGAAGATGGCGATGCACCCTTGCGTATCGCTACCGCCAATCGAGGAGCAAACGGTGCTGGCGCCAGCCGGAACCGTGGCGCTCGCGCCCGGGATTGGAACGAAAACCAGGTTATCATCCGGTTCGACGGCAACCGAATGGGCATTTATCGTGAGGGATTTGGCGATTGGAACCGACTGGTCCTCTCGCTCTCTGAAGGCGTCAACGACGCCAAGCAGCTGATTGGGGCCGAACGCGGATGACCGTGCGAGGAAGTAATGGCCGTCGCCTTCGTTGAACCACACTTCGTCAGCACCCGACTCGTTTTGGAGCACCCTCATAATCGCACCGGAGTGCTCATTGATAATCACTGTCGAATGCTGCCCGTCTCCACTGGCGCCATTGCAGCCCAGCAGGATCTGATCATCCGGCCCGATCGCCATGCCTTGCGGTCCGGCGCAGGAGTCGTGCGAGACGGTGAAGATCTTCTCGACCTTCATGCTTACGGGATCGATCACCGCAACGCCTCCGGCCACGGAGTTGTTGCCGGGACCGTTGATTTCCGGAATGCTGATATAGAATTTTCCAGTTCGCGGATTCCACTGGCACTGCTCGGCGCCGTTGGTGGCTTTCGGTGTGCCATTGGTGCCGTCAAACGTGATCTTCGTTTTGATGGTGTGGCTGTTGCTATCGACCAAGGTGGCGAATGGAAACGGGGTCTCCGCATTGTTGGCCATCATGACCAGATGGTCACGTTGGTCGAAGCACATCTCGTCGACTCGGTTGGCTCCGCCAGTAGACAACGGTGGCACCACCAATGCCCCCGACGGCCAGCTGAATATCTTGACCGTGCTGTCGCCGTCTCCCGCCCAAATCTCCTTGTGGTTAACAAACACGACGCCATCGGGACCCGAGGTATTGTTGTTTCCGGTGGCTCCGGTGAACGTCCCTTTTCCAACCTGACTGACAACGGCTTTGCTTTCGGTATCGACGACGTCGACCGCTTTGTTGGTTCGATCGCCGAGGATGTAGAGCTTAAGAGCAGGATCGACGAAGCTGATGTCGAAGCCGGAGATAACCTGATTGCCTAATCCCTTGACGGCCGACGTTGCCTTGAAGACGTCGTCGGCCGCTGCCGTTCCCGCCATGAACGGCAGCGCGGCAACAGTGCCTGCAAAATACATCAGTTTTAGTTTTCTGCTGAATGAGCCTTTCGTACCCATTGGTCGCTCCCTGTCTGTTGGTTTGATTAAAAGGAGAATTGCCCAGCCGCAAAAACATTAACTAGAATTTAGCCGCCGCGCTGCATGCCAAGGTGGCATGGGAGCCATGCGGATCCACATCATAATCGCGGGATCTTTTTTGATGATCGTGAGTTCGCCAAGGGGCGCTTGCATCCTTCGATCACAAAATCGCCGCGACTCCGCCACGCTCGGTCCGTCAATTGTGCAATTGTGCGCCGCGAGAAATGGAACCATCAACTTCGCTATCGAGGTTGAGTCGTCCTTGATGTGCGTTTGATATGCGCAGTGTCGGCATCGCCGAGCACATTGTGGCGCGAAATATCTTCGACCATTCGATTCGAAAGCGCTGCGCGCCGCAAAAATCTTGCGATGGTCCGTTGCATCGCGGGATGCATTGAGACCGCGGCCCGCGATAAGCCGGTCCCACCCATCTTCGCAGGTCGTGGAACCAGCAACTCTGATTTTTCCAAGCATGACAATTGATCGAAACGAAAAGGTTTGACTCAAAGTTGAATTGTAACGCAATCTTAGCGTTAAGCTCAGCGAAGGGTCCGGGGACTGCTCGAACGGAACCGCGTGAGTGGCAGCAACGGCGCCGCTCCACATCGCAAAATCAGAAAATGATTTCCAAAAAGGGAGATCCCGTTATGCGCGAAGCCATCAAAATGCGCGAAGCCATCAAAGTCCTCAAAAGTTTCGCTAAAGACGAAGACGGCGCAGCCCTCATCGAATACACCGTGCTACTGGGCGTTCTCGTGGTCGCTGTCATCGCCACCATCGGTTTGGTCGGCAATTGGGTCAAAGGTCAGTGGACCAGCCTATGTACGGCGGTCGGCGCGGCAACGAGCACGGGCTGCTGAGTCGCCTTCCGGACACAATACTTCCTGCACCGCACAACGACGAGCAAATCGCCGGCCGCATCGCGGTTGACGAGGCGCGTCGATCTCAGCGACCAATACTCAAAAGGGGCGCACGCCCCGTGGAAGCGAAAGCGTCTGATCGCGGTTTCGCGGCAACGAGCAACCTAGACAACCGGGCCAGGGTGAGCGTTGGCGCCGGCGTAATGCTACGTTTTGTCGAGATGATCGATTTGTAGCTATTTTGCCACTTTCAGATTTTTTATGCCGGCACATTGCTTTGTCCGTTCCGAAAACGATAGCGCGAGTGCCTTTATGATGTTGAGCTAGGAGCGGGTTGCAGGAGTTCGATATTCACTCCTGGCGATTTCGCGGTGAGGAAACGTGGAGGTACGCGAACGTGCGTACGGGCAGTATCATCATTTCGATAGCCGCGGTCGTAATGGGCGCCATCGCGTCAATTCTCGTGCTGTCATGGCTGCGAAGTCAGAGCCACGAAGCGACGCGGGAAGTTCGCGGGACGATC